>NZ_JCAMRT010000021.1:0-102526 GCF_059821225.1 Paenibacillus sp. sg306046
CAGCAGTGGATCGCCGGTTTGCCCAGCTACATCAAGGCTTATTTGCCGATTTCAAGCTGCGAAAGTTGAGTTACTTAGCCTTCCAGATATGTGAAGTATATCTCGTTACAGACAAGTCACCCCATGAAATGCGGGCATTAAGAAGACCGAGAAGGCTTTAAGCCTAATTCGGTCTTCTTCTGTATAGACCTAGAGGCCGAACCCTATCACAAATAGTGGTAAAGTGGAAGCTTGAGATTAGAGTTGATGCATAATTGTGAATACTACAACCACTTAAGATTAACTGAACCAGACTAAATTCATCCAAAATCCGCTAGAGTCCTTGTCGATCAAGGGCTTTTATTTATGCAACGACTGCCTTTTTAGTTTTGCTAGATTCTGCTCCATATCCGCAAAATACAATTATTTTAAGAAACTTGTCACATGAAGTGGTTTTCGATTGTATATGTAATAGGGTTGCTAAAAGAGGGAGGTAATTGTGGAGAACAACACACTAATTCAGAGGGTTCTTCAAGGAGACACCGATTCTTTTGAGTTAATCATTCGGATATATGAGCAAAAAATATACAGGTTTTGTTTCTTTTTGCTTGGAGACCGTCAAGAGGCCGAGGATGCGGTTCAGGACATTTTCTTCAAATCCTATCAACATTTAGCAAAATACGATTCTTCCCATTCGTTCGGGACCTGGCTGCACAAGATTGCAGAAAATCACTGCCGCAATATTGTGAAGAGAAGGAAGAGATGGGTCCATCTGCTGCCCTTGTTTCGGCCGAACAGTCAAGTTAAAAGTGCAGAAGAAGTATATTCGGAACAAATGGGAACAGAACTGGCCTACTGGTTCAAGGGTTTGTCCGTGCCCGAAAAAAAGCTGCTTATATACAGAGTGATCGAGGATTATTCGTTTGACGAGATTGCGAAAATTCTGGACGAAAGCACCCCTACGATCCGCAAACGGTTCGAACGGCTAAAGCTGAAGCTTAAGAAAAAAAAGCTGTTGAGGGAGGAGATAAAGCACCATGAACAACAATTCGAACTACGATAGGTTAGTTCAAAGTATGAAGAAAATTCAATTGAAGGAAAGTAATATTGCCCCTCAAGTTATGGAAAGGATTCATGCATACAAGCAACCCAATGAAAAGCCAATCCGAACCTTGTTTCGGGTCCGGGCATGGGTCGTAGCTGTTATGTTGTTCTTGATTACTGCGGTTTCCGTCAGCGCAGCAGTAACTTCATTGTTTTATTGGAATGGCGATGAAATCGTATCCTTTAAGTATGAAGCTAAAGTAAACACGTCGTGGCGTGCCAACATGACAGAAATAGAAATCATTGATCATGAGTTGCAAAACCGTCCTACGGAATGGAAAGCGATGTCGTTGGAAGAAGCGCAGCAGGCGTCACCGGTCTCCATTTTGCGACCAACCCAGATGGATAAGACGCCTTCCAGAACCTTTGGCGTGACAGTACTCCCAGACAAAAAGCCAGGGACCATAGATGACGTAGATATAAGTGGTTTTTATGATTTCTTCGAGCAAGGAAAACAGCAAATCCTTGTCAGACAAAGGTTCGCTACACGGAAGTCGGATGAAGGAACAGCAAGATATCATTTTCCCGAACAATGGGAAGTCGTTAAAGTGGATGATCGGATCATGAGTATATTTCGTAATGAAGAAAACGTTTCGAGCTTGGAACTATGGATTAGGTCTGATGATGTAACCACTATTTTTCTAACCTTGAGTGGCAATGTTACGAAGAAACAATTGGTCAAACTAGCGGAAGCCTATATCGGTAAAAAACTAAAACTGTAGCTGGATTCTAATTATAAAACTCACTAACAGAATGGAGGGGGTTATTGGAAATGAGTCGTTCATTATTACTACTTTTAACGATTATAAAACACTGTTTGACAAAATGGGAGTTTCCTACCCGAAAGATCGAATGAGCTGGGAGGAGGTCATGCAGCCTGCGCAGCGTTTCCCCGTAGGCAATAGCGATCCGGAAAGCCGAGTCGCTGGAATCATGCTGGGCCTATACGATGTTCACTCCTAAATGACTGGTTTGGTCATAGGGAGAAACAGAGGACTCGCTACGCTCAATCGAGAGACGATGAAAATGACGATAGATTCGAGCGAATGGAAACAAGTATACCAGCTCGCCTTCGACACAATGAAATCGGGGGCACTGTTTTCCGGGAAAAATTCGTTCACTCCGGGTATGGGATATACGGATAGCCTGAAGCAGCACCCTTTCATCGGAGGGAGAGCGGCCATGGCGCTTGGCCACAATGATTTTATGAAACAATTGAAAAGGGCTGAGCCCCTTCTCAAGGAGCAGATGCCGGCTTGGGATATCGTTACGGTGCCTGTTGACCCGAAGAACCCCGACGTTGGAAACAATCTCTGGCTCGGAAGCATTACGGCGATTCAAGCGAGCGCTGCGAATGTGGAGGCTGCTTGGGCTTTCGTGATATATCAACGGAGATGAATTCGCACGTGTGACAGCCAAAGCCTCGGTGAATGGAGCAATGCCCACACGAACCACAAACTTGAAAGACGGCGAAGGTCGCAATCCGGGAGCTTTCTATGCATTGCAGCAAAATCCTAACACACCTAAGGGTGGCGGGAAAGTGCCGCAAGCTTTTTATATGCCTTTCGAAACGTTAGCCATGCAGGAACTACAGGCAGCTTATGACGGACGTAAGTCGATTGACGAAGCCCTTAAGACTCTTCAACAAAAAGGCAATACCTGTTGGATCAGGCTGTTGAGGCTGAGCAGAACAAGAACAATTCGAAGTAAAGCACAATCAACTAGGAGGAAGAGAAATCATGAAAAAAGCCAAAAAAGTGATAGCAATGATGCTGGCAGGCACGCTGGTCGTAACCACGGTTGGGTTAGCTCAACCAGCGTTCGCAGCGAGTCAAGGAGCAGCAGCTCAAGAGCAGGAGGTTACGTTGAATGATGCAGCTAAGAAATCGCTTGACAAACTGCTTGAATTATTTCCGCATCTTGCAAAAAAGCAGCAGCAAGTCAAGCATGAAGCTATTCGGGGAAGTTTCATCATTAATTTTGATGACGACTTTTCGATACTATCAGTACGTATGTTTGATACCATCGTAATAGATGAGAAAGGCCAGCTCCTTACTTACGTGAACCATGCGTTGCAAGGAATTGACAAAGTGCCCGACGCTTTAATGAAGGAGAAGGCGGAAGCGTTTATGAGGGAGTGGCTGGGAAGCGATGATCAGCAATATAAAATTCAAGATAAAACCCAAAAAGCGCCGACTGGCCATGAGGCTGTCTTGTTCTCGCGCGTCGTCAAGGGTTTGAAGGTTGAGGGAGATGGGTACTTGGTGACGGTAGCCGCGGACGGGACGATTGCAAGAGTTGATCGCACAACGTCAACTAGCACTAGCGAGACTCCAGCTACTGCTGACTCCAAGTCGGAATCTTTGTCCACCGCGCCTACAGCGGCGAATGTATTAGTAAACGGTATGGCCGTTTCCTTTGAGGCGTATAACATTGAAGGGAATAACTATTTTAAGTTGCGCGATCTGGCGATGGCTGTAAATGGTTCCGAAAAGAACTTTGAAGTAAGCTGGGACGGCGTTAAAAACGCAATTAGTCTTCAATCCCAAAAAGCCTACACACCTGAAGGCAACGAGCTAGCAGCTGCTGGAAAGCCAACAACCAAGCAAGCGAAAGCTACGTCTGTGAAGGTTTACCTGGATGGTAAAGAAATGAACCTGATCTCCTATAACATTGAAGGGAATAACTATTTTAAGTTAAGAGATGTGGCACAGGCTATCGACATGGGAGTTTCCTGGAATGTAGCGGCGAATTCAATTGGGATAGATACTAAGGTGACTTATAAGGAAGAATAAATTGAAAAAAGTAGCTCTGTCCATTTGGTAATTATATGGAAATTTCAATGTAATGAACTCGAAACGATGCTCACAGAGCAATTTGCATTCGCACTCGTTGATTTTACAGTTTACTGGAAGCCAATTTGCTCATTTATAGAATACAAGAGGAAACCAAAGAAAATGCAGTTCGTTCCTAGCGGAGATGAGCTGCTTTTTGGCATTGCTTCACAAAAAAAACTGAAATTCAAACTGCAAGTTTGTTAGGACAGATAAAGAACGTATTATCATGGAACATATCTAAGTTCTTAGCGATAAGCTCATAGTCCGAAATCATGTTTCAACTTACAGAATGTTGGAGTAGATAGTACCCATTCTATTGCAGGCTACTTTTTTGTAGAAAATAGCTATAAATAAACTATTTTTGATCTTATATAACTCAACTTTCGCAGCTTGAATCCATGAACAAACCCTTGATGTAGCAAGGTAAACCGACGATCTACTCGCGGAGTTGACAAAAAATATTAGACTTCTCCCGTTTTGTCTTAGCTTCGGCCATTTGCAGAAATAAAGTCATCAGTTGCTGCAAGGCTGTTTGGTAATCTAAGTCCCTTACTTCGTCAGCAAAAAGGAAGAATAGACCACCAAGTGACTTGGTATCGTTCTCTTGCCGACGTTCAAATTCCATGACTAAATAACGACTGAATACCACAGTCGTATGACAAATAAGCATGTCAAATGAGCGACCCTGAAACTCGGTGCCCAGCTTAAGATAACTTTTGGTGAATTTGAAAAAGGTCTCGATGCTCCAGCGCATGCCATAGACTCGAACGATCTCATCTTCACTTACCGTCAGATCGGTACTGAGAATAGCCAACCATTCCCGGCGTTTGTTACGATTTTGAACGAAAACCAACTTTACGGGTAATCCACAAGATGTTTCGGTGATGACAGAACCTAAGATCTCGTTACTCTTGTTCTTGGGAAGAGTGGCGTACAATTCTTTCAAAGTCACCAACTTGTCATTCAAGCGGTAGCGCTGTTTCATCTCTTTAATCATACCAATAACCGGAAGTCCCATTGCACCTAGCTGACGAAGTAAAGGTGCTTGAGTAAACCAGCTGTCCATCAGCACAAAGTCAGCTGTAAATCCGGCAGACAGTGCTCGCTGTAACAAGTCCACGACGGCATCAGGTTTACGGGTAAGAGCTTCTAGCCGCCGCTTATAACCATGGCTGCGCTTGTTCAGATATTCCTTCATTTCGCAAATTCGATTCACCAATTTAGCTGAAGAAAGCATGACAAAGTCAATCGGAGCAAAGCTAAATCCATCTGACCAACCGAGCGTTAGCATGGTAAAACCCTTAGTGAACCGACCAGTCGTGTGGTCGAATACATGAGCAAGAAGTTCGGCTTTCTTACTGCGATTACGGTTTAAGACGGAGTCGTCGATGATGAAAACACGCGTGCGCGAAGAAGAAATGAGCGATTCAAAGTGCTGGATGATTTTTAATGCGAAGCTGTGAAGAAACTTCCGCCAAGCGAAATTGCCTTGATTAAGAAAAGGATAAATAACGTCTTCTCCAGGCAGCGACGAACCACGCTCGCTCTCTAAGAGACGAAACCAGTTTCGGTCTTCAAACACAAGGGAGAACAGGATCTGAAACACAGCTAGACTAGAAGGACCAAACGACTTGATAATTCCAGCTTTTCGTAAAAGTTGACCGATTTGTAAGGTTGAAAACAACATGGCAAACCGAGTTTTAGCCTGTTCAGACAAGGATTTTTGGTGTAACATATGTAGTACAACACCTTTCTTTGTTTGCATGGTTGCTCGACACTTCCATGATACCAAACAAGAAGGGTGTTTTTCTGTCAATAGCGGAAACTTTTTCTCTATACTCTTACAGCAGCAAGCGTTTAGACCGTTTTATTAGGTGCGAAAGTTGAGTTGATATTTATTGTATTTAAGTTATTTATTTCCAATAAATATTATGATCCCAATAAACGATGGTGGTTACATGAAAATTAGTACAGAGTTATTACGATATCAAGAAATTATTTTGTAGCAAATTAATGAAGGAGAGAACAACATGAAGACAAAAAATATGTTAGCGGTAGGAAGTCTAGTCATTTTATCAGTGGGAGGGTACTTTCTTTATAGTCAGCGAACAGCAACCCTGCAAGAGCCCCTGAGTAAAATAGAAGCACCGATTACGGCTAAAAAGGTGGTCAAGGCAGAGCTTGAAACACTACCCTTTGACCAATCGGTCAAGGAATCCGATTTAATTGTTCGCGTTAAGATAAAGAATAAAACTGGAAGTTTAGACGGACCAATCCCTAAAACTCTTTTTGATGCGAGTGTTGAAGAGATGATCTCAGATAAAAATAACAAGGCTCCTACACGTGTCAAGATCATGCAACAGGGAACTGAGGACGTTTCCTTTAATGAAAATGGACTCTTTCAGAAAAATGAAGAGCTAATCCTTTTTCTAAAAGAAGCACAGACAGTAGCAAATGCATACTGGATATTAGGTGAAGAAACAAATATTTATAAAGTCAATGGAAATGAAGTGACAAAAAACTCGTTGAAGGACACCCAACTGAACGACATTACCAAGAAGATTTACTTAAACGACAAAAAGAACCGCGAATTCCAGTTCGTGGATAAAGATCAATTCATCAAAAAAATCAAAGCTGTTGATAAATAGGAGCTTCAGCCCTTTCCCTCATCGACCAGCGTGATAATCTCACGAATATCGTCAATATCAAGAGCCTCGGCAATTTTCTCAATATGGCTGAAATTGATGCTGGTTCGTTTACCGTTGGCTAACTCGCTGAAACGGAGCTACAGCAGCGTAAAATACGTGCAGCTGAACAAGCTCTATTGACAGCGCTGCACGTTGGTCAGCATGAGCTGCTGAGGGACTGGTTTGATTTGCATACGGCGCAGGTTTCCTTTCAGCAGGAGTGGCTGTACTTGAAAGGCGTTCAGGATGGGATGAGCCTGCTCACATTTCTTCATCCGCAGTACGCCGACTGACCGATTCCATCCCTTTCCGTTTCGTTGTATACTAGGATTAGGAAAAACGGACTAGGAGATGTATGCGATGGCCTACATGGTTCCGGATACGATTCCGCGTCTTGCGACAGCAGGCGAGCGGATTTTATTTCAAACGCTGCGCGATTATTTGCCCAGCGACTATATGGTCTACTATGAGCCGGAAATTCAGGGCAGGCGGCCGGATTTTATCGTGATCGGACCCGATCTCGGACTTGTGGTGCTGGAGGTCAAGGATTACACCCGCAATACGCTGCATGAGATCAACCAGGATGAATGGACGTTGCATACGGCCAAGGGTGAGATGGCGGTCGTCAAAAATCCGCTCAAGCAGGCGCGGGACAATGTGCGCCATGTGGCGGAGCAGCTCAAGAAGGATAAAAACCTCATTCAGATGGAAGGCAAGTTCCCCGGTCATCTGAAATTCCCTTACGGCTTCGGCACGGTATTTACGCGTATGAAGCAGGCTGAGTTCGTCCGCTACGATCTGTACCAGGTCATTCCGGCGGAATTTGTGCTGTGCCGGGACGAGGTGGACCCTGAGGAGGAGGGCTTCTCGCAGGAAAATCTGGTGGAGAAGCTGCTTGGCATGTTTACGGTATGGAGCCGCCGTTCCTACCGGCTGACGCCGGAGGATGTGAAGGCGATCCGCTACCACCTGTTTCCTGAGGTGCGCATCAGCGCGGACAAGGTGCAGCCTGCGTATTACAAGGATCAGCTGCTGCTTTCGCTGCACAACATCAAGACGATGGATTTGCATCAGGAAAACCTGGCCAAGCAGCTCGGCGACCGGCACCGGCTCATCCGGGGCGTAGCGGGCAGCGGCAAGACGATTGTGCTGGCAAGCCGGGCCAAGATGCTGGCGAAGCTGTATCCGGACTGGCGCATTTTGGTGCTATGCTATGGCATTCCGTTGTCCCGCAGCCTGCGGCAAATGATTGACCGGATGCTGGAGGAGCCGGAGGATTTATTTGACCTGATCCGCATTCGCGAGGGGAGCGGCGAGCTGCCGGGCCGCCGGATCGAGGTGTACAACTTTCACGAATGGCTGCGCAACCAGCTGCATACAAAGGAAGAGCATATCCCGACGCTGCTGGACAAGCTGGCGAATAAGGAAGCGATCCTGCCTACGTACGATGCTATTCTTATTGACGAAGGGCAGGATTTCGAATCAGATTGGCTCAAGCTGCTCGGTCAGGTGCTGAATCCGGCGACCCAGTCGCTGCTGCTGGTGGAGGACAGGGCGCAGTCCATTTTCAAACGGAAAAACAGCCTCGCGCAGGATACCGGGCTGGACTTCCGCGGACGGTCGAAAATTCTCACGATCAACTACCGCAATACGGCGCAGATCGTGCAGTTTGCCTGGGATTTCTACCGCAAGCATTCGCAGCTGCAAAACAAGGTGAAGCTGGGGACGGCCGAGGGCGTCGAAATTATTCCGCCGCAAAGCACGCGCCGGCGCGGGCCGGAGCCGCGAATTATTCGCTGCCGCTCATTTGTCGAGGAAATGCACGATGTGGCGGCCCAGATTGAGCTGCTGCACCGGGAACGGCGTATCCCGTATGAAGAAATGCTCATCCTGTACCGGGTAAAAAACAATCACCGGCAGTCGTTTATCGACGACATCCAGGGCCAGCTCCGCAAGTCGGGCATCCCGTACACGTGGATGACGGAAAGCGCCGAAGCGAAGCGCAGCTTCCAGCGGCAGGAGGAGACGGTGAAAATTTCGACGATCGACAGCGCCAAGGGGCTCGATTTCCGAGCGGTATTTATCGTGAATATCGAAAATATGCCGTTTTCGCTGGAGGAAGTGGAGGAGCGCGAGGTGTCGCTGTTTTATATCGCGATGACGCGTGCGCTGGAATGGCTGAGCCTAAGCTACAGCGGCGATTCCAGGTTTACGAGGTATTTGGAGGAAATCAGGCTGGGCGGCGGTCAGCAGCAGCCGGAGCAGGACAGCCGGATGGGCTGAGGCTGGCGGGCAGCGTTGGCAGCTGGCAGACGCTTGTCCGCAGCCTGAGGAGGACAGTTCCCGGCGGATGTCCGGCGCGGCGGGACGCCGAGCCTTGGCGGCATAGCCGTCCGTGTGCGGACGAAACGATCAAGTGAAGACCTATGGCGCAAGTATGATTCGCCGTAGGTCTTTTTCGGCTGTTTCCGCACGGATTACATCGAATTACGACCTGTTTCGTCCGATTACAGTCCTCGTCCCGGCTGTTACCTGCCACTCCCCACTTGCGGCAAACCCGCCTTCAAGCTATAGTTACTGCAACTGCACTTTAAGCGGAAGGTGAGGTACATTGTGGCCACGTACATACGCAAGCACAAGCTGTTTTTCAAAATATTGCTGTATTTCCTGTCGCTGTTAATTCCGATTGTGGTCATCGGATTTATTGTGTATTTCAACGTGGATCAGCTCGTCAAGCGGGATGTGTCAGGGAAGCTGTCCGATAATCTGTTGTCCTCCTCGCGCAGCATCGACGTGTCGCTGGAAATGATCCGCACAACCAATAACAACCTGTTGTTCAGCGATATTATCCAGCAAAATGTAAAGCCTTACTTCGCGCTGTCCGCTGACGAAAAAGTGAATGCGCCGGCCATTATCCGCGCGATTGCGGCCAATAAAAGCACGATCAGCTCGTTTATTGATACGATTTTTTTGTACATTGACGATGAGAGGGTGTACAGCGCGGAGGGCGTTGTCGAGTTTCAAACGTTTTTCGATAAGTTTTACCAGATGGACCATTATCCGCGGTCATACTGGCAGGAGCGGCTGAAAACGGACCGGCTGTTTGAGCTGCTGAATCCGGTCCAGCTTACGGGCGCGACGGGCGCGCGGGGCCAAGTCATTCCAGGCGTCACTACGCAATATCTGAATGGCGCGCCAGCGACGATGGTGACAACGCTGTCATTGTCAGCGATTACGGCCAATCTTGAGCATAATTCGCTGTTCGCCGCGACGCGCTACGTCATTAGTTCGCCGAAGCAGCAGGTGCTGCTGAATCCCAGCAAGCTGCCGGAAGCAGACATAGCGGCGATCCGTGAGCAATATCCGATTGGCTCTAAGACGGAGGTCGGGCAAATGAAGCTCGGCGGAGAACAGGTCATCGTCGCGCATCATGCCTCGGATACGTTTGGCTGGAGCTATTATTCGATTACGCCTGTCGCCGCGTTTAATAAGGAATCCTCGACGATTTTGACGCTGATTTTCTGGATTTGCCTCAGCCTGATGGTGATCGGCATCGTCTTTTCATTTATTTTCAGCGTGCGGCTGTACAATCCGATCAGGAGCATCCGGGATATTTTGCTGCCAGGCGAGCAGGGGATAGAGCCGATCGGAGCCGTCGTACAGGGGGGCGATTTCCAACGAATCGGGAGCCGGGTGCATGAGCTGCTGCAGGAAAATCGGGACGCTTCGCGGCGAGTGAAGCTCGTCACGGATAAGTGGGTGGAGCAGTATTTCATGGGCGTCATTCAAGGACAGCCGCAGCTGCTGCCGGAGAAGTCAGCGACCTTCCTGCAGGAAATCGGCTTCGAGGAGGGCAGCTACTTGTGCTGCTGCTTCCTGTTCCAGTTCCGCGAACGGTTTTACCATGAGATCGGCGAAGCAGACCGGGTACTGGTGCTCGACAAGCTGAAAAAGGTGCTGCTGGGCATTCTTCGGCGGCAGGCTAGCTGTTATTTGCTGGAGTACGAGCATAATTTGTACGTGGGCATTGTGAACCTGCACAGCCAGCAGGATCGTGAGCGGCTGGATCAGGCGCTGGATCAGGTGAAGCTAACCTTCGAATATGACATGATTTATTGTGAGCTGGCGATCGGGCTGGGCAATCCGTATCCGGGCATCGACGAGCTCGGCAAGTCGTATAACGAGGCGGTGACGGCGCTGGACAAGCGGACGGCGCAGCCGGAGTCGCTTATTCTGGATGCGGCTGACCTGGAGATCGGCCACATGTATTTTTACTCCTATCTGGATGAGAACAAGCTGGTCAACCTGCTGAAAAGCGGCGATGCCGGGCAGCTGAAGCAAGAGATCGAAGCGATCATTCAGCTGAACAAGGACCGGGGCATTTCGTACGCGAATTTCGGCGCGCTGCTCGTCGAGCTGTTTTATACCGGATACCGGTATGTGACCGAGAAACGGATGAATGTGTTTGCCCTCGTAACGGACAAGCAATATGAGAAGCTGATCCGTCGCCAGCTGCTGCCGACCGAATCCAACGAGCGCATGCAGCTGCTGCTGGAGTTCTACGAGCGGCTGCTGGCTGAAACCGGCAGCTCGAAGCCGGAGCGCAAGGCGGGGTCGGTGGTTGCGCTGATCACCAGCTACATCGAAACCAACTACGCCCAAGACCTGCATCTGGAGCTGATCGCCGACGAAATCGGGCTGTCCGCCAAATACGTCTCGCGACTGTTCAAGGAAACGACGGGCACCAGCATCACAGACTATATCGGTCTGATCCGGATTGCGAAGGCCAAGCAGCTGCTGACGGAGACGGACATGAAGATCAATGAGATTGCCGATGCGATCGGCATTGTAAGCCGAACGACTTTCCTGCGCCTGTTCAAAAAGGTGGAGGGCGTGTCTCCGCTGGACTACCGCAATGCCCATAAAAGCAGCGGAAAATAAGCAAATGCGCCCTTTTGCATCAGGGTGGAAAACTGCATCAGTCGCGTCAAAAGGGGAATAACGGCACACGTTATTCCTTTTTGGTTATTTCTCGCCGGGCGGGCACAGGCTACGATAAGGATGCAAGCCAAAGCGCAAACCAAGGAGGGCAAGCAAGTATGGAATGGAACAAAAAGAAGCAGCGGGCCGGCGCAGCCGGGATGGCAATCATCGCACTCGGGGGAGTGCTCGCCGGATGCTCGGGCGGGGGCAAGGCGCCAGCCGCAGCAGGCGGCAATGGGGCGACAGGCGACTCGGCCAAAGCGCTGGAGCTGACGTGGATGCGTTATGAGCATCCGTCTCAGGCGATTGTGACGAACTCGAAGGCGGTTCAGGAAATTCAAAAGAGAAAAAATGTGAAGCTGAACCTGCAAAGCGTCCCGCAAAGCAACTACGACGACAAAAAGAAAACATTAATTGCGACCAATACGATTCCGGACGTGCTGCTCGTCAAGCAGGATGATATTCAGAACTTTGCCGATACCGGCATTTTCCTGGATTTGACGCCGTATCTTGACAAAATGCCAAATTTCAAGAAAGTGCTGGATGAGCATCCGGACGCGACGCGCAACATGATCGACGGCAAGCTGTACGGCTTCCCGCTGCTGACCAAGTGGGATATCCAGGCCGGGCAGCTGCCGATGATTCGGGTGGATTTGCTGGAGAAGCTGAATGTGAAGGCTCCGACAACTTATGAAGAGCTGTACGCCGTGCTCAAAAAGCTGAAGGAGGCGTACCCGGAGTCCGTTCCCTTCGCGTCCCGCGCAGCCAATGGATTAAGCGGTACGGAGAACCTGATCAATCCGATTGCGTTTGGCTTCGGCGGCGGTTACACGACCAGCACAGGCACCAAGGTGTACTATGATCCCGCTTCGAAGTCGTACAAGTTCGGACCGTATTCGGACGAATTCAAGTCGGCGATCACTTGGCTGAACAAGCTGTATAAGGAGAAGCTGCTTGATCCTGACTACGCGACGGCGACGTCCCAGACATGGCAGGAGAAGCTGAACTCCGGCAAGTCGTTTTTCTTTCAGGACAACAATGGATTTGCGAACACGTTCAACGGGATTTTGCAGAAAAAGGAGCCGACGGCGAAGTTCGATATGCTGCCGACGCTTGCGAGCGATAAAGGCGTCAAGCGGAATTTGTTGTATGCGCTCGATCACGTCGGCGAGTCCTATGTCATTAATGCCAAGGTGAAAAATCCGGAGCAGGTGATCCAGTTTATCGACTGGATGTACAGTGACGAAGGCACGAATTTGACCAGCCTGGGCGTTGAAAATGAAGACTACACGTTCACCAACAATGAATTCAAGCTGACGGACGCCACGATGGCCAAATACAAGGATAAGCCGTCTCCGTATTATGCGATGCAATCCGAGCTGGGCACCGGCTATCTCGGCCTGGCCATGCATTACGACGATCGGCCGAACGTGCCGTTCCAGTCAAAGGACTCGCTGGCCTGGAGCGACAACAACCTCAAGGGACTCGCTGACGGCATTAACTTCCGCTTCAACAACGATCCGCCGTTTAACAAAGAGGAGCGCGAGAAGCTCAAGCAGCTGCGTACACAGCTGGATGCGTTTATGACGCAAAGCATGGACAAGTTTATTATTGATGGCAACGCGCTGGGCGGCTGGGATAAGTTTATCCAGCAGTGCAAGGAGAAGGGCGCGGATCAGCTCGTGAAGATTTATAACGACGCCTTGTCGCGTGTGAAGTAAAGAGAGGGCGGGAGGGCGCCGTCCGGCGCTCTCCACTCATGATGGAGAAGGGAGCGGATGAGCATGTCTGCTGTGATCCCCCAGGAACAGGCGCCGGGCAAAGGCCGGACGGGATTGTGGGCTGAACGAAAAAAGAAGCTGTCCAAAAGCAAAGCGCTATATGCGATGTTCGCACTGCCGTTTGTTTATTTTCTGATCTTTCACTA
Organism: Paenibacillus sp. sg306046; assembly: GCF_059821225.1. NCBI lineage: Bacteria > Bacillati > Bacillota > Bacilli > Caryophanales > Paenibacillaceae > Paenibacillus > Paenibacillus sp. sg306046. The sequence goes on from NZ_JCAMRT010000021.1 coordinate 13,518, forward strand.
TGCGCCGATGGTCGGAACGCTGATGGCGTTCCAGGACTATTCGATTGTCCGCGGCTTCTTTAACAGCCCGTGGGTGGGGACCAAATATTTTCAGCAGTTTCTGACTGATCCGTATTTCTGGCAGGTTGTCCGCAATACGCTGCTGATTAACGTGTATTCCCTGCTGTTTTTTTTCCCGGCCCCGATTATATTCGCGCTGCTGATGAACGAGCTGACGAGCCGGGCGTTTCAGCGGCTGATTCAGACCGTAACCTATATTCCCCACTTTCTGTCCACCGTCGTGGTGGCCGGGATGCTCGTCAACTTTCTGGCGACGGATGGACTGATCAACGAGCTGATCAAGCTGTTCGGCGGTGATCCGGTTACCTTTTTGTCCCAGTCAGGCTGGTTCCGGACGATTTTCGTGTCCTCGGAAATATGGCAGGGGCTCGGCTGGGGTTCCATTATTTATTTGGCGGCGCTTACCGGCATTGATCCGCAGCTGTACGAGGCGGCGACGATGGACGGGGCGAGCCGATGGCGAAAATTATGGCACATTACGCTGCCTGGCATATCGACGGTCGTAACCGTGATGCTGCTGCTTTCCTTGGGGCACATGCTGTCCGTCGGCTTTGAGAAAATTTTACTGCTGTACAGCGGTCCGACCTACGAGACAGCGGATGTGATCCAGACGTTCGTATACCGGAGAGGCCTGATTGACAGCGACTTCAGCTTTGCGTCGGCGGTTGGCATTTTCCAGTCAGTTATTTCCTTTATTCTGGTCATCTCGGCCAATCAGATTGCGAAGAAAGTGAACGGCACACGAATTTTTTAGAGGTGATAGCTCATGAACAAGCGCTCCTTCGGTCTCTTCGAGGGCTTCAATACCGCCATTATGCTGGCGCTGATTATCGTCACGCTGTACCCGCTGTATTACATGGCGATCGTGTCGGTTTCGTCGGGCGATGCGGTATCCAGCGGCGAAGTGTGGCTGTGGCCCATAGATGTCAATCTCAAGGCGTACAGCGCGGTGTTCGACGATCCGTCGATTTTGCGCTCTTATGCCAATACGATTTTGTATACGGTGCTTGGCACGCTGATCAGTTTGTTCATGACGGTGCTATGTGCGTACCCGTTGTCGCGGCAGCATTTCTACGGTCGTTCGCCGTTGGCCCTTTTCGTTATTTTTACGATGTTTTTTGATGGTGGCCTTATTCCACGGTTCATGATTGTCAATGGGCTGCACATGGTCAATACGATCTGGGCGATTGTAATTCCGGCAGCGATTAGCGTGTTTAATATGATTTTGATGCGAACCTTCTTCGAGGATATTCCCGAAGCGCTGCATGAATCGGCGACGGTAGACGGAGCGGGCGAATTTCGCATTTTGGTGCAAGTCGTGCTGCCCCTGTCGATGCCGGTAATGGCGACGATGCTGCTGTTTTATGCCGTCGGCCAGTGGAACAGCTTTTTCCCGGCGTTGATTTATTTGAATGAAAAGGAGCTGTACCCGCTGCAGATCATTTTGCGCAATATCGTGATCGCGGGCGATATGGCTTCGCAGACGACGCAAATGTCCGGCAATACCGATATGGCCGTCATGACGGAAAATATCAAATACGCCGTCGTATTTGTCGCGATTTTGCCGGTGCTGGCCGTGTATCCGTTTGTCCAGAAATATTTTGTCAAGGGCGCGATGCTAGGCTCTGTCAAAGGGTAAGCGCGGCAAGCATTGGTAATGCCTGCCGCAGTCCAGTCGGCGCGCGAAGGCCAGCAAGGTAAGGAGCAGCGAGGTAAGGCGCAGCGAGGTAAGGCGCAGCCGCGGATTGCAGCAGGTCTGGCGCATCATTTGGCCGCATCACGTTCGTAGGGAGGAGCTTTAAGATGAGCAGTCTGAAGCAAATGGAAGAGGCGTTCCGGCAGCCGGGGTCCGAGCATCGCTCGGCGCCGTTCTGGGCGTGGAACGACAAGCTGGAGAAGGAAGAGCTGATCCGGCAAATTCAAAGTATGAAGGAGCAGGGCGTCGGCGGGTTTTTTATGCATGCCCGTGACGGGCTGGAAACGGTCTACATGGGCGACGATTGGATCGAATGCGTAAGGACGGCGGTTGAAGCTGCAGCAGAGCAGGGGATGATCGCCTGGATTTATGACGAGGACCGCTGGCCCTCCGGTTCGGCCGGCGGTCTGGTGGCGGCACGCGGGGATGCGTACCGGGCAAAGGGACTGACAATCGACATCGTGCGCGGCGAGCTGCACGGGGGCGACGGGACGATTGTCGCCTTGTTTCGGGCCGTAATCGACGGCATGGAGCTGCATGCGTGCGAGCGGATCGCTTATGACGGCGGAAGCGGCGCGGAGCAGGCGCGTTATGTGCCGCAGGATGACGAGGTGCTGCTGGCGCTCCGCATCGAGGTCGCTGCGGGAGTCGAGTGGTTCAACGGGGAATCGCCCCACGACAACCTGAACCCGGAGGCGGTCCGCGCCTTCATTGACATCACCTACGAGGCCTATAAGGAGGCGGTCGGCGAGCACTTCGGCGGTGCAATCGCCGGCGTGTTCACGGATGAGCCGAGCGTAGCGGACCGGCATTGCCAATTTACGGAGGGCCGCGGCTGGCTGCCGTGGACGTATACGTTCCCGGAATTTTTCCGCGAGCGGCGGGGCTATGACGTGTATGACTCGGTGCCGTCGATTTTTTTCAACGCCCCGGACTCGCCCAAGGCGCGGCATAATTATTGGCGGACGGTGTCCGAGATGTTCGCGGAGTCGTTTACCAAGCAGCTCGGCGACTGGTGCGAGGAGGCGAATTTGGCGTTTACCGGCCACTTCCTGTGGGAAAATTTGCTCGGCGTTGCTACTCGCGTATGCGGCGCGATGATGCCGAACTACCGCTTTATGCATATTCCCGGCATAGATATCTTAATGGAGCAGGTCGATGAGACGATTACGGTCCGCCAGTGTACGAGCGTGGCAAATCAGTACGGCCGCAAGCAGGTTATTACTGAAACGTACGGCTGCACAGGCTGGGAGTTTACATTTGAAGGGCAGAAGTGGATCGGGGATTTTCAATATGTGCAGGGCGTCAATCTGCGCTCCCAGCATCTGGCGTTGTATTCGATCAAGGGCTGCCGCAAGCGCGATTACCCGCCGGTGTTTAACTACAACACGAACTGGTGGTCGCATAACCGGATCGTTGAGGACTATTTTGCACGCATTTCGGCTGTGATGTCGGAAGGGCGTGTCGTTCGGGACGTGCTTGTGCTGCACCCGGCGTCCACGGCGTGGGCGATGCTGGGGGCGAATCCGTACGGGATTCCTGTTCGGAATAAGGATCGGGATATTCCGGCGGTCAATCAGTATGGAGAGGACTTCAACCGGTTTTTGCGGTATTTGCTCGGCCAGCATTACGATTTCGACCTCGGCGACGAGACGATCATGCAGGAGGCGGGACGGGTCGAGTCCGGGCAATTGTTTGTACAGCAGGCCGGCTACAAAGTGGTCGTGCTGCCGCCGATGCAGACGATGCTGCGCAGTACGCTGGAGCTGCTGCTCGCGTTCGTGCAGGCCGGAGGCCGCGTAATCGCCGTTCAGCCGACCGCTTCCATGCTCGAAGGCGAGCGGGCGGTGGAACTGGACGCGCTGTACGGCCATCCCGGCGTCATAGTGCTGGCGCAGCCGCATGAGACGGCGTCCGCGCTGGAGGCCGCGCTGCCTCGCAGCGTCAGTATTCGCAACAGCTATATGGCGGAGGCGCCGGAGCTGCTGCATATGCTGCGCGAGCTGGAGGACAGCTGGTCGCTGCTTGTCGTCAACAACGACCGCGACAAGCCGGTCGAGGCGGACATCACACTCGCTTGCTTCGGCCGGGTCGAGGAGTGGGATTTGCTGACCGGAGCGATCAGCGCCGTGCCTGTGCGGGTTGAGCATGGCGGCTTGCAGATCAAGTCCAGCTTCGGTCCTGCGGGATCAAGGTTGTATGTGATCCGCAAGGGAGCGCAGCCGGAACTGCTTCGGCCGGAGCTGCCGACCGGGGATACCCGGCTTGACGTCTTCGCCAAGCCGGTTTATGCGTCGCTCGGCCCCGTAGCTCGCTTCACCCGCACCCAGCCGAATTTGCTTGTGCTGGATCAGTGCAGCTACCGGCTGGACGGCGGGGACTGGTCCGGGCAGATGGAGGTGTGGCAGGCGCAGCGGCAGGTTCGCGATACGCTTGGCATGCGGCAGGTGTACTACAACGGCTTGACCCAGCGGTACAAATGGGTGAACGAGCCGCACCCGCAGGACGGCAAGCTGCTGGAGCTGGTGTTTGCCTTCGAGGTCGAGAGCGTTCCGGCGACCGGCGTCAGCCTTGTGCTGGAGCAGGCGGAGCAATTCGCCGTCGAGCTGAACGGCCAGCCGGTGACAAGCAAGCCGGACGGCTGGTTTCTTGACCGCGCGCTGCATACCGTGCCGCTGCCGGCACTGAAGCAGGGCGTCAATGTGCTGACGCTCCGCTGCGCTTATTTGAACAGCATGGAGCTGGAGGATTGCTACCTGCTCGGCGATTTCGCGGTGGATGGCTTGCGCCGCCTCACAGCCGAGCCGGAGTCGCTGCACTTCGGCGACTGGGGGCTGCAGGGATATCCGCATTATTGCGGCAGTATGGTGTATCACTTCGAGCTGGATGGCGGGGAAGGAACGCCGGAGCGGGCGGTACTGGAGCTGGGAAGCTACTCGGCCGTTACGCTGGAGCTGCGTGTGAATGGTGCGCAGGCCGCTGTAATTCCTTGGCGGGCCGCTGCCCGGCAAGAGATTACCCCGCATTTGCGCAGCGGAAGCAATGCGATTGAGATTGAAGTCGTTGGCAGCCCGCGTAATATGTTCGGGCCGTTTCACTCGGCGAGAGGCGCGGCCATGTCTACCGGCTGGGAATCCTTCCGCACAGAGGGCGTGGACTATACGCCGGACTATGTGCTGCATCCGTACGGGCTGCTGGAGCAAATTCGCGTGTACCGCGGCGAGCAGGCTTAGGGCGTGTCTCAAAAATCGCTGCAGTGCATCTTTTACCGCCTTTTCGCCCCCTGCCGCGTCACTTTCCCTTAACGTGCCCCGGCACGCCTGCGGAAAACTTCCTTGCTTGGAACGAAAATTCGGCAAAATCTGCTGCCTTCAGCGTTTTCAGACACGTCCTAGTACATATTCGTAAAGGAGCTGACATCCGAAGCAACCCCGGCAGCCTGGACAAGGGCCCGGGGTTTTGGATTTGACCGCCGCCTGAAGCGGATTCGTCCCGACACGAAGCGCAAGAAAAAAGATGTATTCGCCGTCAAACCTTGTTAAAGTGTTACCATGATGACATGCAAACAGGAGTTTGGGGACATGAGCAAGCAAAGCCTGACCTTTGACGAGAAGTGGGCGATTGTGCTCGCCTGCGACTGCAGCTACGACGGGAAATTTGTGACAGCGGTGAAGACGACCCGCATCTATTGCCGGCCATCGTGCCGATCGCGCAAGCCGAAAAAAATAAATGTCGAGTTTATGGAGACAAACGAGCAGGCAGAGCGCGCCGGGTACCGGGCCTGCAAGCGATGCCGTCCGGAGGAAGGGCGCGCGCCGCATCTGGAGCTGGCCGCCGCGATTATCGCGTTTCTGGAGGAGCATTACCGTCAGAAGCTGGCGCTGGACGATCTTGCCGCGTTTATCGGGATGAGCGCCTATCATTTGGAACGGCAATTCAAGCAGACGACCTCGCAGACGCCGCGCCAGTACCTGGAGCAGCTGCGGATCGAACGTGCGGCCAAGCTGCTGGAGGAAACGGAGCTGTCCAATCTGGAGGTATGCTATGAGGTAGGCTTTCAGAGTCCGTCCAGCTTTTACAAGGCATTTGAGCGGCATCGGCATTGTTCGCCTGCCCAATATCGGGACCAACATAGGCAGCGGCAGAGCCGGAAAGGAGCAGAGTAACGTCATGTCAGCCCAAACCTATATCGACCGTGGCACGGTTATTGACGTACTGCCGCCGCAGCCCTTCCCGTTTGCGGAGTGCGTGCAGTTTTTGGGGCGTTCGCCCCACGAGACGCTGCATCGTGTGCATCGCGGGGAGGTGTACAAGCTGCTCCGCACGACGCAGGCGGCAGAGCCGGTGCTGCTGCGGATTGGCTGGGAGCCGGACGCGGAGATGCTTCGCATCAGCTTTCCTGCTGGTGCGCCGGTGCATGAAGCAAGGGAGGAGGCCGCTCGTTACGTGCGGGACTGGTTTGATCTGGACACGTCGCTGGACGGCTTTCTCCGGCTGTTGAGCGAGGATCACGTGCTGCGGCAGCTGCCTTCAGCTTATGCGGGTATGCGGCTGATTGGCGTTCCGGAGCTGTTTGAAGCGTTGACCTGGGCAGTCATCGGCCAGCAGATCAATCTGGGCTTTGCGTATACGATCAAGCGGCGGCTGATCGAGCGTTTCGGCGACAAATCGGCGCACGACGGCCAGACGTATTGGCTGTACCCGGATTGCCGGGTGATCGCGGAGCTGGACACGGCCGAGTTAACCGCTTTGCAGTTCACTGGACGCAAGGCCGAGTATGTGATTGGCATAGCCCGGGCGATGGCGCAAGGGGAGCTGAGCCGGGACGGGCTGCTGCGGCAGAGTCCGTTCCAGGCCCGCGACACGCTGCTGGCGCTGCGCGGAGTCGGCGCTTGGACAGCGGACTATGTCCGGATGAAATGCCTGCATCATACGGACGCTTTTCCGATTGCAGATGTCGGTTTGCACAATGCGCTCAAGACGCTGCTCGGCTTGCCGTGCAAGCCCAGCCTCGAAGAAATTCGCGAGCTGGCGGCTGGCTGGCAAGGCTGGGAGGCGTATGCCACTTTTTACTTATGGAGGACCTTATATGGGTAAAGCAATACAGGAAGCAGGCTGGTACAAGCTGGACTATGTATCGCCGATCGGAGTCATCGAGCTGATCGGTCGAGAGGACGGGATGTATTCGCTGTTGTTTCGCGATGCGGACAAACGCGCTGGGGCAAAAGGGTCAGGGTCCGCAGCGACGGACCAAGCGTCAGCGGGCGAGCAGAGGTTGGGCGGTATTGCAGCGCCAGTGAGCGGCTTGGTCAACGAGAGCGCAACGCTGCCTGAAGGGATTGTCCAATGCTGCGCGGAGCTGGACGGCTATTTTCGAGGCACGCTCCGGGTGTTTACTTTTCCGTTTGTGTTTGGCGGAACGCCGTTCCAGCAGTCCGTCTGGCGGGCATTGGCTGACGTGCCGTATGGGCAAACGATCTCCTACAAGGAGCTGGCCGAGGCCATCGGCAACCCGAAGGCGATTCGCGCTGTCGGCCATGCGAACGGCCGGAACCTGTTAAGCATCGTCGTCCCTTGCCATCGAATCGTCGGCGCCGACGGCAGCTTGACCGGTTACGCAGGCGGACTCGACCGGAAGGAATGGCTGCTGCGCCACGAACGCAGAGAGGAAGTTGCGCTCTAGCTTCCAGTAATCAAGCGGGAGCCAGCAGGCATGTTTTTTCTTGTCGTACAATGTCCGCCTCCAGTAGACAGTTGTCTTATAAAAGGCGGACATTCCCCCATTATTTACTTTGTTGCTCATACATCAATATCTGGGAGCAAGCGATGCTGAAATCTCCATATCTAGACATCACATCGGCCAAGGGGCGGTGTGGCGAAGACCCTTCTGATGTCCACTCTTTAAAAGACAAACATCCGCAAATGTCCTTTCCCAGAGGACAAACTCTCTCAACGAATGCCTTCTCTCAACGAACGATTTTTCTCAGTGAACATTCCCTTGCAGTGAACGATTTTCCCAGTGAACATCCTCTTACAGCAACGATTTCTCTAAGCACACAAATTTTCTAAGCAAACGCCCATTGCAGACGATGACCAAGCCACGATCTCAAACTGGGGGATCGTTGATATGCCGAAGCGCGGCCTTCTACACTAACGGCGGTGAACAAAATCGTTCTTTACGTGTCCAGCCTTTCGGTACCAAGTCTCCCGGTCTAAACAACTTCAAACGATTCCCGTTAAAAAGCTCCGATTCGGAGCCTTTTGACGTTTCAGCATGTTCATGTTAAAACTCAAGCGGAGTAACTTTTGTTTTATATTAAAATTAATTATTGACGAATCATTTGTTAGGTGATATTTTCTTATTAAAATAATTTAAAATTAAATTAATTTAATGTAAAAGGAATGGTGGTGGATAAATTGTCCGAGATCGACAAACGGCTGGAGGAGCTTGACGAGCTGCTTTGGATGTTCATTCGGCATACCCGGAAATGGTCGGCTTCCTCGGATTTGTCACGGCAGCAGGTGGTGCTGCTGCAGGTTTTGTTTACGAAGGAGGACGCAACGGTTGGAGAACTGGCCGAGGAGCTAGAGCTGTCTGCAAGCGCGACGACGCTGGCGGTTAATCGGCTGGAGCAGATGGGACTGATTTTGCGCAAGCGTGATCACGCGGATCGCCGCGTGGTCCGCCTCACGTTGTCGGAGGCAGCGAAGGCGCAGACAGCCGAGATGCGGAGCTGCAAGCGCGAGCTGTTGAAGCAGCTGCTGGGCGGCTTGGACAGCGGGGAACAGGAGCAATTCGTAGCGCTGCTGCGCAAAATGACATTTTCCCTGGATACAAGCAGGGAGTAAGGGACGGAAAGGGGCTTAATGGATTCATGAACAGAAAGCGGATGATCCTCGCAGTTGTACTGGTGCTTGTGCTGGCGGGCGGCTATTTCGGCGCCAAAGCGTATATGGAAAGCGGTAAATACATCACAACCGAGGATGCCAAAGTACAGGGCGATTTGAGAGCCATCGGCTCCTTGGCGGCAGGCAAGCTGGTTGAATGGCGGTACAAAGAGGGTGATTCCTTCGCCAAAGGCGACGTGCTCGGCATTGTCGAAACGGTGCCCGCCAAGGGAAATACACCGGCTTCCACCATCGAAATTACCGCGCCTGAGAGCGGGACCGTGATCCAGTCGACAGCGGTGCAGAGCCAGACCGTATCTCCGGGAGCTGCGCTTGCGATGAGCGCCGATCTTGATGCGCTGTACATTACGGCGAATGTGCAGGAGACGGAAGTTAACCAGGTAAAGCTGGGGGGCAAAGTGACGATTCAAATTGACGCCTTCAAGGGGGAGACGTTTACCGGTCATATCGAGAAAATCGGTTTGGGTACCAATTCGGCGTTTTCGCTGCTGCCGTCCTCCAATACCTCTGGCAATTTTACGAAGGTTATTCAACGAATTCCGGTGAAAATCGCGCTGGATGGCAATCAGGGCAAGCGGCTGATCCCGGGATTGAACGCGACGGTCCGGATTGAAAAGTAAGGCGAGACGGAAGTCGCGGAAGGAGGAAGGCTTACGATGAGCGCGGAGGAAACCAAGCCAGACGCTTCGTCCGGAGGCGCGGATGCAGGAGAAGTCAACCGGGCGAAAATGTCCGGCGGTACAGGCGCAGAAGCTGGAGAAGCCACAGCAAAGGCGTTGTCTGGCAGCGCAGACGCAGGCTCAGGCAAGCCGTCGTCCCCGCCCAAGCTGCCGCTGCTGGCGATGCTGGCCATGATTTTGGGCGTATTTATGGCGATATTGGATACGAGTATCGTCAATGTGGCGATTCCGAAGATGATGTCGGTGTTTGGCGTCAACCAGTCGCAGATTGAATGGGTGGTGACGGCTTACGCGCTGGTCAGCGGAGCGCTGGTGCCGGCGACGGGGTATTTGGGCGACAGGTTTGGCTACAAGCGGATTTATGTAATTTCGTTAGTTATTTTTACGATCGGTTCGGGGTTGTGCGGCATTGCCTGGAGCAATGAATCCATGATTGTGTTTCGCATCATTCAGGCGGCCGGCGGAGGCGCGATGATGCCGATCAGCATGGCGATGATTTTCCGGATCATTCCGAATGAAAAGCGCGGCTTGGCGATGGGGCTGTTTGGCATTGCGATCATGTTCGCGCCTGCGACCGGCCCGACGTTATCCGGCTACATTGTCGAATACTTGGACTGGCGGCTTATTTTCACTATTAACGTGCCGATCGGGATCGCGGATTTGTTTTTGTCCATTTTTTTCCTGAAGGAATTCAAGTCAGAGGTGAAGCGGTCATTTGACGTCTGGGGTTTTCTCGCTTCGACGACCGGTCTTGCCTCGCTGCTGTACGGGATCGGGCTTGTTTCGGAGAAAGGCTGGTCCGATCACGAGGTGCTCGGGTTTGTGGTCACAGGGCTGGTTGCATTGTCCGCCTTCGTCTGGATTGAGCTGAAGGTGAAGGAGCCGCTGCTGGACCTGACCTTGCTGAAAAACGGGACGTACACGCTGACATTGGTCATTTCCAGTCTGGTGACGGTTATTATGATGGGCGTGCTGTTTCTGCTGCCGGTATTCCTGCAAAGCGTCTCCGGGCTGTCGGCTGTGCAGACGGGCTTGATTTTGCTACCGCAGGCGCTGCTGTCCGGCTTTATGATGCCGATTGCCGGCGCTTTGTACGACAAGCTGGGCGCCAAGGCGCTGGCGATTATCGGGCTGCTGGTGACGGCGTACGGCTTGTATTTGACCGCGCAGCTTAGTTTGGAAACGTCGTTTGCCACCATCATCTTCTGGATGTGCTTGCGAGCAGCGGGCATGGGGCTGATGATGATGCCGATGCAAACGGCGGGCATGAGCACGGTGCCGGTTGATAAGATCGGCCAGGGAACGGCGCTGTCGAATACGGTGCGGCAGGTCAGCGGGGCGTTTGGTATCGCCTGGCTGTCGCTGCAATTTACAGACCGCCGCAATTTCCACAGCGCCAGCTATGCGGAGCAGGTGAACGCCTGGTCCGTGACGGTTACGGATCAGCTGGCGAAGCTGCAGAACGGCTTTGTACAGGCGGGCCAATCGGCGGCGCAGGCGAAATCAAGCGCGATCAGCTACCTTTACGGGCAGGTCCAGATGCAGGCGACGGTGACGGCGCTGGATGATGTATTTATTGTGACGGCGGTGCTGTCGCTGGTGGCGCTTGGGATGAGCTTGCTGATTCGGGAGAAGCGCACGAAGGATGCGGCCGCCGGCATGCATATGATGGGTGAATAACCGGTACAAGGGAACAAGGATGCGAAGGAGCGTATGGCAGATGATACAAACGGTAAAGTCACAATCGGGTAAGCGGGCGCGGCGGCGCTCAGGCTGGACACGCGTGACGGCGGCGGGGCTTGTTGTGCTGCTGTCGGCTGTGGCGGCGGGCTGCTCGACAGCTCCTGCCCCGCAGCAGGGAGCGAAGACGGTGCGTGTTACGAAGGTTACCGCGGGTCAGGTGGACAATGCCCGGGAGCTGGACGCAGATATCGTCTCGTCGGCCCAGGTCAACATCGTGAGCAAGCTGGGCGGCGATGTCATTGAGGTATTGAAGAAAAAGGGCGACAGCGTCACCCGGGGCGAGGTGCTGTTCCGGCTTGATTCGTCGAGTGCGGCGCGCAACCGCGACAAGACGCAGCTGACCAAGAACAATTTACAGGCGCAGCTGGACAAAACGGCGGCCGACCTTGCAACGAACAAGGCGGTGCTGCGCAACACGATCGAGAAGCTGACGCTGCAGATCGCCGATCTGGAGAAGGCATACAATAACGCGCATAACGATTACGATGCAGGCACGGTGACGAAGAGCCAGCTGGAGAAGGCGGAATCCACGCTCAAAACCGCGCGGCTTGACCTTGATACGGCGCAGAAGCAGCTGGCTAACCTTGAATCGACCGATGCGCTTGCCTCGCTGCGCATTCAGATGGACAGCTCGGATATCGCGATGCAGGACATCGAGTCCGCGATTAACGACTACGAGGTGAAGGCTCCGATCAGCGGCGTATTGACGGAGTTTGCTCCGGAGGCGGGCATGACGGTGTCTGCGGGGTATGGCGCCGGCGTTGTCCAGCAGCTTGATCCGGTCAAGGTGCACGCCGATGTGACCGAAACGATGCTGCAGCAGCTGGCAGGCAAGCAGGACATAGCTGTGACGGTGCCCGGCTCCGGCGACAAGCTGACCGGCAAGGTCGTTTACCTCGCCGATGTGATGAGCTTGCCGAGCAAAACCTATGTGCTGGAGCTGTCCGTGCCCAATCCGGGCCGCAAGCTGAAGCCGGGCATGCGCGTCAAGCTGCAGCTCGGAGAGGGCGGCGAGCAAGCGATGCTGTCCGTGCCGAATGCGGCGCTCGTTCAGGAGGGCGACGCGGCTTATGCTTACGCGCTGGTCGATGACCATGTCGAGAAACGGAAGCTCAGTCTTGGCGCAAGCACGGCGAATGGCCGTGAGGTGACGGCCGGGTTGAAGGATGGCGAGCTGGTCGTCATCTCCGGCCAGAAGGATTTGCAGGACCGCGATCAGGCGGTTGTCAGCCAGTAGCCAGTAAAGCAGCATGCCGCGGCGCTGTAAAGGTTTAACGCCGGTCCAGCCCCGGCGGCCGCTTCGGCATGTCGCCGTTCTGACGGCGGCGGCGTTCGTACAGAGGAGGAGAACAAACATGAATAGATGGAACAAAACGCTGGCTTGCGCGCTGATCGCGGCATTGGCCGGCACAGTGGGCACGGGAGCGGCGTATGTGCTGCCGGGCGCATCGGCCGCTTATGCGGCAGACCTGGACATCCGGGTGCCGCAGGTGCTCGCCGGCGCGCTGCAGGTGAAGGTGGAGCATGTCGCCGTGGAGCAAACGACGGCAGGCACGCGTCTGGCCGCAGTCGTCACGATGTACAACGTCTGGGAAAGCACGGTCCGCGTGCCGGATGTGGAGCTGCGGGCGCGGACGGCTTCCGGCACTGAATATGTGCTTCGTCCGAGTGCGGATCAGCCGGGCTCCATTGCTCCGATGTCGTCGGTCCGTCTGAGCTTCATGGCAGTCATCGACCGGGCCGAGACGCCGGTGCCAGCCGCGCTTGTCTGGGTGGATGTCAATAAGGATGTGTATCCGAAGCAGGAGACTACGCTGCTGGAGCTGTCGGTAGGCTCGCTTGTGTGGCGCGGCGCGAGCACGTCGGCGGGGCAGCTTCCCCGGCTGGAGTGGGGGCAGTCCTTCACGATTCCGGGTCTGCACTCGTCGTTGAGCTACAAGCCAGTCAGCTTGACGAAGCAGTTCAAAAACGGAGCGGCCACGGCCGTGCTGCAGCTGCTGGCGACCAATGAAGGGGAATCTGCCGAAGCCGTGCCTGCGGTCACGTTCGACGGACTGGCGGCCGGGCAAACGTATGGCGGGACGCTGGCCGATGACCGCGCCGGCGCGCTGGAGCCGAGGGAGCAGCGGTATGTGTATTTCGCGATTCCTTATGATGTGACGCAGCCGCTGGAAAGCTTGACGCTGATGTCCAAGGAAGCGTACCGCTGGCCGGGCCGGACCGACGCGGCTGCTGCGGTCAATTATAGCGTCGGCAAGCTGACGCTGCCTGTCCCGCCGCAAGGCGAGCTGCTTGCGGCGATTCCGGTGACGCCGGGCTTGCACCAGGCGGTGAAGCTCGACCCGCTTGCCAAGTCGGCGTATACCGAGCTGACGGCGACGGTCGAGGACTTCCGGCTGTATGAAAACTACGGGCAAGGCTACCAGTCCGGCATCGCCAAGCTCAAGCTGAGCAACCGGACAGCGAAGCCGCTGCCGGTGCCTGCCTGGGCTGTGGAGCTGACCGGCCCTGACGGCAACACGTACTCCGGCAGCCGGGTATCCGGCGGCGAGCAGGAGGTGCTGCCGGGTACGGATGTCGCGGTCGACTATGCGTTTGTCGTGCCGCTGACGGCCGGGCCGGGCAACCGCTTTACGCTGCAGCTGAACGACGGCCAGACGGCTGCGCCTTACAAGTCGCCGGTAGCGCAGGTGTCGCTGCAAGCGGCGGAGCCGGATCAGCTTGGGCCAAGCGCGAGCTTTTATCCGTATAAGCTGGAGATCAAGAGCGACCTGGTCTCGCTGATCACGACCGGCTCCCCGGCGACGGGCGGCTATAATTATCAGTTCCGGCTCAAATGGAACACTGAGCTGTCCACGACGGATCGCGTCATCGTCGATGACAAGTCGTCCAAGCTGCTGCTGGAGCTTCTGGCTGCGGACGGCCGCAGGCTCGGCATGCAGACGATCAATCTGGTCGGCGACAACAGGCTGCTGAACGGAGAACAAACCGTATTTTTCCGCGATCCGGTCGATCAGCTCGAAACGAAGTTGAACGTCAAGGTGTATGAAGCCATCGACACGCCGCACGGTCAGGCCAGACGGCTGATTGCGGAGCTGCATTAGAACGCTTCCGCGCATTCGGCCGCGAGCATGCTTGTGCAGCTCACAGGCTGCCGGCTACATCAGGGGCCGTATATCCGAAACTCGCTTTCGGATACACGGCCCCTTTCATATGCACCGAAATCATAAAAATTTGCTACGTTGCGAAAAAATTCCGCATTCATTTCCGTGCGGCGCTCTGCTACACTTGAGGTGCAGTCGTCATACTGCCGCGAAGGAGGTTGGCCCGGTTGACTCAAATTTTGATCGTCGATGACGAATATATCGAACGCGAGGGCGTTAAGCGATTGATTCATAAATATCAGCTGCCGTTAACCATTCTCGAAGCCGAAAACGGCGAAGAGGCGTTAGAGCTGCTTGCCGCGCATCCGGTGGACATCTTGTTCACGGATATCAAGATGCCGTTTATGGACGGGCTGGCGTTGTGCGCGGCGGCCAGAGCACGTGATCCGGAGCTGAAAATTATGATTTTCAGCGCGTTCGGCGAGTTCGAATACGCGCAGCGCGCAATCCATTATCAAATTTTCGCCTATTTGCTCAAGCCGGTGGAGGTCAGCGAATTTTTACGGGAAATGAACAGCGTGATTGAGCTATGCGAGAAGGAGCGGGCGCTGGAGAAGGAAAGCTTGCTGCTGGAGCTGCTGCATGCGGATCTGGAGTCGGAGCGCCTGCCGGACCCGCGGCTGCTGACCGGTCTGAGCTTTGGCGGCAGGCTGCTGCTGCCCGTGCTGATTGACTTTACCCGCCCGGTGTTCGATGCGGAGCAGGATGATTGGGCAGATTTATTGAAAGCGCTTCTACCGGAGCTGCCCTTTTTTGAATATGTCAATCTGAACACAAGCCAGAGCCTGCTGGTGCTGCTGCATGAGCAGCCGCTTGCCGCAGGGGAGGCGCAAGCGTTGGGCAGTCGTCTGCGAGAGGGGATAGCTGCGGCCCGCCAGGAACGATTTACGCTTGTTGTCGGACGGCAGCTGGCAGCGCCCTCCGAGCTGGGTGAGCACTTCCGGCTGATGGAGCAGGTGCTGGCGTATCAGTTTTTTTTCCAGGAAAGCACCGTGCTGTATACGGATGGCAGTCAGGAGCAGGGCGAGCTGGCCGATTCGATTCCGAAGCTGATGGAGACGATTCACTGGCATCTGGAGATGAAGGACAGCTACGGCTTCCGCCAAGGCGTGGAGCTTTTTTTCCAAACGATTGAGGGCAGCGGCCAACATTCGGCGATTTATATCAAATACATGTGTATCGAGCTGATCAAGAAGGTCGTGGAGCAGACGGGGCAAGCGGACCCGGCGAAGTTCAGGACGACGGTGGAGGCGATTTTCGGCTGCCGGACGCTGGGTGAGCTGAAGGAGCAGGTGCAGCTGGCGATGACGCCGCTCGCGCGGGAATCCGAGACGCATCATCCGGAGTTTACGAAGAAGGTTATCAAGGACATGCTGCAGCTCATTGAGGACAACTACCACCTGGATATTGGTCTGGGCTGGATTGCCGACCGGGTCTATTTGACGCAGACGTATGTCAGCTATTTGTTCAGCCGGGAGGTCGGCCAGACACTGGTCAAATATATTACGCTTGTACGGATGCAGAAGGCGGAGGAGCTGCTGCGCGGCACACATCTGACTATTCTCGATATCAGCCGGCAGGTCGGCTTCACGAATGACTCGTATTTCTGCAAAATTTTCAAAACGTATTACGGGCTGAGCCCGGCCAAATTCCGCGAAACGAAAAGCCGGCCATGAACCGGCTGCTGGCTCGCCTTCAAAATATGCGCTTCAAGCAGAAGCTGTTTTTGTCTTACATGGCCGTGTCGATTATTCCGGTGCTTGTGCTCGGGATATTTTCGTATTACCAGGCGAGCGGCTTTCTGCTGCAGCAAGCGCGCCATAATCTGGACGGTGCGATCAGCCAGATCGCGGAGACGATGAATTACCGCACTCGGCAGTACGAAGCCATTATTAACTCGATCACCCAAAACATCGTGTTCAAGCAAATTTTCATCAACAACCACGGCGATTTCCCTGTGCTGTACCGGGATTACGTCGATCCTTTTTTCGGAAATATTTTGGACCTGAACCAAGATATTTTACAGCTGTCCGTCTTTACCGACAATCCGGCGATTTTGCGGGGCGACTATATTTTGCCGCTGTTGCTGACCGAGGATATGCCGTGGGCCGGACGCGAAGCGAAGCCGCGAGAAACGCAGTGGGTACTGAAAAACGGCAAGCTGTTCGCCACCCGGCCGTTTTTGCATGACAGCGGGCGCGAGGTTGGCGCATCGGCGGCGCTGCTGTATTTGAGTATAGATACGGACAGCATGCTGCAGGATTTGGCGGGGATGAAGACGGGAGCTTACGGCGTGCAGCTGCTGGACCGCGACGGACAGGCGGTATTTTCCCGCAACATCGGGCTGGCGGCCGACATTAGCCCCGTATCCGTACCTGTCGCATCGCTGCAGGAGAAGACGGGCACCTTTACCTTAAACCGTACCGCCTACCTGTACATTACAGAGAATATCCCCGAGCCGGGCTGGCGGCTCATTTACTTTACGCCCAAGGACGGGATCGCGATTGACGCGCGGAGTATCGTCGGAGCGACAGCGCTTATTGTTGTGCTGTGCCTTGTGGTGCTGCTGCTGCTGACCTGGTTTTTCTCCACAACCTTCGTCCGGCGGCTCGTACGCTTGAACAAGCAGATGATGCTTGTGGAAAATGGCAATCTGAAGCTGGACGTGTCCAGCGCATCCACCGACGAGGTCGGCCAGCTGACGAACCGGTTCGGCCACATGCTGACGAATATCAACACACTGATTGAGGAAGTGTATCAGAGTAAAATTACGCAGAAGGAAGCCGAGCTGCGGGCGCTGCAGACGCAAATTAACCCTCATTTCCTGTATAACACCCTGTCGATCATCAACTGGAAGGCATTGGAGATTGATGCGATGGAGATCAGCCAGATTACGAATACCGTCTCGCGTTTTTACCGGACGGTGCTGAACAAGGGGAATGACTTCATTCCAGTGCGGCTGGAGATCGAAAACGCCAAGGACTATATGCATATCCAAAGCATCATGCACCACTACAGCTTCGATTTTGTGTGCGAGGTGGATGAAGAGCTGCTGCGCTACGATATGATCAACCTGATCTTCCAGCCGATTCTCGAAAATGCGCTTGAGCATGGCGTCGATCTGCTGCGCAAGGGCAGCAGGCGCGGACGAATCGTACTGCACGGCAGCCGCGCGGGAGACGACCTGCAATTTTACATTGAGGACAACGGACCCGGAATGAGTGCCGAGCGGGCCGAGGAGGTGCTGCTCCAGCCGTCCGCCGGATATGGGCTGAAAAACGTACATGACCGTATCCAGATCCGCTTTGGCGCTCCCTATGGCGTGCGGATCGACAGTGTCCCCGGGGAGGGGACGCGAATTACGCTGACCTTCCCGAGCTATACGGCGCCGGAGCGCGGGCAGGGGGCTGAGGCTGTGCGCGGCGGATAAGTAGTGGAGGGGGCTGCAGGGCATGTCTTTTTGCGATCAATTACCTAAATGGAAACCTAAGCACATATAGTAGGGGGAAAGAAATCGCAGAAGGGAGATCACGCCAAATTTATCAGTCATTTGCTCGATCCTTCGGAGCGGAAATTAGTAGATCAAGCGAATCAGTTCAGTCATGAATTTGACCAATTATTGTTTCAGGCAAGAGATTTGGATTCCATGCGTCCTCAATCACAAACGGTCCCTCTGCTTGATCAGTTCCTTGGCGAGAACCGCGTGTCGGTGAAATCTCTACGCGACTTCAAGAAAACGGCTCGCGAATTAATCCAGGCATGTAAAATTAAAAGCATCATTCATCCGCTGCTGGCGGATCATGTGTTTCGCGAGGCTGAGCGGTTTTTATTTATTATCGACATGTTCGAGCATAGCTTGACCGGAAAGCCTGTACCGTCACTGCAAAGTATTATGATGGATTGACTAAGCCCCGACCGGCCCAACGCCTGTCGGGGTTTTCCTTTCCCCCCTAACACCCTAAAAAAGTAACACATATCGAAAAAATGTTGGATTTAGCGCTATCCGTCCCTTTGCTACAATTTCCTTAGAGCCAACAGAGAGGGGAGCTGATCGCATTGGGTTACCGCAAGATGCCGCTGCTCAAGCTGATCCGCAGGGATAAGCTGCTGCTGCTGATGTTTTTGCCGATATTTTTGTACTATTTCATTTTTTGTTACTTGCCGATGCCGGGCGTGCTGATCGCCTTTAAAAATTTTACGCCGGGACATGGCATCTTCGGGGGAGACTGGGTGGGCCTGCAATGGCTGAACCAGTTCGTCAATTCACGGTATTTCTGGCGCTTGCTGCGCAACACGTTTCTGCTCGCGTTTTATCCGCTTGTCTTTGGATTCTCGATCCCGATCCTGTTTGCGATCTGTATCGTAGAGCTGAAGCACAGCATGTTCCGGCGTGTCGCCCAGACGGTGACGTATTTGCCGCATTTTATTTCAACGGTCGTCATCGCCGGGATGATCATTAATTTTCTGTCCCCGGCTGACGGGATTGTGAATACGCTGCTCGTTTCGATGGGCATGGAGAAGATCAACTTTATGATGGAGCCGGACTGGTTCCGCTCGATTTTCACGGTGTCCGGTATTTGGCAAAGCTTCGGCTTCAGCTCCATTATCTACATCGCCGCGATTATGGGCATCGACCAGGAAATGTATGATTCTGGAAAGATCGACGGTGTCAACAAGTTTCAGGAGGTATGGCATCTGACGCTGCCGAGCTTGAAGCCAACCATTGTGATTCTGCTGCTGCTGTCCATCGGCAATATTATGAGCGTCAACTTCGAGAAGGTGTACTTGCTGTACAACGGCAACACCTACGAGACGGCTGATGTGATCTCCACCTACGTATACCGGCAAGGGATTGAATCGCAAAACTTCGGCTTTGCCACAGCAGTCGGGCTGTTCAACTCGGTCATCAGCTTTACGCTGGTCTACTTCGCGAATCAGCTGTCCCGGCGCATCAACGACATGTCGCTATGGTAATAGCGGCTGCAGAAAGGAGGCATATCCGATGAAATCGTGGACGGATCGAAGCTTTTATCTACTTGTCTATGTACTTGTCAGCCTGGCGATTGTAGTTACGCTGTACCCGTTTATTTACGTGATCAGTATCTCGATCAGCTCGACGGAGGCGATTGACAACAAGCTGGTGACGCTATTTCCGGTCGATCTGAGCTTTGCGGGCTATAAAATGGTGCTTGGTTATTCCGAGCTGTGGAGGTCGTACTACAACACGATCTGGTACACCGTTGTCGGCACGGCCTTCAACATAGCGGCCACCTGCCTGGCTGCGTATCCGTTGTCCAGACGGCATTTTTTCCTGCGGCGCAAGCTGAATTTTTATATCGCGTTTACGATGTACTTCTCCGGCGGTCTTATTCCGCTGTACATGGTGATCACGGAGCTGGGGCTGTACAACACGCGCTGGGCGATGGTTTTGCCGGTGCTGGTCAGTACGTTTAACGTGATGATTTTACGGTCGGCGTTTGAACATATTCCGAATGAAATTTTTGAAAGCGCCAATATGGACGGGGCCAAAGACTTCACGCTGCTGTTCCGCATGGCGATTCCGCTGACAAAGCCTACGCTGGCCGTGCTCACGCTGTATTACGCAGTTGCGCACTGGAACGATTTCTTCAACGCGCTGCTTTATCTGGGCAAGTCGGAGCTGCAGCCGCTGCAAATTTTTCTCCGGCGAGTGCTGATCATGGCTTCACCGGAAATTATGCAGAAGATGGGCGGCGAAACGGCGGCCAAGGCGCTGGCGGTATCGACGCTGCAGGTCCGGTATGTGTCTATCGTGGTCAGCGTGCTGCCGATCATCATGGTGTATCCGTTTATCCAGAAATATTTCGTCCGCGGGATTACACTCGGGGCAGTAAAAGGGTAGCTACCTTTGCTGGAATATAGGCATGACCGAAGAGCCAAACGAAGAGAGGGGTATGACGATGAAAAACAAGAAAAAGCTTGCAACCGGGGTAACGTTGACGGCGGCGATGATGGCGGTGCTGGCCGCAGGCTGCACCTCCGGGGGAGGCACACAGACGCCTGCCGACACAGGCTCGGGCGCAGCTTCGACGGCATCGCCGGGGGCGTCGGCGTCCAGCTTCAACTATACCGGCGCTGGTCCAATCACGGACAAGGGCGGCACGCTGAAGGTGCTGGCGACCAACGCCTGGACGAATAACGTGGATCTCAAGCAGGTGCCGATTGTGCAGGAGATCAGCAAGCGGGCGGGCATTACGGTCGATTGGGAGCTGCTGCCGCCAGCGACGTATCCGGAGGCGATCAGTCCGCGGCTGGCTGCGGGCGCCGATCTGCCGGATATTATTTACCAGATGGGCGATCAGGACTTGACGATGAAGTATATCCAGGGCGGGCTGTTCAAGCCGCTGAACGAATATATTGACAAGTATGGCGTCAACATCAAGAAGCTGTTCGCCAAGTATCCGGAGCTGAAGGCGAGCTTGACGACGCCGGACGGCAAAATTTATTACCTGCCGCAGCTCGCGGTCACGAAAAACTATGTCTCCAGCTTTATGGTCAACACCCGCTGGCTGGAGAAGCTCGGCCTCAAGGAGCCAACGACGCTGGATGAATTTACGGAGATGCTGCGCAAATTCAAGACGGGTGACCCGAACGGCAACGGCAAGGCCGATGAAATTCCGTTTTCGATGCAGCCGAAGCCGCTGGCGAGCGCATTCGGACCGGCGTTTGGGCTGGACTTTGCGAGCAAGTTTTATGCGGATAGTGCGGGCAAGGTGCATTACGCTTACTATGAGCCGGCGTACAAAGAGTATTTGACCTACTTGAACGGTCTGTACAAGGAAGGCTTGCTGGAGACGGATTTCGCCAGTACGACGGCCGATCAGGTGACTTCGAAGTTTGCGCAAAATATAACCGGCGCGACGTTTAATTTCAGCTGGTACACGTCGATGGTGTACAGCAAGCTGTTTAAGGATTACGACCCGAACGTTCCGTTGATCAAGGCGATTGCGCCGCTCAAGGGGCCGCACGGAGATCAATTCTATTCGACACGCAGTCCGATTACCGGCATCTTCGGCATCTCGAAAAACGCGAAGGACCCGGAGCTGGCGTTCAAGTTTCTGGACTTCGCCAGCAGCGAGGAAGCGAAGGACGTTTACGTCTGGGGCTTGCAGGGAGACACCTATGAGGTGGTGGACGGGAAGAAGCAGTTTACCGAAAAGGGCAAGGACAACGATTACATCCAGAAGCTCGGGATCAATCCGGTCAATCTGCCGATCGAGCAATCGGTGGAGGCGACGGACGTGCTGGTCGCCCCGTGGCATGCGAAGCTCGACAAGGAGCTGGCGAAGTATGTAAAACCGGCGTTTCCGTTCATCTATGCGCTCCCGGCGGAAGCAGGCGTTGAAAACACAACGATGCCGGATGTGAACACTTATGTAGAGGAAATGCACACCAAGTTTATTACCGGCAAG
The DNA here is from genome assembly GCF_059821225.1 of Paenibacillus sp. sg306046. NCBI lineage: Bacteria > Bacillati > Bacillota > Bacilli > Caryophanales > Paenibacillaceae > Paenibacillus > Paenibacillus sp. sg306046. The sequence continues at coordinate 35,221 of NZ_JCAMRT010000021.1, forward strand.
GAAAGCCTGGACAAATTCGATAATTACCTGAAAACCTTGAAAAGCATGGGCATTGAGGACGTGCTGAAGGGTCGCCAGGCGCAGTATGACCGTTATATGGCAGCCAGTAAAAAATAAGCGCATTGTGTTACGTGAACCGACACAGCAGCCGTTTTCCAGCGGCTGCTGTGTTTTTTTTCGAGATTATAGAAGGAGCTGCCTGAAAAGGTTCAGTGAAGCGAAGGAAGATGCCGATGCAAGCGGCTGACAGCTTTGCTGCACTTGGAGCGCGGCTTGAGGGGGAGTCGTCAGGCCGCATGTGCTACAATGAAAGCAGACAAGGCAAGCTGGAGGAAGGGCGGTAGGAGGAAGAGATGAGGATGCGGAAGGTGATCAACATAACCGCTTTGCTTGGCATTGTCGTGCTGGCGGCGTTGGCCTATCGGCTGCTTGGACCGGGAAGCGCTGCGCCGCAGGCTGAGTCGCCGGCTGCCGGTCAGGAGAGCGCCGCGCTGCAGCCGGTGACGCTCAGGCTGCTGCTCCCGCTGGATAAGCCCGCCGGTCAGGATGAGGTGATGCGGGCTGTCGAGGCGAGGCTGGCCCAGGACGGGCTGCCGTTCAAGCTGGAGTTTACCTATATGCCGTTTGATCAATATTGGAACAAAGTATGGCTGAATGCGGCAAGCGGAGAGCCGTATGATCTGGTGCTGGCCGCTTACTCCAATCTGCCTGATCTGGTGGCCAAGAAGGTGCTGGCCCCGCTGGATGAGGCGATGGAGCGCTACGGACAGGAGCTGCTGCGCAGCACACCGGGCTACGCGCGGCAGGGGGTAACCATTAACGGCCGGATGTACGGCATTCCCCGTGTTATGCCGATCGCCGAGTTCCAGAGCTTTGTGCAGATTCGCGGCGATTTGCGCCGAAAATATGGACTTCCGGACATTCGCACGGTAGCGGACATGGATCGTTACCTGGCGACGATTAAGGAGCATGAGCCGAAGATGACCCCGTACTTTTATGATACGGGCCGGTTTCTGCTGCGGGAGTACGGGAATGTCGCTTTTTTTGCCGGAGGCTACTTCAATGCGCCTGTCTACATCGACCCGGCTGATCCGGAGCTGAAGGTGCGGAATACGTATGAAGCGGATTTTTTCGTACAGGTCATGCGCAAGCTGCATGAGTGGCAAGCGAACGGATACGTGCCGTACGGGCCTGCGGATACGTCGCGGTACCCTGACCCGGAGATTGCGTTCAGTACGGGCAAGATCGGCGCTACCTGGAGCGTTGTGCTCAAGCAGACGGAGCGAATTGATGCATTCAAGGAGAAGTACCCGGAAGGCGAGCTGGAGAATGTATATTTGCACCCGGAGAAGCCGAAATATTTGTTCACGGGCGCAGACAACATGCTGTCGGTGCTTGCGACAAGCCCGCATGTGAACGAAGCGGTCGCGCTGGTGAACTGGGTGAGAAGCAGCCAGCGCAATTTCGATCTGTTTACTTATGGACTGGAAGGGGTCAACTACAAGCTCAAGGACGGGGCGCTGGATTATGACGGCATCCCGTCCGAGCATCGGTACATGCCGATCAGCTGGGCGTGGAACGATATCCGCTTCGTTCGGTTCAGCAAGCATATTTCCCCCGCCTACAGCCGCGAGCTGCGGGAGTGGGATCGGAATGCGACGGCGTCGCCGACGCTTGGCTTTGTCCCCGATCTGACGCCGATCAAGTCGGAGATTGCCCAGCTGACGATATTGATCAAAGAATATTTGCCGCGGCTCTATGAGGCGAGCACCGCCTGGGACCCGACGCTGGAGCAATTCCGAAGCAAGCTGAAGGACGCAGGGATGGAGCATGTGATTGCGGAAATTCAGCGGCAGTTTGATGCGTACAGGACGGGGCGGCCGGACAAATAGGGCAAATACAAAATAAAAGGATGCCACAGTGCCCTCTCAATGTTTCTCGAATTCTTCATAGCACACTTATCTCGCGTTCATATCCGTTAAAAGTACGAAGAGTCAGTCTTCATTGGACTGACTCTTCAACCTGCAATTTTAGTTTTGGTTTCTCGCCGCGAGTTTCGATCTCGGCATCCTGACTAAGAAATTTCAAAAGAGGCTCGAAATAAAGCTGCGACACTACAATTGCTAGATATGGTTCAGCAAGTCTGATCCGCTCGCCTGCCGGAACTTCGAAGCCTTCACCGGAGCGCCTTGCTACGACTTCGACTTCTTTTCACGGCAGCAATATATCGACTTTCATGGGCATGAGCCACCTGTAGGTTGGCGGGAGCTGACACCGGACGATATTTGGCGGGCCTGCAACTACCAGACGCCAGATATTGGCTTTCGCTCGCCTCCATGCAAAGGCTTTACGGGCTTGCTGGGTGGCAAACAGGCGAAATCGAAGAAATACCAGGCGCTCAACCAACTCGCGATCCGCGAAACGGAGCTGATGCTGGCCGCTTTTGAGCATGACCCGATTCCTGTATTGCTGATGGAAAACGTGCCGGGCATCCAGACGAAAGCATGCCATCTACGAAGTGCCGAATGTGATGGAGCACGGGTTTGGTAAAATAAAGCGAAAGCTTCCACTGCTGCAACAGATTGTTCCAATGGTTTTGTTGTGTTAACGTATACGTATGGGACATGTTTTGTTATCTCCTGCGTAGAGTGGTTGGTGGCACTTCTATTTTACGCGGAGAGTCAAGTGTGCCTCTTTTTACATTCCATGGAATTGATTTTGAGCAAGTACAGTAAATAACTGGATTTATTTATGCAGCAAAACGATCGAAACTTTTCATTCCCTACAATCGATTGAAGACCCACGCTATGCTGTAAATCCACTTCTGAATAGCTCGATGCGGTAATCCGCACGTCAGGTTCTGTGTGTGTGGGGACTGGGGCGAGACACTTGTTGGGATCGCTACTCTACGATTAATACGGAGGGAAAATTAAAATCAAAACATTGACATCAGTTGCCGATTGTGTAAAGATTAATGTAAACGTTTATACGTTAGGAGTGCGCATGATGATCAAGACTATCAAAGACGTCGCTAGGGAAGCCAATGTCTCCATCGCCACCGTATCCCGCGTAATCAACGGCAAAGACAGGGTGAAGAAAGAGACGAAGGAAAAAATTCAACAAGCGATCGAAAAGCTGAATTACGTGCCGGACCAAGCGGCTAGAACGATGATCAATAAAAAAACGAAGACGATAGGCTTGGTAGTGCCCGTCCTATCCAACGAATACTGGGCCAAGCTAGCAGAGTTGATCCAAAGAAAGCTGCTGAAAAAAGGCTATACGTTGATCGTGACCACTTCGTACGATGAGCGGGAAAGTGAAAATCCGTGTCTTAGCACGCTGCTTGAGCGTAAAGTGGACGGCCTTCTGATCGGTACAATGGCGAAAGACGTACAGGAAGAGAATATCAAGTATTTGCAGATATTTATCGATCAGGGGATTCCGACAGTATCTTTCTCTTCGCTTTCCCTGAATGTCACTACGATTTTAGGCGACGCTTTGACTAGCTCACTGAAAGCTGTCGAGCATCTGATTCAACTGGGCCATAAGCGAATCGCATTCATTGGCTCGCTTTCCACCGGCATCGACAGAGAACTGGGGTACCGGAATGCTTTGATGTTGAATCAGATTGCCGTGGACGAAAGTTTGATTATAGGCAGCAGGAACGATCATGTGTATCACTTCACTCAATACGGCTACCAGTGCGTCCAAAAGCTGATTTCGGACAACAAGGATTTCTCAGGCTTGTTTTGCTCGAACGACTTGATTGCCATCGGAGCGATCAAAGCGCTTGAGGATCTCGGCATCAGTGTGCCCGCCGAAAAATCCGTCCTCGGCTTTGACGATATCGATATGGCAGGCTTATACAGGCCTGCGCTTACCACGGTCAAGCAACCCATTGACGAAATGGCGGCAACGGCCGTGGATACATTACTTGAGCAGATCGAGAATCCGAATGATAGTTACGTTCCTAAAAAAATATCGTTTCCTATGGAATTGGTAGTTCGACAAAGTTGCAGCTCCCCAAAATCTTCTTGACAAACCTAGGGGGAGCCCTTACATTAGTTAATGTAAACGTTTTTACAAAATTCATATATGTAAGCCGTCATATGATACGAATTTATTCTTTAAGCATTTGTAAAAGGTTTGCATGAATGAAGTGGATGTGGGCTTTAACCGAAAAGGAACTGCCGAAAATTGCACAGAATCGTTACGTTAGTTGTAAAATAGGATTTTGAAAATATTTGTAAGAACGTTTACATTTATTTCATCTGGAGGTGATGCGCCAAACAGATTTCATACTTGGGAAGATGACTGAACACTAGAGGATTCAATCCAATTTAACGCAGGGGGAATTGATATGGCTAAGAAAACGCTCGTAACTGTAATGGCCGCCGCACTTTCACTATCGCTTGCCGCTTGCTCCGGTTCGAACGGAGACGGAGGGGATGCCGCCAAGAACACATCTAGCTCCGACAAAAGCACCACATCCGGCAAAGCCGTAGAAATCACGTTCTGGGACATGGCATGGGGTCCCACCTCTTACTCCGATGCCGCCAAGAAACTGGTCGAGAAATTCAACAGCGAAAATTCGAATATCAAAGTTACTTACCAGTCGACGCCGTGGGCGAACTGGTACCAGACGTTCTCCAACGCGATCTCCGCCGGTTCTCCTCCGGATATTAGCACAGGTGCAGGCTACCAAGCGTTTCAATTTACGGATGCGGGTGAAATTCTTCCAGTCGACGACGTCATCGACGATTTGAAGAAAGCAGGCAAGCTTGACGATTTCGTTCCTGGCTCAGTGGAAGCGCTTAAATATAACGGCCATTACGTTGCGCTGCCATGGATGATCGACATCCGGGTACCATGGTACCGGAAGGACTTGTTTGACAAGGCGGGCATCACGACGCCTCCGAAAACTTGGGATGAGTTTAGAGTCGACATGAAGAAGTTGTCTGGGAACGGAAACTACGGTCTCGCCTTGCCGGGAAATGACCCCTTGGGTATTCATGGCATCCTGACACTCATGCTGGGTAACGGCGGAGGCATGTTTACGACTGACAAGAAAGTTGATTTCATGAATGACCGTAATGTGGAAGCTCTTCAATTTCTGGCGGATATGGTGAAAGACGGATCGATCAACCCGGCCATGGCCGGAATGAACAAGGACGATGCCCTCAAAGAGTACGGTGCAGGCCACACAGCAGTTTTCATTCATACGCCGTCCTTCCCGGAGAATTTCCCCGACTTGAAAGATAAAATCTCCGTTCTCGAGCCGCTTGCGGGCCCGCATGGTGACAAGCAGACGTTGGGATGGGTCAACAACATGATGATCTACAAGCAAAGCAAGCATCCGCAGGAAGCTAAAGTTTTCATGAAGTGGTGGATCGAGAACAACAAGACGCTATGGTCGGAAGGCAAGTCAGGCGGGTTCCCTGCAAGAACGTCCTTCATGAAAGACGGTTACTGGACCCAAGATCCTAATTTGAAAATGATTTCGGAAAAATATTTGCCGATCATGAAGCTGACGGCCAGCAAATATCCAGGCGCATTTCCTGAACTCAACCAGATTGAAGGCGACGGCTCGATGATGCAATTGGTGCAGAAGGTGATCAGTGGCAAGCCGGTAAAAGATTCGATGCAGGAAGCGGCTAGCAAAGTGAAGGAAATTATGAAGGAAAAGTAATTCATCACAACGGTTGTGCGGGGGAATGCCGGTGAGCATTCTCCTGTGCTTCTGGAAAGCAGGTAGCGCTATGAATAACGAGCAAGGAATCAAGTGGCTTCAATTCCGTTTTTTGTTCCCCGCAATCTTATTTATTATGCTGGTCAATATTTATCCGTTTCTTTCCGGCATTCTGTACAGCTTCAAAAACGGCACGCTGTTGAAGCCAGGGGCATTTGTCGGCTTTGCCAATTACGTGAAAGTGCTGGAGATGGAGGAGTTTTGGCATTCGTTTTCGTTCAGCTTCTGGTTTGCGGTGTTCTCGGTTATCGGCAGCTATGCAATCGGACTATTTCTGGCGCTTTTACTCAATATCGACATCCCCGGCAAAGGCTTGTTCCGCGTGGCGCTGCTGGTACCGTGGGTGCTCTCCTCGGTCGTATCGATGGTCGGATGGAGATGGATGATCGGCAGCCAGTCCGGCATCGTCAACACGTTTCTACAAACACTCGGCTTTGAGCCGATTCTGTTTCTGAGTGATGAGAAATGGGCCGTATTTTCCGTAATCATGGTCAAAATATGGCGTAGCTATCCGTTTATGATGGTGTCCCTGCTCGCCGCGCTGCAATCGATTAGCCATGATTTGTACGAGGCCGCAAGCATCGACGGCGCGGGACGATGGCGCTCTTTCATCAGCATTACGCTACCGCAGCTGAAAACCGTTACGTTCGTTTGCTGGATTATGATGAGCATCTGGAGCTTCAACGATTTCGACGTCCTGTACCTGTTGACCGGCGGCGGACCGATCGACGCTACGGAAAACCTCATTCTGATGAGTTTCAAATATGCCTTTGTCAAGGACTCCATTGGTGTCGGCGCCGTACTGGCGATCTTAAGCTTGATCGTATTAATGGCCCTTGCTCTCATCTTGTTGCGAGTTCAGAAGAAGGGCGAATAGGGGGAGTGAACTTGACGAAAACGACCAAACGATTGACGTACACCTTTGTCTATCTTATTTTACTGCTCGCTTCCCTGATTGCCAACTTGCCGATTTTGACAATGATATTGAATTCGTTCAAATCAAATTCGGAGATTTTGACGTCCAAAAGCATGTTGCCGGTGCATTGGACGCTAAGCAATTATCAATTCGTCAACGAGAAATCCGCCTTCTGGCATCAGTTCGGGAATAGTATTTATGTGACTGCCGTGTCCTTGTTGCTGACGATCGTCGTCGGCGCTTTGGCGGGCTACGCAATATCCAGATTTACGACCTGGATTTCCGGAACATTTTCCGTGCTGCTTCTGCTGCTTCAGATGTTTCCGATCATCCTGGTTTTACTGCCGCTATTCGTGACATTCCGCTCGCTTCATCTGACGAATACGTTAAACTCGGTTGTCATCATTCAGACTGCAGCTCATTTGCCGTTCGCGGTGTTAATGTTCAAAAGCTTCTTCGACACGATTCCGAAAGAAATTGAAGAGGCGGCGTGGATGGACGGCTGTAGCCGGTGGAGCACGTTTTCCCGTATCGTGCTGCCGATTTCGGGCTCAGGCATTGCCGCGGTATCTATTTTTGCCATTTTGTTTTCCTGGAACGATTACTTAATCGCCAACACCTTTATCAAAAAAGAAAGCTTGATGACGGTACCGATCGGTTTGCAGCTGTTTATGCAGCAAAATTCCGCTGAATGGGGGAGTTTGACGGCGGCAGCCACGCTGTCGACATTGCCTATTTTGATTTTCTTGTTTTTCGTACAAAAATATATGGCTTACGGATCTGCAGCTGGTTCCGTAAAAGGCTGAGGAGAGAAATGACATATGGAACAAAAAGTCTTGAATGTAGGAATCATCGGTCTTGGCGAAGTGGCCCAAGTGATCCATCTGCCGGTTCTTGAGTCGCTTCCTGAGCAATACCGGATTGCCGCTCTTTGCGATATTTCCCCGAAGCTTGTTGCCTATATGGGTGAAAAATACAGAGTGTCGAGTTTGTATACAGACGCGGCCGAGCTTGTGAAACAACCGGATCTGGATGTCGTCTTTGTATTGAATAGCGACGAATATCATGCCGAGTGCGCCATTGCGGCTGCCAATAACAAGAAACACGTGCTGATCGAAAAGCCGATGTGCCTGACCGAAGCGGAAGCGGATGCGATTATCGAGGCACGCGACCGAAACGACGTGAAAGTGATGGTCGGCTACATGCGGCGATATGCGGCATCCTTCCTTGATGCAGTAAAGCAAATCGGGGGCATGGACAATATTCAATATGCGCGGGTAAGGGACATCATTGGCCCGAACGACTACTTTGTAAAACCGACGAGCCATGTCGTGTCCTTTGACGATATTCCAGACGCTCTGAAGGCGGATAAGCAGGACCGGGCGGAACGCCTGGTGAAAGAAGCGACGGGCTTGGACAGCAACTCTCCGTATTTCCGTTTGTATCGTCTGCTCTGCGGGCTGTCCAGCCATGATTTGTCATTGATGAGGGAAGTGCTGGGCATGCCGAAAAGCGTTGCCGGAGCGAAGCTCACGAACAACGGCAGTATTTTCCTAAGCGCTATTTTGGACTACGACCAATTCGCGGTAACGTTCGAAACCGGCATTGATCAGCAAGGGCGGTTTGATGCCCATTTGGAGGTATATGCAAGCAGCAAGTCCGTCAAGATCCAGTACGATACGCCTTATATCCGCCATTTGCCGGTCAAGGTGATCGTTAATGAAACGGTCGGAGAGAGGTTCACGGAGTCTGTTATCCGTCCGACGTTCACGGATCCGTATACTCTGGAACTGAATTATCTCTATGAAGTGATTACGCAGGACTTGGCCCCGAAGACGACCCCGGAAGATTACAAGCAGGATTTGGCGCTATTCAAAATGATTATCGATGCGGTGAAGTGAGCGATGGAGAAAATAAAAGTGGGCATTATCGGCTCGGGATTTATCGGCCCGACCCATATCGAAGCGATCCGCAGACTCGGATTTGTGGAAGTCATAGCTCTCGCCGACTCCAATCAGGCAAACGCGGAGAAGAAAGCCGATAGGCTGGGCATTCCGAGAGCTTATGGCGATTATCGGCACATGCTGGAGGATCCGGAACTGCAGGTCGTTCACAATTGTACGCCGAATCATCTTCATTTTCAGATCAATAAAAAAATTATGCTGGCAGGCAAGCATGTGCTGTCCGAGAAGCCCCTGGCCACATCCAGCCAGGAATCTGGGGAGCTGCTTCGAATAGCGAGGGATAGCGGGGTCGTCCACGGAGTCAACTTTAACTACAGGCAGTTTCCGATGATGAGGCAGCTGGAGGCGATGGTTGGTTGCGGTGAATTCGGCAATATCAATCTGATCCACGGCAGCTACCTTCAGGATTGGTTGCTTTATGATACGGATTACAACTGGAGGCTCGCTCCAGAGGCCGGAGGCAAATTGAGGGCTGTTGCAGATATTGGTTCCCATTGGTGTGATACAGTTCAATATGTAACTGGAAAACGTATTGCCCAGGTTTTTGCGGATTTGGCCACTGTTCTGCCTGTTCGAAAAAAAGCGCTGCGCCAATCGGCGACTTACAGCGGACAGCTCGCGGTGGCCGAAACGGAATATGAGGAAATTCCGATTCACACGGAGGATTACGCAGCGGTGCTGCTGCGGTTTGATGACGGAAGCCGCGGGGTATTTACGGTGTCGCAAGTAAGCGCGGGTAGGAAAAACAGGCTAAGCTTCGAACTGAACGGAAGCCGGAAATCGGCGTACTGGAATCAGGAAGAGCCCGAAAAGCTTTGGATCGGCCATCGGGATCGGGCAAATGAAGTGCTGCTGGCAGACCCTTCACTGTTTGCGCCGGAAGCACGCAGCGCGATTCATCACCCAGGCGGCCATAACGAAGGCTGGCCGGATGCCCTTAAAAATATGATGCTGAGCTTCTATTCGTTTATTCGCGATGGCAAAAATCCGGCGCATGACAAAGCGAATTTTGCCACTTTCGAAGACGGGCATTTCTCTATGTGCGTCATGGATGCGATTCTGGAAAGTGCGGCTTGCGGGCAGTGGGTCAAAGTAATTGAGCGTAAAAAAGCGCCCGTCATCTGATTCATCTGACGGGCGTTTCATGATTAAGGAGCCAGTATGGCAAGCGAAGACGAGGAGCCGATTCATCGGGAAATTCGAAGGATGCGCAAAACTTCAGGATCGGCAAGTATCTTGAGCGAGTCGGCGAACGGACGAAAACACACAACGAACATTGTTCTTGACGAACTATGTTCGTTGTGTTATAACTGAAATGTGCTTATTAGAGTTCAATAAGCATGCTCTCGAAGTTGAAACCCTGCGAATGAGCGTGAAAACAGGCGAAAACAATACTTTATAGTGGGAGGCAAGCAAAATGATTACAGCAATCACAAACGCAAAAATTTTTGACGGAGAGAAAGTAATTGAAGCCACAACGGTCTTGATTGAGGGAGATAAGATTATATCGGTAGGCGGTGCAGTACCAGAGCATGCGGTCACGATCGATGCCAAAGGAAAAACATTATTGCCAGGTCTGATCGATGCTCACGTACACACATCCGAAGAAGGCTTGCGTGACGCATTGAACTTCGGTGTTACAACTGAGCTAGAAATGATGGGTGGATTCACGAAAAGCGGTCGGGAGGAACAACTGAAAGGAATTGAGGATATTGCCGATGTACGCTCCGCAGGAATGGGACTTACACCACCTGGGGGACACCCCGACGAACTTATGCCTGGAGATGGAGAAATTCCGGATTTTGTATTGAAAGAGTTGGAGAAGCTGAGTGAGGAGGAGCGTAATGCCAGGTTGGCAGCGCATGCTCATGCTCATGATCATGAGGCGGCTAAGCTTGCGAGTCCTGACGAAGCAGTGGCATTCGTCCAAGAGCAAGTCAGGCAAGGTGCCGACTATATCAAGATTATGATAGAAGAAGGGTCGGTGTTAGCAGCGCCTGGTTTACCTGTTTTAAGCCAAGAAATTATGAGATCTGCCGTTGAAGAAGCTCATCGGCAGAATAAGATCGCGTTGGCTCATGTACTGACTGTCGAAGCAGCCAAAAAAGCGATTGATATTGGTATTGACGGACTGGCACACCTTTTCATTGATCGACCAGATACCACTGCTGATCTAGTGAAAATGATTGCGGATGCCGATGTTTTCGTCACGCCATGTCTCGTTTTGAACTCCTCCATCATTCGAAACTCCGCCTCCGGATTAGCATCGGATTCGCGTGTGAACGCCAAACTTAGTGAAGAATGGATCGAAACGTTAAATTCCAGTTTTAACACCTATCCGCAAGGCAGCATGGAAGACAACTACCGGAATGTGATGGATCTTCATCGCGCAGGTGTAGATATCCTGGTTGGCACAGATGTTTCCGTGCCTGTTCCTTCATTGGGCGGGCTTGCCCATGGTGCTAGCGTACACCATGAGATGCAGCTATTGGTGGAAGCTGGATTCACGCCTATAGAAGCCCTGCAATCCGCTACCTCGAAGACGGCTCGCCGTTTCAGCTTGAATGATCGTGGACGTATTGCTGAAGGGGCTAGAGCAGACTTAGTCTTGGTTGACGGCGATCCAACAACCCGTATTTCCGACACTTTATCGATTAGCGAAGTATGGTTACGTGGTGATCGGAAAATTAACAAAGGGTGAAATAGAAAATACGGAAAGGAGTGTGGATAATCGACATGGGGTCAGTAAATAATACCGCAAGTATGCAAGCCGAATTTTCATTAAAAAACGTATTGCCGTTGCTGCTTGCAGTGGCTTCGGGAATGTTCCTCGTAATCTTGGATAGTACGATTATGAACGTGGCAGTACCGAAATTGGTAAGCGCCTTTGACACCAATCTCAGCACCATTCAATGGGTCATTACGGCCTACACTTTGTCATTATCAGCCGTTATTCCGCTCGCAGGCTGGTTCTCGGACCGCTTCTCGTCAAAACGGATGTTTTTAACGAGCATCGTGTTATTTGTGTTTGCTTCAGTGCTGTGCGCGCTGGCGCAAACGCCTGAGCAACTGATCCTCTTCCGTATCCTTCAAGGACTCGGCGGGGGCATGGTTGCCCCAATTGGGATTGCAACGGTGTTCTCCGTTTCACCTCCCGACAAACGTGGTTCGGTCATGGGGATTCTGGGGATTCCAATGTTACTCGCACCGATTCTCGGCCCTGTTCTGTCTGGTTGGCTTATTGAGTTTATCAATTGGCACTGGATCTTTTTCATCAACGTGCCGGTTGGCTTTATCGCGTTACTAATGGCATGGAGATACCTCCCTGCAGCGAAGCCGAAGCACAACAGCAAGCTCGATGGAGTTGGCGCACTCTTAGCTCCGATTTCCTTCGCCTCGTTGGTCTTCGGGGTTCATCAAGCCGGTGAGAAGGGCTGGTCGGATGTATGGACGTTTGGTTCACTCCTATTCGGTACTGTCATGCTTACCATATTTATCTGGCATGAGTTGCGGCAGAAATTCCCCCTGCTGGAGCTTAGGGTATTTCGCTCTCCAGCATTCGTACATGGGATTCTCGTCGCGTGGCTAAATCAGATTGCGTTATTTGGCAGTATTCTGTTGTTCCCTCTTTATTTGCAGCAGGTTAAAGGCCTTTCCCCGCTTGAGGCTGGACTGTATGTCATTCCACAGGCAATCTTGTCAACAGTGGGAATCAACCTTGGTGGCAAATTGTTTGACCGTTACGGAGTTAAACCCGTTGCCATTATGGGCATTCTGTCCTTATCTGTCTCATTACTCGCGCTGACACAAGTTAACGCTCATACCAGTCCATGGTACATGATGTGTAGCTTTGCCTTTGCAGGACTTGGCCAAGGATTGACAATGATGCAGATCAATACTCATGTTCTCAAATCGGCTCCGAAGGAATTGGTCAGTCGCGTTACTCCGATAACAACCTCAGCCCAGCAAATCATGTCATCCTTCGGAGTAACGATTACGATGGCTTTTCTAGCTGAAAAAATGAGAGAACTACCTTTCGGGCATACTCTCAATCAGTTGGGTGAGGCTTTTGGTTCCACGTTCTGGATCACTCTCGGGTTTGCAATTGCGGCATTAGTACTCAGTTTATTTTTTGCAAAGCCTACACAAAATAGGACTGCCTTGCCTCAAGAGAAATAGTTGTATTATGCGGTCTTGAACGAACGATGTTCCTTAAGAACAGAGTTCACAATAAAGATTTTTCATTTAAAGGAGAGGTTTTCAATGACAACAATTACGAAAGATCAAAAACGTATCGCCATTATCGGAGGAGGCCCAGGTGGTCTTACGCTTGCGCTCATTCTTCAGCATCATGGCATTCCGTCCGTCATTTATGAGCGGGAACTGGAGGACAAGAGTCATGAACGCGGAGGTTCCCTTGATATTCATGAGGAATCCGGTCAACAGGCACTGAAGGAAGCCGGACTTTATGAGGCCTTTCAAAAAGTGGCTCGTTATGAAGGGGAGGACTTTCGGCTTTTTGATAAGACGGGGAAATGTTATATGGATGAAGTAGCCGATGAGGATACTCCAGGAGGGCGGCCAGAGATCGACCGTGGCGTACTTTGCGATTTACTCTTAAGCAAGTTGGACCCAGCGATCATCCGCTATGGATATAAGCTAGACAAGGCCGTTTCACTATCGAGTGGCATGACGGAGCTTCATTTCGAGAACGGGTTCGTCGATACCGCGTATCTTGTAGTTGGGGCGGACGGAGCCTTCTCCCGTGTTCGTCGGCTGCTTTCGGATACGGATGTGAGTTATTCCGGACTAACCATGTTAGAGCTTAATGTTGAAGACGCTGCTAAACGTTATCCTGATTTGGCTGCGTTCAACCGTCGAGGCAAAGTGTTTGCACTGGACGATAACAAAGGGATTTTGGGGCAGTTGAATGGTGATGGGCGCATTAAGGTCTATACGAGTCTGTGGGTGGATCGGGAATGGCTTGAAACAAGCGGTATTAGGTCTGAAAACCCTCAGGAAGCAAAAGCAAAACTACTGGAGATCTTCCAAGATTGGGATGATTCGCTCAAAAATTATATCCGCTATGCGGCGGATGCAGTTCTTCCAAGACGGATTTACATGTTACCGGTTGGATTCAAGTGGAAAAGGAACTCCGGTGTTACACTGATCGGTGACGCGGCCCACGTCATGTCTCCGTTCGCTGGCGAAGGCGTTAATATGGCGATGCGGGACGCAATGGAGCTTGCACTTGCGATCGTACGGAATGAAGATCAAGCAAAAGCGATCGAGGATTATGAGGAAAAGATGTACGCCTACTCTTCGGAGATGGCTCGGGAATCAAACGATAATCTCGTTCTGTGCTTCTCGGATGATGCAGCCCGGAAGCTTAACGAGCTTATGAGTTCGTACCATGAGCAGTATAAGGAAGCGTAATCATGCCCGAAAGACGAATTTACTATTCCCTTTTGGTATGATATAAAAAAAGTATGATGAAACCTAACCGTATAATTGTAAGTCGCCGGGCTCGTCCGGCCAAAGAACCGCTCAGTCATGAGTTGATTGTAAAGACCGCCTACGAGTTGCTCAAAAAAGAAGGCACCTCTGGCATGAGTATGCGGAAGGTGGCCAAAGCACTGGACACCGGACCTTCCTCACTCTATGTTTACGTAAAGAATTTGCAGGAGTTGAGCTCCTATGTGCTCGATTATGGGCTTGGAGAGCTCGTGCTGCCAGAGCTAACAGAAGGCCATTGGAAGGAACAGCTATTCCGGGCTTTGGAAGCATATGTGAGGTTGCTGATCGAGCAGCCTGGACTTGCGGAGCTGTCACTTCAGGCAATTCCGGTAGGGACCCATGCATTCCGGTTAAATGAATACCTTCTTACGCTCCTGCATAAGGGTGGTATTACGTCCACTTCCGCTGCTTGGGGAATGGATCAATTATTGCTTTATGTTTCCTCAATCGCTTTCGAGAGGGCCGCTAGGTCCAAGCACGGAGAGGAGCAGATGAATGCCATTCAACAGTCTTACCAAGCTGCAGACCCGGTTCGTTTCCCTCATATTCACAGTCTGAAAGAGGAGTTGTTTTCCGGAGACACCGTTTCGAAGGAAAGGTTCTATTGGGGAATTGAAGTGATCTTGAACGGTATTGTGCAAGCTAACGGTTTGCAGCGGAGCTAGATCAGTTGTTGGACGGCAACGGCTCACTGGTTTAGCTGCAGAAACGAATTTTGAACAAAGCGAGAACAAAGAAAGGGTTATCCTTTGTGAACTGCCCCCCGCCAAGTAGACAGTACAAATAAGCAAAAAATTAGGCGGCCTTCGTCCTGAATTCTATGGGACTGAGTCCGTTTAATTTTGCCTGTAAACGCTCGTTGTTGTAAAAGTGAATATAAGATCAATATCTTGCTTTCAAATGTGCGGTATGTATTCAGGTAGTATGGAGTTGCCAAGAAGAGTGCAGTTTGAAAACACCCTCATAGAGATTGTCAACTAAAATGTGTAACCTCTGAAAACAAATCTAGCAACTGCGAAGCCACAGCTTGACCTAGAGCCTCTGGCGGGTCCGGTGCTCCCGCGATGGGCGAAGCGACTAAAGGGCCTGTTTCGCTCCGGCGATCAGCCTACCAGACCCGCCTCCTCCGCATCAAGCTACTTAGCGCACCTGGACGCGCTCTGGATAACATACGGTTAACTGCAGCAGGATTTGCCCCCAGTGCTGCACCCGTCCTGTCCATTTCCGTACCACGTCCATGGTCGCCAGGTACAGCATTTTCAGCAAGGCGTCATTGGTCGGGAACATCGTCTTTCCCTTGGTCACCTTGCGCAACTGACGATGATAACCTTCGATCATGTTCGTCGTGTAGATCATTTTGCGAAGCTCTGGCGGGTACATAAAGAAGGTCGAGAGCTCGTCCCAATTCTGTCGCCACGACTTCACGATGAGCGGGTATTTCTGTCCCCACGTCTCTTCAAAACGGTCCAGCTCCAGCAAGGCAGCTTCCTCTATTGCGGCTTTGTAAATGGGCTTTAAATCCGATGTCACTCGCTTTAAGTCTTTGTAGGACACATACCGTACCGAATTTCGGATTTGGTGCACGATGCGTTTCTGGATGTCTGTTTTTGGATAGCAGGCACTGATCGCTTGGCTGAAGCCTGTCAAATTGTCCACACACACCAGCAAGATATCCTGTACACCGCGGTTCTTCAGGTCGTTCAACACGCTCATCCAAAACTTGGACGACTTGTTTTCGCCAATCCAGATGCCCAGCACATCCTTGTTGCCATCCAGATCGACACCGATCACGATGTAGGCCGCTTTGTTCACGATCGCCCCGTCCTGCTTCACCTTAAAATGAATCGCATCCAGGAATGCAAGGGCGTAGATGGGCTGTAACGGGCGGTTATGCCATTCCTTGATCAAGGGCATGACCTTATTCGTCACATTGGAAATGAGCGCAGGTGAAACCTCAATGCCGTATAGTCCCTGCAGATGGTCTTGAATGTCTCGCGTACTGACTCCCTTGGCATACAAGGCTGTAATTTGATCCTCGATGCCTGTCATGTTGGTTTCGTTGTCATATTCGTTACCTCCGAAGCTTAATCTTTGATAGGTTTAGTATGCCCCATCTCGATTGTTTTCAAAGGTTCCATTTTTAATTTTACACTCCCCTCCGATCAGCTCTTGCGCTTATATTTTTTTCACAAATTCGGATTTGAGCTGCATCGCGCCGAAGCCGTCGATTTTGCAGTCGATGTCATGATCGCCGTCCACCAGGCGGATATTTTTCACCTTGGTGCCGATTTTGATGACCGAGGAGCTGCCCTTCACTTTCAAGTCTTTAATGACGGACACGGAGTCGCCATCGCGCAGCACGTTGCCGTTTGCATCCTTGACTGTTTTGAGCGCTTCGGTCGGCTCGGCTGCGTCTTCCAGCGACCACTCATGGGCGCATTCAGGGCAAATCAGCAGCGCGCCGTCTTCATACGTATACGGGGAATGACAAGCTGGGCAATCAGGCAGGTTAGACATAAGTTCGGTGCTCCTTTGTTTGTACGATTGTAGGCCAATTGAGGCTGGAAATTCCTTTACAAGTATAGGTGATCTTGCGCGGCAATGCCAGCGCTTGCCTATCTTTGAATCAATTTGAAGCTCAATACCGATAGATTTGATGATACAAAAAAAAATCTCCAGCCCCGCCAAGGCGGATCGGAGACTTTTGATGAATGGGCCATTCAGGCCGTTTATTATGCCTGCGCCGCTTGCAGATGCTCGGACAGACGATCCCAGGTTTCGGTGATCCCTTGCTCCATGCCCATGGCGAGCACAGCCTTGAGCGCTTCTTCGGACGCGTATTTCCCGTGGCTGATGACCGTCGTTCCGGTTGGCGTTTCCTCGAAAATCAACGTGACTTCGGAAGAAGGCATGTCAGCCGCTTCATTGCCCTCGGCGTCGGAGAAATAATCGGTGTAGACGAAGCGCTCGCCCGGCACAATTTCCTTGTACACGCCCTTGCCCCACGACTCCATTCCGAAAAAATCGCCCTGCCGCTCATCCTCACATTTCATGCAATAATGCCAAGCGCCGCCCGGACGGAAATCAATCGTACATACGGTCAGTGTCCAGCCGCGCGGACCCCACCATTGCTTCAGATGCTCCGGGTCGGTAAAGGCTTGAAAAACCAGCTCGCGCGGCGCTTGAAATACGCGCTCCATGGAGAGCACAGGACCTTCAACGTGAAAATTCATCGTAGTAGACATGAGATATTCCTCCTGAAAGGTTAGTTTGAATCTGGCGGGTCAGCTGGCGCTTGCAGCTTCTGCAAATACAAGTCCAGATTGTCGAAGCGTTCATCCCACAGCAGCAGGTAACCGCGCAGCCACACATCCAGCTCACGGAACGGCTCGCGGCTTAGACGATAATTGCGGCGATTGGCGACAGCCTCCACCTCGACGAGTCCGGCTTCCAGCAGCACGCGTAAATGCTTGGACGCCTGGGGCTGGCGCAGCTCTACCCGCTCGGCGATTTCACCTACCGTTAACGGCCCGCCGCGCAGCAGCTCGACGATTCGCAGCCGGCTCGGCTCGGACAAGGCGCTAAAGAAGGCAACGTCCATCATGGGGGTCATGCGGCACAGTCTGCTGCTGCCAAGCCTCGGGTACGGTGCCGCGTTCTCCTGTGCGAATCATATCGGTTCACCCCGCTTTTTGTAGGCATCGTACTCTGATATGAATATACCATATTGAGAATATTCCTGTAAAGGAATATTTATTGAATTCGGGCAATCCGCTGGTCAATGGGGCAAGACGGCTGGTCAGTGTTCCGACTCCTATGCTAACATGGGAGTCAAACAGCCCTTCTCTGAGCCGCCGCCTGCGCGCGCTCCGATGAAGCGGACAACAGCGAGGGGAGCTGCGACTGTGGCTGCACCAAGGAATAAATGGCGGGTTGCCCTGTACGATTATTTGACACTCAAGCGGAGAATTATCATCATTTTCATGTTCAGCACGCTGACCCCGTTCCTCATCATCGGCCTCATTTCGTATTACGCGATTTACTCCATTCTGACCAACAAAATCCAGACCGGCGTCCAGAGCAACCTCAAGCAGGTCGAACGGTCGCTGGAAAACACCATTGCGAACTTGAATCATGTGTCCCAGCAGCTCGCTTTCGAAGGGACGGTTGGCAAGAAGCTGGATCAGCTGCTGGCGACCGATACGCCCTACGAGAGCTTTAAGCTGACCGATGAGCTGAAGGAGGAGCTGCGGCTGATCACCTTTACGAACCCGGCGATTGGCTTGACGTTTTATTATTTCAAAAATGAAGGCGCTGCCCACTTTGAAAATCTGAGCGTTCGGCCGGATTTTTCCCCCGAGCAGCTGCCGCTGCTGGCGAAATACGACCAGATTTCTTATTATGGTCCCCATGTGAGCAATAACAATTCGGATAATCAGATTGTGCTGTCGGCGCTGCGCAAGGTCGATCTGCCGGAACGGGATGATGTGTATGTGTATATCGAGACGGGCTTCCGGCTGACGCAGCATATTTTGAGCAATGATTTGTTCAGCGACGGCATTTCCCATCTGGTGCTGGATAATGAAGGGCGCATTGCGTACAGCGAAACGCCCGCTATTTTTCCGAAGGATGCGATGGCTCCGGAAGTCGTCCGCGCGAGCCAGTCCGGCTCCTACAAAGATCATTATTGGTTCAGGGAGACGAGCAACCAGGGCTGGAGTGTCATCACCGTTATTCCCAAGGCAGCCTACAATAAAGAAATGAATCGCTGGTTTATGCAAATTTTGCTGTTTTCCTTCCTGTTTTTGATCGTCAGTATGCTGCTGGCGTGGCTGCTGTGGAAGATGGTGTATCGTCCGCTGAACAAATTTAACAAAGAAATCAAGCAGATGGCGCAAAGCCGTTCTCAAGCCGCCCTCAAGCCTGCGCGGACGCACATTCCGGAGTTCGATTATTTGCTGCACCAGTTCGGGCAAATGAAGGAGCAAATCTGGGAGCTGTTCGCGGAGGTGGAGCAGAAGGAGAAGCGTCGGGTTGATCTGGAGGTGGAGAAGCTGCTGCATCAGATTAATCCGCACTTCCTGATGAACACGCTGGATACGGTGCATTGGCTTGCGGTCATGAACGGCCAGACGGAAATCGACCGGCTTGTGTCGTCGTTGAACAAGCTGCTGTATTACAATCTCGGCAAGCTCGGACAAGCCTCGACGGTGCAGGAGGAGGTCGATGCTTTGCAGCAATATTTGATTTTGCAGCAGATCCGGTACGATTTTCAGTTTGATGTGCGGCTGCAGGTGGACGAGGAGGTGCTGCAGGCGCCGATTCCGCGGTTTATTTTGCAGCCGCTGGTGGAAAATTCGCTGTATCACGGGCTGCATGATGATGGCAGCATTCAGGTCGAGGTAAAATACAACGCAGGGCATATTGAGCTGGCGATCCATGATAACGGTGCGGGCATGAGTGAGGACATGATCGAGCATGTGCTGAATAACCGCGACGCGGTGAACCGCAAGGTTGGACTGGGCATCGGCATGAACTATGTGAAGCGGATGCTGGAGAGCCAATACGGCGATGCGGCGAGCCTGCAAATTAAAAGCGTCATAGGGCAAGGCACCAGCATTTATATGAGCTTGCCGATTGTAAAGGGGGTAGCGATTGGATGATTAGAGTGCTGGTGGTCGATGACGACAAGCTGGTGCGCAAGGGGCTGATTTCGGCGATGCCGTGGCAGTCGTTCGGAATGGAGGTCGTCGGCGAGGCGAGCAACGGGGAGAAGGCGCTTGAATTTCTCTCCCGGCAGCCGGTGGAGCTGCTGCTGACGGATTTGGCGATGCCTGTCATGTCGGGCATTGAGCTGATGAGAATCGTGCGCCGACAATATCCGCAGCTGCCTGTCGTCGTGCTGACCTTTCATCAGGATTTTGAATATATCCAGGAGGCGCTGCGGCTTGGCGCAATCGACTATATCGCGAAGGTGCAGCTGGAAAAGGAGCATTTCGACGAGGTGCTTGGCCGGATTGCCGCTCGGATCAGCGAGCGGGAAAGCGATGGGGCGGGCGCAGGCGAAGGTGCGGCAGGCGCTGGTAGGGATAAAGGTGCGGCAGGCGCTGGTAGGGATAAAAGTGCGGAAGGTGCTGGTACGGGTAAAGGTGCGGCAGGCGCTGGCGGGGATGAAGGTGCGACGGGTGCTGGTAGGAATGAAGGTGCAGCAAGCGCAGGCAACGGTACGGCTGGGGCGGGTACAGGCATGGGCCCAGATGCAGGTATGGGACCGGATAGCGGCGGAGGCGCAGACCGAAGTACGGGCGCCGGTATAGTTGCGGCTGCGGGTAGTCGCGCAGGTAGCGGTTTGAACTCAAGGGCGGGGAACATTAGCTCCGATGTGCCACCGGCGGACACCGGGTATGCATTTCTGTCGCTCAAGCCCGGCCATGCCTCGGGAGCAGCGGAGCCGCCGCTGTCCGATGCGATTCGCGAGCAGCTGGTTGAGGTTGGCTTGCAGCTGTGGCTGTGGCATCCGGCCGCACAACCGAAAGCGGCAGCCGCAGCAGCAGAAGCCGGAACGGCAGCTTCGGAAGGGCCGCTGGCGCTGCCGCCGGAGCTGGGTCGGGCGTTTCGGCCGGAGCAGGGCTGGGGGACTGTCCGGCTGAACGGGCTGGGCGTAGTGCCGTCCAAGGAGCTGTACGCGGCGCTGCTGGCGTACAAGGAAGGCGAGTTTTTCTACGACTTCGACCCGCGTGGCGCAGAGACGGTGCTCAGGTTTGGCGGGGCAGTCGCAACGACGGCGGAGCTGGAGACGGGAGCTGGGCGGCGGCCGGAGGCAAGGCATTCCGAGCAGTCGGCGCAGTCGCCGGGGAACGAGCAGAAAGGCCAGGCGGCAGCGGGTGCTGCCACATATAGGGGCGGATTGGCTGCCGACCCAGCCGGACTTCCGAGCGGGCGAGAGGTTGACGGAAGGACGATGGAAGAAGGCATGTCCCGGCTGAAGGCGCGCTGGTCCAGCCATGAATGGATGCATCAGGACGAGCTGTTTGCACAGCTGCTGGAGGAGCTGCGGCTGCTGCGGCTGCCCAAAGCCCGGCTGCTCGGCTTGCTGTACGCACTGCTCGATGATTGGAACCGGCTGGCTGAACCGCTCGGCCTGGCACGTGTAGAGCTGGCGGAGCCGCTTGATTACGGGTACGAGGTGGAACAGCGGCTGCTGGGGATTCGCCAGCTGATCCGGCGTTCCCTGGAGCGGTCCGCTTATTCGCAGGAGGTCGCCGCTGCGGTCATGAAGGCGGCCAGCCTGATCCGGCAGGAGCTGGACCAGCCGTTGACAGCCGCTGATGTCGCGCGGCGCGTCAATATGAGCCGCAGCTACTTCAGTCAATGCTTCAAGGATATTGTCGGCCGGACGTTTAACGATTATGTGCGGCAGACGCGGCTGGACAAGGCGAAGGAGCTGCTGCTGTACACAAACCGAACGATCGCCTGGATCGCAGAGCATACCGGATACACGGATGAAAAGTACTTCAGCCGCACGTTCCGCGAGTATGCCGGGGTGCTGCCCAGTGAATTTCGCAACGGCGGCTTGCGAAGGTAGAGAAATGTCCGCTGTCAGGGTGGACGAATGTCCGCGGGGCGGTCGGCAGACCGGAAGGGAAAGCGACCTTCCGGTCATTTGTCATCCCTAATCTGTAACCGCTTTCTATCCGGGCAGGCGGCCGATTTATGATACCTTTAAGAGGCAAAGCAGCATACGTGCAGGGGCGATGAGCGCTTGATAAGCATGGCAGCACCCGGAGTTGCCCGGCATTTATGTCCATCGCATGGAAAATGAACCTACAGGAAGGAAGGGGATCATATGCGCACCACCCCAAAAGCTATCCCATTGCTGCTGGCGTCGCTGCTGGTCGTGATGACGGCTTGCAGCAGCACGCCTCAGGACCAGCCGTCCGCACCGGCCAAGGAGGGCGGCGCGGCAACCGCAGGTCCAGCCGATCCGTTCGGTAAGTATGAGAAGCCGGTGACGATTAATATCGGCAAGGAGGTCAACCCGTCCGACAAAACGCTCCCGGCCGGCGACAGCACGGAAAATAACCAATACACCCGGTACGTAAAGGAGCAGCTGAACATTGAAGCGAAAAACGCCTGGCAGGCGGCGACCGGCAAAGACTATGATCAGAAGGTCAACCTGTCGGTCGCCAGCAACGATCTGCCTGATGCGATGATCGTCAATGACACGCAGCTGCGCCAGATGGTGAAGGCGAATCAGCTGGCCGATCTGACCGAGGTCTACAATCGGTATGCCTCGCCTGCGGTCAAAACGATCATCGAAACGACGAAGGGACTGGCGACGAAAAACGTTACGTTTAACGGCAAGATGATGGCCATCCCGAACGTCACGACGGAATCGGATATGGTGCATATGGCGTGGATTCGCAAGGACTGGCTGGATAAGCTGGGTCTGCAGCCGCCCAAAACGATCGACGATCTGGAGAACATCGCCAAAGCGTTCGTGGAGCGGGACCCGGACGGCAACGGCAAGGCGGATACGATCGGCATCGTAGGTCCGCAATCCGGCAGCTTGCTGCATGCCAACTTTATTACGCCGAACAACAATAACTACGGCTTCGACCCGGTGTTTTCGTCGTATCACTCGTATCCGGGCTTCTGGCTGAAGGGCGCTGACGGCAAGGCGGTGTACGGCTCTCTGCAGCCGCAGACGAAGCAGGCGCTGGCGAAGCTCGCCGACTGGTACAAAAAAGGACTGATCGACAAGGAAATCAGCATCCGCAAAGACTCCGCCGAGCTGGTCAAAAGCGGCCAGGCCGGCATCTGGTTTGGCATGTGGTGGGCAGGCTACGGGCCGGTGGGCGACGCGGTCAAAAACGATCCGAAGGCGAACTGGCAAGCCTATACGGCGCCGCTGGACGCAAACGGCGAGTTTACGCCGCATATGGGCACGCCGTCCAACAAATTCCTTGTCGTCCGCAAAGGCTACGAGCATCCGGAAGCGGCGTTGAAGATGGTTAACCTGCTGCTTCGCGATGAGTCATCGCTGGACGTGAAGGTGTCGCTGGACAACTACCCGCTCCGGCTTGTATTTGCCCCGATGGATGAAATGGACGTTACGTACAAGATGATGAAGGAAGTGCTGGCCGGTACGAAAAAGCCGGAGGAGCTGGATTTGCCAGGCTACAAGCTGCTGAAAAACGATGCGATGACGGTGAAAAAGGTGAAGCTGGAGCCCTACGACAAGGTAGATATCGAATACTGGAATCCGACGGCGGACATGGGCGTCTGGAAGCGGATGTATTCCACCTTCGTCGGCGTGGGCGCGCTGCAGAAGCCCTACAAGAAGACGTACAGCCTGACGTACGCGATGACCAAGACGATGGAGTCGAAGTGGCCGACGCTTGAGAAGCTGGAGAAGGAAGCGTTCCTGAAAATTATTATGGGCGCGGCGCCGGTGGATTCCTTCGATACGTTCGTGCAGGAGTGGAAGAAACAGGGCGGCGATCAGATTACGGCCGAGGTCGAGGAGCAGGCGAAGCAGTAGACGAGAGGGCGGGGACACCGGCGCTTCCGGTGTCTCCCTGCCTGAGCAATCAGGAAAAATCATGAACGAGCAGGAAAGAGGAGTGGAGCGGCATGAAATCCAGAGGCTTCGTCAAGCATTACTATCTCATGCTTCTGCCGGGCTTCGTGTGGCTGACCTTGTTCAGCATCGTGCCGATGTTCGGGTTCGTTATTGCGTTTCAGGATTTTAATCCGGGGCTCGGTATGCTGCATTCCGAGTGGATCGGGTGGGATAATTTCGAATATTTATTTTCGCTGAGCGATAGCCAGACCGTTATCCTGAACACGCTGCGCATTGCGGTAATGAAAATCGCCGCCAATTTGATCGTACCGCTTGTATTCGCCCTGCTGCTGCACGAGCTGCGGATGGCGATATTGAAGCGCTGGATTCAAACGCTTGTTTATTTGCCGCATTTTTTGTCCTGGGTGATTTTGTCCGGTATTTTACTTGATGTATTTGCGTACAAAGGTCCTGTCAACCTGATGCTGTCGGTGTTTGGCGTCGAACCGATTTTATTTTTCGGAAAGGCCGAGCTGTTCCCGTATTTAATCGTGGGCAGCGACGTCTGGAAGGAGTTTGGCTTTAATACGATCATTTATTTGGCCGCGTTGACCGGGATCAACCCTTCGCTGTATGAGGCGGCTGCGATCGACGGAGCTTCACGCTTCAAGCGGCTGTGGCATGTCACGCTGCCCGGCATGACAACAACGGTTGTGCTGCTGGCGGTGCTGAGCTTGGGCAATGTGCTGAATGCGGGCTTCGATCAGGTCTTTAACCTTTACAATCCACTCGTCTATTCGACCGGAGATATTATTGATACGTGGGTATACCGTACCGGTCTTGTTAATTTGCAGTACGGACTGGCGACGGCAATGGGGCTGTTCAAATCGGTCATCAGCTTCATCCTGATTACCGTGTCCTATATGCTGGCGTCGAAGTTCGCCAATTATCGTATTTTCTAAACAAAGGAGCATCGTTATGGTCAGAGAAATGACAATCGGCTCCAAAGTATTCGACGCGCTGCTGGTCGTTGTGCTGACGGGAATCGCGCTGCTGTGCCTGCTGCCGCTTTGGTATACGCTGGCGATTTCGCTTAGCACGAATTCCGCTGCGGAGGCCGGACTTGTGAAGCTGTGGCCGGTCGGCTTCAATCTGAACTCGTACAATGAAATTATGGGCGACGCCAAGTTTTTCAACTCGTTCTGGATTTCCATCCAGCGGGTTGTGCTGGGCGCAGGCGTCAGCTTTGTCGTCACGGTGCTGATGGCGTACCCGCTGTCCAAATCCAACAAGGAGCTGCCGCTTCGCAATGTGCTGATGTGGGTACTGGTGTTCACGATGCTGTTTAACGGCGGGCTGATCCCGTGGTACCAGACGGTGAAGGCGCTGGGGCTGATTAACAGCATCTGGGGACTGGTGCTCGGCCATAGCGTGCCGATGTTTAATGTGATTCTCGTCGTCAACTACTTCCGCAACCTGCCCAAGGAGCTGGAGGAAGCGGCCCTGGTGGACGGCGCGGGTCCGTGGTACATGCTGGTCAAGGTGTTTATCCCGCTGGCTGTGCCGGTGCTGGCGACGGTCACGCTGTTCAGTATCGTGTATCACTGGAACGAATTTTTCAACGGGCTGGTGCTGATGTCCAAGGCGGATAAATATCCGCTGCAAACGTACATCCAGCAGCTTGTCGTCGTGATCGACGCGTCCACGATGGACACGGAGCAGCTCAAGCGGCTGAGCGAGCTATCCAACCGGACGCTGAACGCGGCGAAAATATTTATCGCGATGATCCCGGTGCTGATCATTTATCCGTTTTTGCAGCGGTTTTTTATTCACGGCATTACGCTGGGATCGGTGAAGGAGTAAGCGAGAGACGGCAATTGGCGTATAACAGATGGCAGTTCATGCATAGACCGTGTCCTGGGATGAAGGGCGGTCTATTTTTGTTTGAGGCAAATACGGGGGTTAGATCGACAATAGGGCATCCAATCGGGCAAGCAGATTCTTGACAAGACGAGCCAAGATCCACTACTATAATATATAGACCGACGGTCAGTCTATAGAATGGAGCGGTGACAATGCGAATAATCAAGGAGCCCGAGGAGCGGAGAACGGAAATCCTGGATGCGGCAGAGCGCATGTTTCAGTCGAAAGGCTACGGAAAAGCAACAATAAATGATATTTTGAATGAAATCGGTATTGCCAAAGGCACGTTTTATTATTATTTCAAATCCAAAGAGGATGTGCTGGACGCGATTGTGGACCGATATGTAGAGAAGGGAGTTCGGGCGGCGAGGGCGATTGCGGCGGATGACCGCTTCACTGTGTATGAGAAGCTGCTGCACATCATGCTGGCGCAAAAGCATTCGACGGAAGACAAGCCGTATTTGGCCGAGGGATTGCATGATATCAATCACGCGCAGATGCATCAGAAGAGCTTGTCGGAGACGGTGGTGCGGCTTACGCCCGTGTTGCAGGAGGTGATTGAGCAGGGCGTTCGGGAGAAGGTATTCGCCACGCCTTACCCAAGGGAGTCGATCGAGCTGCTGCTGGTGGCTGCGGTGACGCTGTTCGACGAAGGGATTTTCCGCTGGCGGCCCGATGAGCTGGAGGTCAAAATCAACGGCTTCATCTACGCGATGGAGACGCTGCTGGGAGCGAAGGCGGGCAGCCTGGCTTCTATAGCGGGCTTGCTTCGTCCGGTGGAGGTGAGTGAACGTGAACGCGACGAACAATAAGCCATTCCGCAATTTTCTCATTCTATGGCTGGGTGAGCTGTTTTCCAGCATCGGCAGCGGCTTGACGGCATTTGGACTTGGCGTCTACGTCTTTCAGGAGACGCAGTCGGCGACGGCTGTCTCTCTCGTTACGCTTAGCGCCTTTTTACCTATTATCGTGCTGGCTCCGGTCGGCGGCGTGCTGGCTGACCGCTTTGACCGCAGGCTGATGATGCTGCTGGGCGACGGCGGCTCTGCGCTCGGTCTTGCTTATCTGCTGGTGGTAATGCTGACGGGCGAGGCCGCGTTATGGGAAATTTGCACAGCCGTTGCGCTTAGCTCCGTCTTCGCTTCCTTGACAGAGCCGGCCTATCGGGCGAGCATTAGCGATCTGCTTACCGAGGAGCATTTTGCCCGCGCGAGCGGCATGGTCCAGCTTGCAGGGGCCGCGAAATTTCTGATTTCGCCGGTGGTGGCAGGCTTGCTGCTTCAGGTCGTACAGGTGGAGCTGCTGCTTGCGCTGGATATGTCCACCGTCCTCATAACCTTCCTCACGATTACGGCTGTCCGCAGAAGCTTCGCCGCCAAGCCGGACAGCAGCCGTCAACAGCCGGTGCGGATGATGGAGGATTTGCGGGAGGGCTGGCAGCTGATCGTTTCAAGCCGGGGCGTCTTCTGCTTGACCTTGCTGCTGACGGCCGTCACCTTCTACATGGGGTTTCTGGAGACATTGTATACGCCGCTGGTGCTGCCGCTGGCCGACTCTCAAACCTTGGGGATCATGCAGTCGGTCAGCGCGACGGGCTTACTGCTGGGCAGCTTGTGTATCGGGATATTTAGCAAATATCGGAAATATACGCGGATGTTGTCCGTCGGCTTGCTGATCGCGGGGCTGTTTTTTGCTTTGATCGGGGTTTCCCCTCATGTTGCGGTGATTGCGGCGGCTGGCTTTCTGTTTTTTGCAGCGATGCCGTTTGTCAATACGGGCGCTGACGTACTGATACGCACCAACATTCCGAATGAAGCGCAGGGCAGGGCATGGGGGATTATCGGCGTCATCTCCCAATTAGGGTACATCGTCGCTTATGCATCCGCGGGACCGTTGGCGGACCGCCTGTTTAATCCGCTGCTGGAGGAGGGCGGGAGCCTCGCATCAACGGTTGGCGCGTGGATCGGCGTCGGCACGGGACGGGGCATCGGACTATTATTCATCGTATCCGGGCTGTCAGTCATTGTGCTGGGGCTGGCTGTGGCCCGGATGAAATCCGTTGCTGCTCTGGAGAGTCCGCTCTTTTCCGACCCGTCGGAAGGGAGCAGGGCACATGTTACGTAAAGGGATCATGCGGGATCTGCAGCGCAATAAAATGATCACGACCGTACTGTTCGTGTTCGTGATGCTGTCCGCGTTGCTCGCCGCCAGCGGCATGCAGATGATTACTCGCCTGGCCGGCTTGGGGTGTGGCCGGGTATGGGCGGACGTATACGCTGGCTAACAGGATGGCGAAATGAGGCTGAGAGGGTTCGGCGTTTCACCGTAGACAGGAAGACGGACGCAGCTTGTGCGCGTCCGTCTTTCTTTTTTTTAAGTGGCCCAAAACCGAAATAAGCGGTTGGCGAATCCAATGAGCATAGGAACGGGGATGAAAAAGCAGCATCGGAGGCGAAGATGGAGTAACGAGTACCTATATACCGCCATCGAACCTTCCTGCGGGCTGCGGAATAAGCTATCGTACATAAGCATTGGATTAAATGTCGGAATATTCCGAAATAAACTTCCGCACAAGGGGGCGGCTTCGATGAGCAAATCCGATGACGCGATCCGCGGCGCCGAGCGTTACGGCGCTCGCAATTACAACCCGCTGCCGGTGGTGATTGTCCGGGCGGAGGGGGTGTGGATGGAGGATGCGGCAGGCAACCGCTATCTGGATATGCTCAGCGCGTATTCCGCGCTGAATTTGGGCCATCGGCATCCGCGAGTGATCCGAGCGCTGCTTGATCAGGCAAGCAAGGTGGCTCTGACGTCGCGAGCCTTCCACCATGAGCAGCTCGGCCTGTTGTATGAACGGCTGCACCGGATGACGGGCAAGGCGCGGTTTCTGCCGATGAATACAGGCGCAGAGGCCGTCGAAACGGCGATTAAAGCCGCCAGACGCTGGGCGTATCGGGTCAAGGGAGTGCCGCCGGAACAGGCGGACATCATGGTGTGCGCCGGTAATTTTCACGGGCGGACGCTGACGGTCACTTCCTTCTCGACAAGTGACGCGTATAAGGACGGCTTCGGCCCGTTTACACCGGGCTTCACGGTTATTCCCTTCGGCGATGCCCCGGCGCTGCGGCAGGCGATCACTCCGCATACGGCTGCATTTCTGGTGGAGCCGATTCAGGGGGAGGCGGGGATCGTCCTTCCGCCGGACGGCTATTTGCGCGAAGCGGCCGACATTTGCCGGGAGCAAGGCATTTTGCTGATCGCCGATGAAATTCAAACGGGCCTCGGGCGGACCGGACGAACCTTCGCCTGCGACTGGGAGGCGGTGAAGCCGGACATTTACGTGCTGGGCAAGTCGCTCGGCGGCGGTGTACTGCCTGTGTCGGCGATCGCGGCGGACGACGAGGTGATGCAGGTATTTGATCCGGGCTCGCACGGCTCGACCTTCGGCGGCAACCCGCTCGCTTGCGCTGTTGCGGCCGAGGCGCTGCAGGTGCTGGAGGAGGAGAAGCTGGCCGAGCGGGCGCTTGAGCAGGGAGACTATTTGCTTGCCCGGCTGCGGGTGCTGGAGAAACGGCCGTGGGTCAAGGAGCTGCGCGGGCGCGGGTTATTTATCGGGATCGAGCTGCACGGTCCGGCCCGTCCGTATTGCGAGGATTTGATGCGCCGGGGGCTGCTGTGCAAGGAAACGCATGAGACGACGATCCGACTCGCCCCGCCGCTGACGGTCAGCCGTCAGGAGCTGGATATCGCGGTGGAACAGCTGCTGGCGTCGCTGGCAGTCGAACGCAGACCGTGACCGTGACCGGCAGCGCAGCTTAGACGAAAAAGGCCACAAGAAGTGCCGCATACGGGAATATAATGTACGGAAGGAGGGGGACGGCTATGATTCCATACGCACCTGAGCCGTTGACGGATTATACGAATCCGTCTGAACGGCAGAAGCTGACGCAGGCGCTCGGACTTGTACGATCCAGACTGGGCCGGGATTATCCGGCGCTGATCGGGGGCTTGCCGCATACGACGTCGCAGCGCATCATGTCGATCAATCCGGCGAACAAAGCCGAGATCATCGGCGCCGTCGCCAAGGCGGATGTGGCGCTTGCGGAGCAGGCGGTAGCTGCGGCTGCGGCGCAGTTTCCGGCATGGTCGCGGGTGAAGCCTGAGACACGCGCCGCGTATTTGTTCAAGGCGGCCGCGCTGTTGCGCCGCAGCAAGCATGAATTTTCCGCCTGGATGATGGTGGAGGCGGGCAAGACATGCGCAGAGGCCGATGCCGATACGGCCGAGGCGATTGACTTTATGGAATATTACGCGAGGCAAATGCTGGAGCTGACCGGGCGCGGGGCGGCGCAGCTCGTTCGCATTCCCGGCGAGCATAACGAGCTTGTTTATATGCCGCTGGGTGTAGGGGTCATTATCCCGCCCTGGAATTTTCCGCTGGCGATTCTTGTGGGCATGACGACTGCTGCGCTTGTTGCAGGGAATACGGTTATTGTCAAGCCGTCCAGCCAGACGCCGGTTATCGCCCACCGTTTTATGGAGCTGCTGCGCGAAGCGGGACTGCCGGAAGGCGTGGTGCAGTATGTGCCGGGCAGCGGCAGCGAGATCGGAGATTATTTGGTCGGGCATAAGCTGACCCGCTTCGTCTCTTTCACCGGCTCGCGGGAGGTCGGGCTTCACCTGCATGAGCTGTCAGCCCGCACGCCGCCCGGCCAGCTGTGGCTGAAACGGTTTGTCGGCGAGCTTGGCGGCAAGGACGCGATTCTTGTGGATGCGGATGCCGATCTGGCCGCTGCCGCTGCGGGCATCGTAGCCTCGGCGTTCGGCTATTCCGGGCAAAAATGCTCGGCCTGCTCGCGGGCTATCGTGCATCAGGACGTCTACGATGAGGTGCTGGAGCGCTCCCGGGAGCTGACGGAGGGGCTGAAGCTCGGCGATCCGCTCGACCTGTCCAGCGACCTCGGGCCGGTGATCGACAGCTCCGCGTACGCGAGTATTACGTCAGCGATTCGTCACGGGCAGCAGGAGGGCAGGCTGGTGACAGGGGGGAGCTATGACGACTCCACCGGTTATTTTATTACGCCGACCATTTATGCGGATGTGGCGCCGGCCGCCCGGCTGATGCAGGAGGAATGGTTCGGGCCGCTGCTGGCAGTTGCCCCGGCGGCTTCGCTGGAGGAAGCGATCGCTATCGCCAACCTGTCCGATTACGGCTTGACGGGCGCGATTTATACGAATAACCGCACATGGATTGAGCGGGCCAAGCAGGATTTCCATGTCGGCAATCTATACGTGAACCGCAAATGCACCGGCGCGACGGTCGGCGTCCATCCGTTCGGCGGGTTCCAGCTGTCGGGCACCGACTCGAAGGCGGGCGGCCCGGATTATTTGCTGCTGTTTACGCAGCCGAAGCTGATTGCGGAGCGGCTGTAGCGAGCGGGATGCATGGGCGTGATGTGCACGGGTGCAACCCAACTATAAAGCGGCAAGCTGCGGCGAGGGAGTGAAAGGAAGTCGGCAAGGCAGCTCCTTCATAGGGATGCTGGCTGGCAAGCATTGCGGATTCAGCCTGTATAGCAGCTTGCCCGCCAGAAGGAGCGATGGAAGGAGGCGTGCGGGATGGATGTGCATCTGATGTATCGCCGGGCGCTGCTGAAGGCGGCCGGGCAGCCCGCCGTCCGGCGGCTGCTGGAGAAGCGGGGGATGGACTGGGGCGTTCGGCGGTTTGTCGCCGGACATTCGTTGTCCGAGGCAGCCGAGCAGGTTCGCGGCTTACATGAGCAAGGCTTGTATGCAACGCTTGATCTGCTTGGCGAAAGCGTGACGGATCGCGAGCAGGTGAAAGAAGTTCGCCGCAGCCTGACGCAGCTGCTGGATACGATTCATGAGCAGCGCTTGCAGGCTTACGTTTCGCTCAAGCTGTCGCAGCTTGGCTTGCTGGTAGACGAAGCCTTGTGCCGGGATCAACTGGAGGTGCTTGTCGAGCGAGCGAAAAGCTACGGACAGTTTATCCGGATTGATATGGAGGATTCGACGCTGACCGCGCCGACGCTGCGAATTTTCGAGCATCTGCTGCGTCAGTACGGGCCGGAGTCAGTCGGCGTTGTTATTCAAGCTTATTTGCGCCGGTCGCGGGACGACGTGGAGCGGCTGACGCAGCTTGGCGCCAATCTCCGCATTGTCAAGGGCGCCTACCGGGAGCCGCCGGACATCGCTTACCCGGATAAGCGGGAGGTGGATGCCTGTTACCTGGAGCTGGCGCGCTGCGGACTGGAACGCGGAGCCTACACGGCGATTGCGACTCATGATCGAAGGCTGATCGAGGAGCTGAAGTCGTTTATCCGGGAGCGAGGCATAGAGCTGGATCGGTTCGAGTTTCAAATGCTGTACGGCATCGCCGGCGGACTGCAGCGCCAGCTTGCGGAGGAAGGCTATCGCGTTCGGATTTACACGCCTTATGGCGAGCAGTGGTATCCGTATTTTAGCCGCCGGATTGCGGAACGGCCCGCCAATCTGTGGTTTGTCATCTGCAGCTTGCTGCGCGAGTGAAAAGGAGGAGATCCCATGCAACCGAACGGCAAACGGCAAGTTGCTGTGATCGGGGTGCCGTTCGACCGGGGCGCGGCTCGTTGCGGCTCGCGTCTTGGACCGGAAGCGATCCGCTGCGCCGGATTGCTGGAACGGCTGGAAGCGCTTGGCTTGCAGGTGGAGGATCTGGGTGATCTTCCTGCTGCCCGGTCCGGCCGGCTGCTGCCCTTGGGCCAGCAGCCGCTTCCTGATTTGGCACAGCTCAAGCATGTCCATGACATTGTGCGCGTCACTACTCAGCTGCGAGAGCATGTCGCCGCTGTTGTGTCCTCCGGGCGGTTTCCGCTGGTGCTGGGCGGGGATCATAGTTTAGCGATCGGCACGCTCGCGGGCGTCGCCAGCCATTACCGCAGCCTTGGCGTCATCTGGTATGATGCTCACGGTGATGTGAACACGGCCGACACGTCGCCATCCGGCAATATTCACGGCATGCCGCTTGCCGTGGCGCTTGGCTGCGGCGATCCGCTGCTGACAGCGATCGGAGGAGGGGCTTCCGCAAGCGGCACGACGGAGCCGGTTCATGTCATCCGGCCCGAGCATACGGTTCTGATCGGCGCGCGTTCGCTGGATGCGGGAGAAAAGCAGTTTCTGCAGGAGCGGGGTATCCGGGTGTTCACGATGCACGACATTGACCAGCTCGGTATCGGAACGGTGCTGGAGCGGGCGCTCGCGATTGCAGCACAGGGGACGGAGGGGGTGCATCTGAGTGTCGATCTCGATGCGCTTGACCCAACTGCAGCGCCGGGCGTTGGCACGCCCGTGCCTGGCGGGCTTAGCTACCGCGAAAGCCGCTTGGCCATGGAGCTGCTCGGGGCATCCGGTGCGATCGTCAGCGCTGAGTTCGTCGAGGTAAACCCTACGCTGGACGTGCGTAATGCAACGGCTCAGATTGCCGTCGAGCTGATCAGCGCCTTGCTGGGCGAGCGGCTGGACTGATCGAAGCGGGTACGGCCGTTCGGCTATGCAGGAGAAACAGTAAGCAAAGCATGTGTTTACGACGTGCGGACAAACAAGTGAGCTAGCATACGAACAATACCTGTAATCAATCAAGTAGAGAGGAGCAGCCGCCTATGCAGCAGCATTCAGGTTTTCAAAACGGTTATAGGCCGTGGGGAGGCTACAAGCGTGCCTTTGTTGCGGAGCAAGCGGCTCGCCTTATCGGCTATCCGGTCGGCATTTCGCTTGCGAACGGGCAAGGGGTATCGGGGATCATTTGCGGCGTGCAGGCGGGGGAGGTCTATGTACTTCAATATTTATATGGCAAGCAGTTTGCCACCTTCCATTATCCATTCGCGCATATTCAGGAGCTGCTTCCGTATCCGTCCTGCCAGCCGTCCCAGGCGGTGCAGCCGCAGCTTTATGGCTGATTACGATCGCTAACCCGCGTTAGAGGCGGCGACTGTCATCAGCATATTTTTGCGCAAGAGCGAGCCGCCAAGCGGCGGCTCGGAGGCTGCGGAACGGCGATTCAGCAATTCAGCGATTAGGGATTCGAAGGCGCGGCGTCTGCAGGACGGCTACAGCTTGCTGACATACACATAAGGACTGCGAATCGTGCTGTACGTGCCGGAAAGCTGATCAAGGCTGATAATATCGGCCTTCAGCAGCGCGTTAATTTTTGCAGAGTCAACCTTGGATATGCTGCGCCAAAGCTCAGGGTCGGGAAGCGCCTCAAACAGCAGCTGTTCGTTGAATTGCTTTTTTTCTTGGTAAATGACCTTGAGCGTATAATGGTTGAGCTTCAGCTCGGCCGTCTCGGGAACCATGGAAAGCACCTCCTTGCGAAGCGCCTCCAGCTCGTCTTCCAGACGTTTGTGCTGCTCCTTCAGCTCGCAATAGCGGGCTAATGTGTTTAGGTTCATCGTCAATCCCCCTATTTCACGGACATGTATGCCGGTGCTTGGTACAGCTTATGCCGCAAGGGGGACGGATAGACGTGATCGTTGCTTGGTGTGCCCTGATGCAGAACGGTCGGTCGCGCGGCTGGAGGTTTGCAGGGCTTACCAAGTGGCTGACCGGTAGGAGTGTCCGCTGGAAAAGGACATTGGCAGCAAATTGTCTTTCGAAGGGTGGACATCCATAAGTTGTAGGCTTACTCGGTGTGAATGAGCTTGATGTCCAGATTTAGATACTGGAGACGAGCGAGGGACTACATCTGGACATACGGCTGTTGGAAGAGTGGAAGGGGGGATGTCCACCTATTAAAAGACATTTGTCTACTGAGGGTGGACATGCCGTAGACCTCCACTTTCCCCACAGGCTGCCCCGCCATCGTCATGACAGGAGCAGCCTGTGCAGCGCGGCTCAGTGGCGCTTACCTTTTCTCCAGATTGGAGCCGGCTTCTTCCTTGCTGTCGCTGCCCACGAGGTCGCGGGCCGACGCCTTGAATTCATGCAGCGTACGGCCGACGGCCCGGCCCAGCTCCGGCAGCTTGGAGGGACCGAATAAAATGAGAACAAGCAACCCGATCATCAATATACCGGATACGCCGATATTTTGCAGCATAGGCTCCTCAGCTCCTTAGGGTAGATTCAGCACACGGCAGACTCAGCACACTCAGCACACAGCAAACTCGGCGAAACAGGGGGCGCGATTAATTTTGCTTGTGCGGCTTTGGATAGACGGCGACGGCTTCGATTTCGATCAGCCAGTCCGGGCTGACGAGCGCAGGTACGCCGACGGTGGAACGGGCGGTTTTGACCGGATTATCCTTCGTGTTGAAAAACAGGCCGTAAGCTTCATTCCACCCGGCAAAGTCAAACTTGTTTTCCTTCGCCGCATCCGGCGTCACGTAGACGCGTAAATAAATAACGTCCTTCATCGACAAGCCCTTGTCGGCAAGCTGCTTCTCGATCGTCGTCAGGACGCCGACGGCTTGTGTTTTCGTATCGCCGTAACGCTCGTAGACGGTTTTGCCGTCCTTGTTGAGCATCGGAGGGACGGTGCCGCTGGTGAATACATACGAAGCGCCCGCAGGCACGGACACGCCGCTGGAGATGGACGAGGTCGGACTGCCGTAAAATTCGACCTCATGAATCGGCTCGGCCGGATATTGGCTAGGGGTGGCGGGATCGGCGGCATACACATAAGCTCCGACAGAGCTGGCCAGCAGGGCGGTGGCGGCAACGGCTTTCATTTTTCGTGTGAACATGATCAAGTCTCTCCTCCCGAAAATAGACTATTCCTTCAACACGCGTTCGTGCAGTTCGGTAACGACCTTGCGGGCAGACTCGATGCCCCCGGCCATCCAGGCGGTGATGTAGCTCATATGCTCGCCTGCCAAATAAATGCGTCGGTCCGGCTTGCACAAAATCGGATAATGCGTCTTGCGGTCATCGGCCGTGTAAGAGGCCCAGCCGCCCAGATTGTATTTGATCGTCTTCCAGTTGATGGAGAATGACGTTTCGAATTCCTGGTATACCTGCGGATGGATTTTGGCGGCCAGGGCGAGTGAGTGCTTCTCGCGTTCGGCGATGGACATGATGCCCAGCTTATCCGCGGTGACCCCGAAGTTGTAGTAGGTGAGCAGAATGCCTTTTTTGCCGAAGTAGTGGGTGGGCGGATAATACATGGAGGCGAGGTCGGTGTTGGTCGTCGTGCTGCCGCCGTAAATTTGCTCGTCTTCCTCCCAGAAGCGGCGTTTGAACTGCATGCCCATTTTGCCGGCGGAGGCGTAGTTGATGCTTGCGATGGCTTTGGCCATTTCGGCGGAGAAGTCGGCGGGGATATCCTTCAATACCGATAAGGGCAGTGTGCAAATACAGTAGTCGCCGCTGATTTCCTTCACCGCGCCGGTCATCGTATCCGTGTACACGACACGGACGGCCGTATCGCCCTGCCGAATTTCTTTGACCTCCGCCTGATAAATGAGCTGGCTGCCGACCCGTTTCTCGAACGCCTGACTGATTCGATCCATCCCGCCGACCGGGTGAAACATCATCATCTGCTGGTCATAGCCGTATTCGCCGCTGAAATGGTTCCCGAAGCCCGAGCTCAGGATCGCCTTCATGTCAAATGGATCACGGACAACGCCCGCATCAAATTTGCCGCCCGGCTCTTCCTTGTAGCCGCCTCGCGATGAGCCTTTGTAGAACAGATCCGCATTCAGATCGCCTTCACGCTTGAGATAATCGACAAGCTTCGCCTTTTCCTCCGCCGTAAGCGGGAGGTCCAGCGAGCCGCTGTTGACGGCTTTCGCCATCAGCTCGGACACATAGCCGCGCAGATCGGCCTTGGCCGCCCGCTTGCGGATTTTTTGGCCGGACAGCGCGCCGACATTTTCGTGATAATAGTAGCCGCTTTCGTTGACATTGTTGAATGGCTCCAGCTCGATGCCAAATTCACGGCAATAGTCCATCGTCACGTGAAATTGCGGAATCCGCATCGGTCCGGCATTCAGATACAGGTGCCCGGCTTCATCGAAGCGCGCGACCTGCTTGACGCCTCCGACCTCTGCTACCGTCGTGCCGCGCCGGACGGACCAGATGCGGCCCCCGGCGCGTGCGCGGGCCTCCAGAATGGTGCAGTCGTACCCCGCCTTACCCAGCTCATAAGCAGCCGTCATCCCGGCGATGCCTCCGCCCAGGATGATAATTTTTTTCCCATTGCGGTGTGCTGCGCGCAGATCGCCCTGATTCGGCGGCGTGTAGTCGGCCGCCTTGAGTGCTGCGGGGGATAGCAGGCCGAGTGTGCCCATCAGGCTGAACACGGCGGCGGAGCCTCCGATTTTTCCGACGGTGGTCAAAAATTGCCGGCGTGTCATTTCTTTTGGTGAATGCGGTGTTTCCATCGGCTACACTCCTCTGTGAATGGATGACGACTCCCCCACACTATAGCAGACAAGGAAAATCCACGGTAAAAACAAGTAAGAAAATCTTACATAAAATTTCATTAGGTCCTAATTTTACGCGTGGGTCTTGCTTGTTAGAGGTTTTCATGGTTAAAATCAGACGTATATGGTCGATGAATGGCTATTGGAAAGGTTGTTGATGTGTTATATGTGTTAATTTAAATGACATATTTATGTCGCGCTGAGAGGGTGATGGAGATGGACAAAAAAGTCATCAGTATCGGCAGTGTGTGTGAAATGACAGGCTTGACGGAGAGACAGATCCGTTATTATGAGGAACGAAAGCTTATTTTTCCGGAGCGGACGAAGGGAGGCACCCGTAAATATTCGTTCGAGGATGTGGAGCTGATCAAGCTGATTTACCGCCAACTCAAGGAAGGGCAGACTACGTTTGATCTCAGGCAGCTGTTGAATGGCAAGCGGGGGCGAATGCCCAAGCTGCGGGAGGTTGAATAGCTTTGACAAGCGAAAGTCGGCGAGGCTGAGCGGGGCAGGAGGAAGGGGGCGATGACAGGGATGATCATTGTCCGCGCAGGCAATGGCGGTTCGTCAGAAGCAACGGGCCTTCCCGCCGTTCATGCGATGGCTTGCCCCTTATTCTTGCTCCATGCGCTGGCCCTCGCTGCTGTAAAGCGATTGCGGCCTTCAAGCTCGCTATTCCCCCGCCGATGCACCTAACGTTCCGTTGATCGAAGCTTCTCAAGCTGGGACGCCCTCAAGCAAGGCCCATACAAAGCTCAAGCCTAACCACAGGCAAAGCGGCGTAAAAATGCGGGTGTCGTAATAAGCAAACCGCGTGCCGGTTACCCGCTTGAACAGACCGACATACTTGAACTCCCCCATAACCCGCAAGCCAAAAGCAACGGCGCATACCCAGCAGCCTGGCCGGACCAAGCCGTAAGCGGGGAAGACGGGCAGCAGCCCGCTCTGAAGCGCCAGCAGCGCTGCGGCTCCGAACAGGAGCAAGGCAACGACAAGCGTGGCCGCCATGCCCGGCTGGAACGTAGGTTTTTCCTGCGCGGTAGCGGGTAATACGGCGGTTGCGCCCCAGCGTCCGCCCGATGCCCAGTATACGTGAATACCGCCCAAGCCAAGCAGCACAAGGACCGAGACGGTCAGAAAGGCGCTCATCATCGCCGGGCCTCCTGACCGCCGAGACCTGCCCAGATGACGTCGAATTGTCGCCTAAAATCAGCCTGCATCGACTCTGCCGTTTGCCCGGAGGCTGCCCAGGTCAGCACCGTGTTGAAATAAATGCCAACCAGCACAGCGGCGATATCTGCACTGACCGCACGCTCATTCAGCAGTCCGTCTTGCCTCGCCTGCTCCAGGATGCCAGCAAGCAGCTCGCGAAACTGCTGGATGATGCGCAGCTCTTCCTGCATATGCAGCGCTGAGCGCATCAGCTCGACAATCGTCAGCCGGATGAGCGGAGATGGATCCCGGTAATGTCCGAGCAGCTCGGCAAACAGCAGCAGCAGCCGGCTTCGCAGATCAGGCTGCCCGGCGCAGCGCAGCGCCAGATCGCTCGCCGCCTGGAGCTGTGTCCGGCCAAGGTGCAGCAAAATATCTTCCTTTTTGGCGAAGTAAGTATAGAAGCTGCCCTTGGAGATGCCGCAAGCCTTCGTGATGTCCTCGACCGTAACCTGCTCGAAGCCATCGCGTTCAAACAATCGCAAAGCATGGGTATAAATGTGCTCCTTCAATTCCTGTTTTCGGGCTTCTCTGAGCATAATCGCCACCGCCTGTTTGAGATAATGATGACCGAAGTCAATTGTCGACTGCGGTCATCATTATCTATGGGGTGCCAAGTAATGTCAAGTGGCAGATGTAAGACGAGGGGCTTGGATAGCTGCGAAGCGTTGTGGCATTGCGGGAAAGATCGCTTTTATGTCAGGGAGACGTGTATTTTAGCTTGGTCTGCCGCACACGGCCAAAAACCTTCATCTCCAGATTAGGGCGTGTCTTAAAACTTGCTCAAGGGCATCTTTCACCGCCTTTTCGCCCCCTGCTGCGTTACTTTTCCTTGACTTACCCCCGGTAAGCCTGCGAAAAAGCGCCTTGCATGGAACGAAAATTCGGCAACATCTGCTCCCTGCGGAGTTTTAAGACACACCCTAGTTGGAGGTGAAGGTTTTTGTGTCATTCCATCATTTGCGAAGCATCAGTCCGTGCGCAAACGCGCGGCGCTACGGATCAGCGGAGCTGCCTGTATACCCAGACGAGNTGGAGGTGAAGGTTTTTGTGTCATTCCATCATTTGCGAAGCATCAGTCCGTGCGCAAACGCGCGGCGCTACGGATCAGCGGAGCTGCCTGTATACCCAGACGAGCAGTTCGGGCAGCTTCACCCAAAGCCGGATATGGATATTGACGTAAACGACGGCTTCCTCGTCCGCTTGACTCGACGTAAGTCCGGAGCCGGGCTTCGGCAGCGGCTTGCCACCGAACAAATAGTCCAGTACATACGGATTCCGCCGCTGCGCCTGCTGGAAAGGAGCTTGCAGCCCTTCGGTGCCGTGCTGCTTGTAGGCATAGATCAGCCGACCGTAGATGAAGGCAACGGACGAGTCGTTGGCGAACCGCTCCAGCAGCTGCTCAGCTTCTTCCAGTCGGTCCTGCTCCAGATAAGCGGCCAGCAGCAGCTCGCGTGCACGCAGCGTGTCGTCGGGATCGCCTTGCAGCAGCGTTTCCAGCAGCTCGGCCGCCGCGTCCGGCTGCTTCAACTCCCAGTGGGCTTGCGCTTGAACAAGCAGCGACTGCGGTGCTTCCACGGAAGAGGCAGCCGAGCTTGGTTGAGCTGAAACGGTCGTCGCTCCGGCTGTGCCGTCAGCGCCGTCAAAGTACCCGTCGGCAAACTGCAGCAGCTCCTGGTACCGTTTGGACAGCGTGGAGGGCGATACCTCGTAGCGGAGCGCAAGCTCCTGCTTGGTTACCGGCAGCTCGTACGCCTGAACAATCATATATTCCAGAGCGGCGCAAAACGCTCCGGATTTTTTAAACGACGGCTGCTGCTCGCGCGAAAAGTTTTCCCAGATGGACAACGCTTCGCTGATATGGCGCGGCTCATAGCTGTCCTCCATTCGGGTGACCAGCTCATCGGCTAACGCAGCGTACGTATCCTGCCCCCATGAAATGTCCTCAGCCGCGATCCGGCGAATTTCGCCGATTGTCGGCGTGGCGCTCGTATTCGCGGCGGACTCCGCCTGCGGCGCCGCAGCGTACGGCAGCTCTCTCTGTTCAGGCAAGGCAACAGGCGCCGTCCCTTGGTTTTTGTGCAGACAGCAGCGCTTGTATTTTACGCCGCTGCCGCAGTAACATGGTTCATTTCTGCCAATCTTCAACAAGAATGCTCCTCCTCAACATAAAACACGATCAGTGCCAATAGTACTAGCATAACCGATTTTGGCTAATATTCATAATGTTCACTGCCATTTTTGTCGGTTTTGTGCGAAAAAATGGACAAAACGATGTAGAACGAAGCAAAATTGACCGCCAGCCTCACGACGCACCTCTCCAAAATGCGCTTGAACGGTTCTAAAACGGTTTTGGATGGTTTCGGAACCCGGCTAAAGACGTGATACAATAATGGGAACGAAAATGGATGAATAAGTGGGAAAGCAACCGGTTCAAGAATTTGCGAATGAAAATCGGGGCAGGGGATGGGTTGACAAATCGACAGCATCTGTCATAATGATAATAACAAATTGTTATTATCTAACTGTTTATTTCAAAAATGGAGGTTCTGACGATGAGAGCGTTAATTGTCATTGATTATACGGTCGATTTTGTGGTCGGGAAGCTGCCCTGCGGCCAGCCGGGCCTGGATATTGAAGGTAGATTGACGGAGCTGACGCGCCAATATGCCGCTGCCGGCGATCTCGTTGTGATGGCGGTCGATCTGCATGATGAGGCGGATCTCTACCATCCGGAGCATAAGCTGTTCCCGTCGCATAACCTGCGGGGGACGGACGGGCGGAGGCTGTACGGCACGCTGGAGGAGGCTTACCGCGAGCGGCAGGATGCGATCGTCTGGATGGATAAGACGCGGTACAGCGCTTTTTGCGGCACTGATCTGGAGCTGCAGCTGCGCAGCCGGGGCATTACCGAGGTGCATCTGGCGGGTGTATGCACGGATATTTGCGTGCTGCATACAGCCGTTGACGCCTATAACCGCAGCTTCGGTCTCGTCATTCATGAAGACGCGGTTGCATCCTTTAATGAAGCCGGACACCAGTGGGCGCTTGGTCATTTCCGGCAAACGCTGGGCGCATCGGTCGTCCAGGGCGGAGCGTCTGCGGCGGAATAGTGAATAAGTGATTGCTAGCGACTCGGCGGCAGGCCTTGCTCGCAGGCGGCCGCAACTTGCACCCAGACTCAGGAGGCGAACAACATGGATGATGCAGCACTTGCCCTGCACACGGATAAATACCAGATCAATATGATGTACGCGCATTGGAAGCACGGCTCGCAGGATGAACGCGCGGTGTTCGAGGCGTATTTCCGCAAGCTGCCGTTCGGCAACGGCTTCGCTGTCGCGGCCGGATTGGAAAGGATTGTCCAGTATATCCGGTCGCTGCGGTTCAGCGAGGAGGAAATCGCCTACCTGCGCACGCAGGAGGAGGCGTACGAGGAAGGCTTTCTGGAGGCGCTGCGTGAGCTCCGGTTTACCGGCAATCTGTTTGCAGTGCCGGAAGGAACGCTTGTGTTTCCTAACGTGCCGCTATTCCGGGTAGAGGCGCGCGTATTTGAATCCCAGCTGATCGAGACGGCGCTGCTGAATTTCTTGAATTACCAGACGCTGATCGCAACCAAGGCGGCACGAATCAAGCAGGCGGCAGGCGACGATACGCTGCTGGAATTCGGCACGCGCCGCGCCCAGGAGGCGGACGCAGCCATTTGGGGCGCGCGCGCCGCCTATATCGCCGGATTCGACGCCACCAGCAACATGCGCGCAGGCATGCGCTTCGGCATTCCGGCCAAAGGCACGCACGCCCATGCCTGGGTGCAGGGACATGACTCGGAGGCGGAGGCGTTCCGGCTATTCGCCGAGGCGCTGCCCGATCAGGTCACGCTGCTCGTCGATACGTATGACACGCTGCGCAGCGGGGTGCCGCATGCGATCGCGACGGCCAAACAGCTCGAGGCGCAGGGCAAGCGCATGCAGGCGATCCGGCTGGACAGCGGCGACACGGCGTATTTGTCCAAGCAGGCGCGCAAGCTGCTGGATGAGGCCGGGCTGGATTACGTGAAAATCGTCGCTTCGAACGATCTGGACGAAAACATTATTTTCAACCTGAAGGCACAGGGCGCACGCGTCGATAGCTGGGGCGTCGGCACGCAGCTGATTACGGGCGGCGATCAGCCTGCGCTGGGCGGCGTCTACAAGCTGGTGGCCCGCGAGCGCGAGGGCAGCTATGTGCCGGTCATCAAAATATCCGGTAATCCGGAAAAGGTCACAAATCCCGGTCTGAAGGAAGCGTACCGGATTATGAACAAGCAGACCGGCAAAGCCGAAGCGGATTACATCGCGCTGGCGGAGGAGCAGGATGTGCGGCGCGGCGAACGAATCAAGCTGTTTGACCCGATCCATCCGTACATTTACAAGTATATCGACGATTACGAGGCGGTACCGCTGCTGCAGCCGGTGTTTGAGGGCGGCGAGCAGGTTGCCGGGCTGCCCGCGCTGGACGACATCCGCCGCTATCATCGCAGCCAGCTGGAGCTGTTCTGGCCGGAATATTTGCGCAAGCTGCATCCGGAGGTGTACCCGGTCGATCTCAGCACAGCGGCCTGGGAGCTGAAAATGGGCATGATTGCCGCGCATAAGGAGAAAAAGTAAAGCCAAAAGGACCTTACCTCACGGGCCGGTGAGGATAAGGTCCTTGGTTATGAGGGGATCAGCTAGTTGATCTGCAGCTCAAGCTCCGTTGTTAGCATGCTGCGATTTTCTTCGTTTGCTGAAATTTGTTAATACAAATCCACATCCAGCCACGCATAGGACTGATTGCCCTGCAAATCGACAATCGTATTCGTCCCCGGGCGAAGCAGCAGCAAGCGGCGGTCGCTGTCCATATACAGCTGGCCGTCGACGGGGTAAGTCAGCTTCGTTGCTTGCAGCTTCGTATCCAGTATATAAATGCCTGCGCCTTCGGCAGGCTTGCGATCCGGATAGTATACGGAGGAACCCGATATGTGCACGAGCAGACTGCCGTCAGGAGCGGCCGGATT
The DNA here is from genome assembly GCF_059821225.1 of Paenibacillus sp. sg306046. Lineage (NCBI taxonomy): Bacteria > Bacillati > Bacillota > Bacilli > Caryophanales > Paenibacillaceae > Paenibacillus > Paenibacillus sp. sg306046. The sequence continues at coordinate 78,522 of NZ_JCAMRT010000021.1, forward strand.
GGCGAGCGAAGGATTCAGCAAGCCGAGCGTGTCCAACATGGGGGCACTGAGCTGTTTGCCTGCATCGTGGAGCTTTCCGTTCTGATCCAGCAAAAACAACACGGCTGGCCCGAAGCGCAATGAATCGTATGTTTTGGCAATCCAGACGGTGCCATCCGTATTAGAGATGATACGCTCCGTTCCGTAGCCCAACAAGGGCAGCTTCGTCAGCGTTCCTTTGTCCTCCAGAAACAGGAGCGCATTCATGGAAATAATCGACCGATTTTGGTTAATTGGAAACCTGAACGCCTGATAGGTCGTTTGATCCTTGATAGTTTCTGTACGCTGAGTATTTTTCATAAGTTCAATGTCTTGATCGCTCAATGTACCAAGCAGAGTGTCCCCGATGTACAGCTCGTTGCCCTTGCGCGTCAATTCGACCGTCTCCGAGCCGATTAGATGCTCAGCCGTATTGTAGGCTTGCAACTGCAGCCGATCAAGCTCAGCTTCTCCGATCCAGGCCGGTTTGCCTGCGAATGATTTCGGAATTTTGAGCGCCCGGCGCTGACTGTCGACGAATGTGCGCGTATGCGCGTACAAATAGTCTTGATCCTCATAAAAAATGCTCCCAAGCATGTACTGTCCACCGGTTACGCTAAGCCCTTGCCGCTCATCCCACTCGATACCGAGCCGCAGCAGCTCGCGGGTGTAGTGCCACGTCAAGGGCATGTACGTGATATCCCGGAACTCCAGAAACGGATACGGCGCACTGGGGCTATTCTCCTGTCGTTCGCCCTGCAGCTGAATCGGATAAGCAGCTACGGAAGCGCGTTCTGTCCGATGAAGTGTGTTTGTTACGGTCAAATCCTGCTTCAGCGGCGCGGGCTTCCAATCCGTCCCGTCGCCGATCTGCGGCATGACCGACACGGACAGCCCGGCGTCCGAGCCGAGCCAGTCAGCCTGCAGGCCAAGCGCCTGCGTATTGTCCCACGTAAGCGGCATGTAGGTAATATCCCGATAGACGAGAAACGGGTAGCGCTGATGCGTATTGTCGATCAGAGAGCCGTTGATGTTAATCTGAAACGACGGAATGGCGACGGCGGCTGTGTCGTTCGCTTCGGCTTGCTGCGCCGGGGCGACACTCCACAGCAGCGGCAGCAGGAGCAGCATGCTCCAGCAGCGTTGCCTGGCGTTGCGTTTGATCACTTTATTCATGGCGTGAGCCTCCTCCAAAGGAAATGTAGATCAAGGTCTGCTGCATACGTCGTTAGACGGAAACCGTCCGCGATAAGTTGCGTTTGGCGTGCAGCTTGGCTTGCAGAAACTTGTGCTCCTATAGTAAAGTGTGAGAGATATTGATTTTGCAGGCCTTGATATGCCTGAACCCAAAAGGAGCATCCACCGACATGATTGATCATATTGTACTTGTAAAATTTGGCGAATCCACGACCCAAGAGCAGCTTCAGGAGGTCGTTGACCGCTTCAAGGCGCTGCGCGGCAAGCTGCAGGGCGTGTTGGATCTGCAGGCTGGACTTAACTTTTCCGAGAAAAATCAGGGCTACCAGCTTGTGTTGTCCGTACGGTTCGAAGACAAGGCTGCCCTTGCTGCTTACGGTCCGAACACGGATCATCAGGCCGTCGCCGCCTATATCCGCGAGGTTGGCCGTGTAGACAGCATCGTTGTTGATATCGAAATTTAACGGTATGGGCCGCTCGCAGACGCAGGGTTCTGAGCAGCCGTCATCACAGCTGTCTCCGCGTGAACGACGCAGGCGGAAAAGGTCTGGCTGGCTGCCGGTCAGTGTAGCCGCCGTCTTGCTTGGAGCGGCATTGGCCGTATACGTCACTTGGCCGGACCCGGAAGCGGGCGCCGGGCAGCAGCCGCGTGCGGAGGCTGACGCGGCGCGGTTGCCGCAAGCTACACCCAGCCCAAGGGTAGCTGTGGAATTTCGCATGATCAATCTGGATCAAGGCTGGGTCCGCTATGCCGACGGCTTCCAGGTGACGGCTGACAGCGGCTTGACCTGGAATGCCGTGGACAAGCTTCCCGAAGAGCTGGCCACGCGTGCAGCGTCTCTGCCGGTGACCGGAGCGGCTGCAGCGTCGGGCGATACGTCAGCGTCTGAACCAGCAGCGACGAGTCCGCCTGCAACAATCGGCGCTGTCGGCACGCTCGGTACAACTCCAGATGCCCAAGCCGCTGCCGCCACACCCGCCGCGAAAACGGGTGCGGCGCAGCCTGTCACGGACGCGTACGACTTGCTGCGGCTGAAGCCGGAAGCCGCCTCGGCGACGACGGTGCCTTACAGCGGTACGAGTTATGCTGCTAGGCAGGTTCAACTGCTGACCGACCGCATCGGCTGGGCGCTGGTTCAAGCTGACGGCGAGCTGGGCGGCAAGCTGCTGGTTACGTTGGACGGCGGCGCGACCTGGCAGGCTGAGGTGACGGAAGCTGTGCAGGCGGCGATCCGTGAGGAAAAGGAGCTGCTGCGCAAGCGGCAGGAGGAAGCAGCCGTATATGCAGGTGTCGCGCAAGCGAAGCGGGCGTTTGGCTCCGATTGGCTGCTGCTGCCGGGTACGGCAAGTCCCGGCGACGCCGTACTCGTCCGGCGCAGCCAGCCTGGCGAGGTGCAGTGGCAGGGCAAGGCCTACCCGCTGCAGCCGTACGGGGCGGGGTATTTTACGTATTTGCCGATCGGGATGGACGTTAAGCCGGGGAACTACCCGGTTGGCGATCAGCAGCTGCACATCGTCGCCAAATCGTTCGAAAAGCAATACTTGCAGGTGACGGAAGAAATGAACAGCATGCGGCAGGATACGAAGCGCATCGACGCCGATCAGCAGAAGATCAACGCTGCACGCAGCAAGTCGGAGCCGCAATTTTTGTCACGGGAGCCGTTTATGGTGCCGGTTGAAGGCAGGCTGACGACTCCTTACGGATATACCCGCTATGTCAACGGCAAGCTGAGCGGCTCGCATATGGCGATTGATTTGGCGGCCAAGGAAGGCACGCCTGTCAAGGCGACCAGTGACGGCGTCGTTGTGCTGGCAGACAGCTTGTATTTAACTGGAAATTCGATCTATCTCGATCACGGGATGGGCTTGTTTTCGCAATATGCGCACTTGTCCAAGCTGAACGTCAAGACCGGAGACCGGGTGAAGCGGGGCGAAGTGATCGGTCTCGTCGGCTCGACGGGCTTTTCGACCGGACCGCATTTGCATTTTACGTTCTGGGTGCATCAGGTACAGGCGAATCCGAATTTATTTATGGACAAATCCCCGTTCCAGTGGGTCGACCTGCCTTGATGATTAGCTCCAACAAAATGGTTTGAACGATCAGGGGACTGCCGGGCGCAGTCCTCTTTTTTCTGTAGACGCGGGGCGTTGTTGCCGGTATTGTCTTCGCTGCAAGAGAGTCACGTATTGACAAAATTATTGATAACAATTATCATTTTCAATCGAGGGGGCCGGACATGATCTGATGTCAGGCATTATCACATCGAGGGGGATTCCAACCATCATGTACAAGTGGAACAAGTCAATTTTCGTCATCGTATCGTTGCTGCTCTTGCTTCTGACCGCTTGCGGAGCGAAAAGTGAGCCAGCCCAGCCGTCGGTGAAGCCGGCAGAGGGTGCGGGGCAAGCTGCAGCAGAGGGTCCGCGCAAGATTGAGCATGCGCTCGGCACAACGGAAATTAAAGGCGTCGCCAAGCGGGTCGTTGCGCTGGAGTGGTCTTATGTAGAGCATTTTCTGGCTGTGGGCGTTCAGCCTGTCGGCGTAGCGGATATTAAGGGGTATCATAAATGGGTCAATATTGCGCCGCAGCTGGATGCAAGCGTCGTCGACGTCGGCGTGCGCACGGAGCCGAATCTGGAGGCGATTGCCGCACTGAAGCCGGACCTGATCGTTGCGCCTGATTTCCGGATCAAAGCCACTTACGAAGCGCTGAGCAAAATCGCGCCGACGGTTGCTTTCAACCCGTATCCGGCTGAAGGTGAAAACGCGACCCAGCTTGAGCGAATGGAATATACGTTCAAAACGGTAGCCGAGCTGGTCGGTAAAAAAGCGGAAGCCGAGAAGGTGCTGAGCGAGGTGCATGCTTCGTTCGCCGATTCGAAGGCCAAGCTGAAGGCAAAGGGCAAGGAAGGCGCGGAGGTTGCGGTCACCCAGGCGTATTCGCAGCAAAATGCGGCCGTGCTCCGCATGTTCACGGACAATTCGATGATCGTTCAGATTATGAAGGAAATCGGCCTGAACAACGTGTACAAATCGGCGAAGTATGAGCCGGTCGGCTTCTCCGCGACGACGGTTGAGTCGCTGCCAGCCGTGCAGAATGCCCATTTCTTCTACATCGTCCAGGACGATGATAATATTTTTGACAAGCAGCTGAAGGACAATGAGGTGTGGAAAGGGTTGTCGTTCGTCAAGGAAAACCGCACCTACAAGCTGCCGGGCAACACATGGACCTATGGCGGCGTGCTGTCGGCCAAGGCGATTGCCGATCTTGTGACGAACGCCTTGAACAAATGAAGACAACCATAACAGCGGGTGGTGCAGTCCGGTTTTCCGGATGGAAGACGGCATTCGTATTCGGGGGCGGACCGGTTTTACTGGCCGCTCTCCTTTTTGTAAGTTTGATTTACGGTGAAGCGCCGATTACGGTAAATCAGGTGGTGGACGCGCTGCTGCAGCCGCAAAATGATGCGGCCCATCACATGGTGCGCAGCGTCCGCCTGCCGCGGGCGTTGATGGGCGTGCTCGCCGGAGCTGCGCTTGCGGTGTGCGGCGCGCTGCTGCAAACGATTACGCGCAATCCGCTCGCTTCGGCTTCGACCTTCGGTCTAAACGCGGGCGCGTATTTCGTTATCGTGGCGGCTACCGTGTTTATGCCCGGTCTGAAGGCGAGTGCGCCGCTGCTGCTTGCTTTGCTTGGGGCGCTCGGCGCAGCCGCGATGACGTATGGGATCGCCGGAGGCAAACGAAGCACGCCGGTACGGATGGCCGTATCCGGCATGATCGTCGGCCTTGTGCTTGCGGCGTTTACGAGCGCGCTACAGCTGCTGTTTGAAACCGAGGCGTCCCAGCTGCTCGCCTGGGGGGCAGGTACGCTCGTGCAAAACGACTGGAGCGGCGTAAATTACGCTTGGCCGTGGATGACGGGAGGGCTGCTGTTTACGCTCGCGTATGCGCGCGGCTTTGATTTGCTGGAGCTTGGGGACGAGGCGGCCCGGGCGCTCGGACAACGCGTCGATGCCGCGCGGTTTGCAGGCTTGGCGGCGGCTGTGCTGCTGGCGGGCGTCACCGTCAGCGTCGTCGGGCCGATCGGCTTCGTCGGTCTGATTGCTCCGCATCTGGTCCGTATGCTCGGTTTTCGCCGCCATCTGGCTCTGCTGCCTGCCAGCGCGCTGTGGGGCGCGATTATTCTCGTCGGCGCGGACACGATCGCGCGTATGTTCCGCAGCCTGACGGGCGAGCTGCCTGCGGGAGCGGTAACGGCGATGATCGGCGCGCCGTGGCTCATCTGGCTGGTCATCCGCGCCCGGCGGGGACAGGCGGGTCAGGATAGCGGCTCCTCGATGAGCATCGGCGCTTTGGGCAAACGTATTCCTTACCCGCTGCTGGCCGCCGGGCTTACCGTCAGTTTGGCCGTGCTGCTCGTGACCGGGCTGATGGCAGGTACGCTGCGGCTGTCGGCGGGCGAGGTGCTGCTGGCGCTCGGCGGAGGCGGCGAGCCGTTCGCTCAAGGCATTGTGATGGACCTGCGGCTGCCGCGGATTTTGGTCGCTGCCTTTGCCGGAGCGGCGCTGGCGATTGCCGGCTCGATGATGCAGGGCTCGCTGCGCAACCCGATTGCCGATCCCTCGGTGCTTGGCGTAACCGCCGGGGCAGGCTGCGGAGCGCTGGCCGTGATGGTGCTGTGGCCGAGCGCGTCCGCCGGAATGCTGCCCGCAGGCGCGATCCTTGGCGCAGCGCTGGCCGCGCTATGCGTATATCTGTTTTCGTGGCGCAAAGGATTACAGCCGGTGTCGCTGATTCTTGTCGGGATCGGCGTATCGGCGATCGGCACGGCGGGCATTCAATTTCTGGTCATCAAGTCGGGGATTGCCGCCGCTCCGGCGCTGGCTTGGCTTGCAGGCAGCACGTATGCGCGAGGCTACGGCGAGCTGCTGCGGCTCGTTGTGGCGCTCGGATTGCTTGGACCGTACGCCTGGTGGCTGGGCCGTAACATGGACCTGCTGGCGTTCGGCGATCAAGTGTCGCTTGGACTGGGGCTGAAGCTGCAGCAGACGAGGCTGATCGCCACGGTAATCGGCGTTGCGCTGGCGGCCACCGCCGCATCCAGCGTCGGTTCGGTCGGCTTTATCGGCTTGCTGGCCCCACATGCCGTCCGGCTGCTCGTCGGCCACCATCACCGCCGGGCGCTGCTGCTGTCGGCGTTGACTGGGGCGGTGCTGCTCGTGGCCGCCGATCTGATCGGCAAGACGGTGATGGCGCCCAAGGAAATTCCTTCCGGCATCGTCGTCGCGCTGCTCGGCACGCCGTATTTGCTGCTGCTGATGTACCGCAGCGCGGTGCGAAGGTAGAGGGACGGTCCGGCTGTGAAGCGCGCTTGCAACGGAGACCGAGATCGGTAGTCGAAGCCGGAAAGTCGGGACCTTTATTCGAAGCCGGAAAGCCGGGCTTGTCATAGAAAACGCCGCTTGACACACAGGAAACTGCGTGCCAGGCGGCGTTTTTTAGGCTGTAGTTACAACGTGTGCTAACGTGTTCTTGACGGCTCACACTTGTCCGAAGTGTCTTCAAGGTCGAGCCGTCAAGCGCCGATAGCGGCTGTAGGCAGGAGGGAAAGCTTTTGTAAGAATGATTTTTTCCCCGGACATTCCCGGTACAGCCTTGTATACTGAGACTACATTCTAATTGAAAGGAGGCCGATTCCCTTGATTGACCTTTATGGGGTTTTATACATGAAATGGACGAGTTTTCCTTTAATTGCATACAGGGGCGGAGCGCATCGGCCTCGCCGGACCACATAATCGAGCGCGTACGGCCTGGAGCCGCTGTGCGGATTCCAGAGGCCGCAGGCGGGCGAGGCGCTTGCCATGCGATGCAGCTTGCGAGCACGAAGCATTCGCAGTGCGAGATTGTTTGCAGTGCGAAGCGCGATGCTGTCGCCGCCCATTTTTGGCCTGAATAGCCGCTTGTTTTTATAATCGTAGGCGACGAGGCTTACGGTTATTTGTGTTATCCGAAATTAGAGAGGAATGTTAACTGAATGATACAACCGAATAAAGGTTATCCAAATATCGCTGCGACGGAAACAGCAACAGAAGCAACAACAGAAGCAGCCGCATACTACCGCAAGCTGGAGCTGCCTGCGGGCGAGCTCCACGTGTATGCGAACGAGGAGCTGTTCCGTTCCCTGGATTATCAGGTATTTGCGATGGCGAACAATAATTTGCAAATTCCAAATGTAGCCTATATGAGCTATACCCCGGATGTACATGTGGGTGTGGGCACCTGCATCGGCACGACAGCGGTCTGGCCGGTTGACGGAGGCTTCGTATCCCCGTCGATCGTCGGCAGCGACATCGGCTGCGGCATGCGGGTGCAGCTGACAAATTTGCATCGCGATGAGCTGAAGGATCTCAAGCTGCGGCGCAAGCTGGTCCGGGCGATTGACCGGTATTTGCCTGCCGAGCAGCACCAGAGGGGGCATTATTCGGACATCCGGCTGGAGCATGTGCTGCGCAAAGGGCTGCATGGCTTGCCGCACAAATACGTGCCCGACCATTACACGCCGAAAAAAGCGACGTCGCTGACCCATGTGGAATGCGCCCGCTATGCCTTCGATGAGCGGCAACTGGAACTGCTGCCTGAACGGGCTTTGCACCGCGCGCACCGGCAGCTGGGGACGCTGGGCGGGGGCAATCATTTTGCGGAGCTGCAGGCGATTGAAATTGATGAGCGCAGCCGGGAGGTGGCCGAGCGCTGGGGGTTGTTTGACGGGCAGGTCGTCGTCATGATTCACTCCGGCTCGCGTGCCTGGGGCGGTGCAGTCAGCCAATACGGCGCTGCCGAGCTGCAAAAAGTGATGCGCCGGCTGGAGCTCGGCACCGCCGATCCGAGACTCGTTTATGCGCCGCTGGACAATCCGTTTGCCCATAGCTATGTGCAGCTGCTGTATTCCGCATTAAATTACGCGGTGACCAACCGTCACCTGATCGCTTATGCGATTCGTGAAGCGTGCCGCGATGTGCTGGGGAACGCCTTTGAGATGCGGACGCTGTACGACCTGATGCATAACTATGCGTGGGAGGAGCAGCATGACGGCGAAGCGCGGTTTGTCCACCGCAAAGGGGCAACGCGGGCGCTGCCAGCGCACCATCCGGATAACCCGGAGCCTTACCGGGAAACGGGTCATCCCGCGCTCATTCCCGGCTCGATGGGGACGGCTTCCTACATTATGGTCGGCCAGCCAGGCGGGCAAGCCAACTATTATTCCATTTGCCATGGCGCGGGACGTGTCCGCTCGCGGACCGCGACGAAAAAGCTGGTGTCGGTGCAGGAGTTTGCGGGGGCGCTGCGAGTCGGGACGGAGGATGAGGTTGTGGTGAACCACCGTTCCCTGGACGGCCTGGTCGACGAGTCGCCGCAAGCCTATAAGGATGTGGATCAAATTATTGCAAGTGTCGCCGGAGCCGGGCTGGCTGTACCGGTAGCCGTATGCCGTCCGCTGGCGACGATCAAGGGGGTGTAGCTTATGAATGGCCGGCGTGATGAGGCGCTGTTCAGCACATTTGAGCCTTATGTTGCCGTATTGCACGGTCTCCGGCAGCAGCTGTCGATGCTGTACGGAGAGGCTTATGATATGTATGTGTGCGATGACGGCGGGGAGGATTACTGGCAGCTGCTGGAGCAAAACACGGATGTATCTTCATCGAAGTTGCTTCGATCCGAAGCTTTTCTCATTTTGTCGAAGCGCGTGCGTTTGCACTGGATACGGAGAGCCGCGAGGACATCGGGGATGAACGTTACCGCATCTACAGCTCAATTCGCAATCATGTATTTGCTTATCCGGTTATGGTGGTGGCGCTGGCTCGTGTACCGACACAGCGTCCGAATGGGCTAGGTTGTGAGGATTTTGTATGGGCCCGCAGCGATGCGGCGCTGCCAGCGTTCCTCGTCCGTACGGCTGAACGGCGCAAGGAGCAGCACAGCCGCCAGATCACGGTATTTACGGATACGAGAGACGGGATGGAGCGGCAAATGAAGCCTATTTCCTGATCGGAGAAGAGACGCTGCCGGAGGCCGCACGTCTGACCGACCAGTTCAGCTGCGCGCAGCTGAACGAACTGTATGTGTCCGCCGCGCTGCAATGGCATACCGAGGGACGCGCCGAACTGCGGGCGCTCGTCCGCGCGATGAGGCAGGAGCTGGACAAAAGCCGCAGGCAAACGTGGCTGCGGGATAAGCCGGCAGAGCCGACGGTAGGCTTTCTGGCCGACGTCGAGCAGGTTGTACGCGAGTCGGATAAGCAGCGCTTCGAGCTGGCGGACGGCCGCATTCGGGCGAGGTACGGGCATAGCAGGCTGCAGGTTGCGTACACGGAGGCTGAGCCGCCGCCGCTGCTGTACCACGGAACGAACGAGGGCGTGCTGGCCGTTATTTTGCGCGAAGGGCTGCGCCCGATGGGACGGCGTTACGTTCATCTGTCCGCTGGACAGCATTTCGCTGCTTTGGCCGGTCGGCGTAGAGGGCGGCTGGTGATGCTGGCTGTCGATGCGGCGGCGGCGCGGCGGCAAGGGATTTCTTTCTACGAGGCAGGACACGGCGTATGGCTGGCAGCTCATATTCCGCCGGCTTGCTTGCGGCAAGTTCCGGTGGAAGCGGCAGCTGGAGGTGGCCGGGATGCATGAGACGTCTGGCGCCAGCGTCAGCCGCAGCTCTGTTCCGCTGCTGGTGGATATCGGGGTCAATCTGATGCACCGCTCGTTCCAGGCGGACCGGGAGGCGGTTGTTGCTTGCGCGGCAGCGAGGAGGCGGCCCGTTATGCCGCCCAGTACCCGGGGCAGCTGCTGGCGACAGCAGGCGTGCATCCGCATGATGCGAAAAGCTGCGGCGCAGGCACAATCGAACGGCTGCAGAAGCTGGCTGGACAGCCGCATGTCGTTGCGATTGGCGAATGCGGGCTGGACTACAATCGCGACTTCTCGCCGCGCAATGTGCAGCGCCACTGGTTTGAAGCGCAGGTCGAGCTGGCTTGCGAATTAAAGCTGCCTTTGTTTCTGCACGAGCGTGAGGCTCACGGCGAGGAGGCGGAATGTTTTTGCCGCCGGGGATTTGTTTGCGCGTCGATGAAATACCGATTCAGCGATCATACGACATACCCGGGCGCGATTGAGGATGCGCGTCTGGCGATGCATTATTTGCGCAGCCGCAGCGGCAGATACGCGCGTAGCGCTGCAAGGTGTAGTCATTTGTCAGTTGTGGGCGAGCGAGTTAGTTAGGCAGACCGCCGCTGCGAATGGAGTGTCCTGTGGATAAGGACATTTGTGGAGGTTTTGTCTTTTGCTGCGTGGACAGCTGATAGATCATGATGTTAACCGCTGGGTGCTGGCTGCGGGCTACATCTAGTAGAGTAATCCCTTGGATAGCTCTACATATGGACGTGACGAATATCCGGAGGATAGATGGGGAATGTCCACCTTTTAAAAGACAGCTGTCTACTGGATACGGACATATTTTGCGCAAAGGAATAGCTTCAGCGAGTTTCGGCGAGCGATGGAGCTGGGGATTTGCTGGATTAGAGCGTATGCTGGATTAAAGCGTTTTGCTGGATTAGAGCATTTTGCTGGATTAGAGCATTTTGCTGGATTAGAGCATTCTGCTGGATTAGTGCGTATTCTAGCTGCGCAGCTTCAGATGCCGGAGTTCTGTGTGTTCTGGTTGCGTGTCGATGCTGTTTGCTTAATGATAGCGGTTTACCGAGTAACAAATTGCTTGAGGCTATCCCAAAGTAAGCCTAGAGGTCGGGTGCTTTCGCTCGCCCATAACCTGCTGAAGAAAGCGGCCGCAATGCAAAAAACAAAGGAGTTAAGCAGTTGCAAATCGCTTAACTCCTTTGTTGCTTTTAAACATCCATTTTTTTGATACGATCAGGCATGTCCCTCGCTTCATTAATTCCTACTTTTGGGACAGCCTCCTATCGTGCGGGCTGCTTACAGGCTAAGGCTCCACTCATGCACCATATGACCGTCAAGGAATTTCTCGACCTCAAGCGCCGCCATGCAGCCGCTTCCCGCAGCGGTGATCGCCTGACGGTATTTGCTGTCCTGTACGTCGCCGCAGGCGAAAACGCCTTCGATGTTCGTTTGTGTGGTGCCCGGCTGAACGAGGATGTAGCCAACCTCATCCGTTTTCACCTGGCCGTTCAGGAAGCCTGTGTTTGGCTTATGGCCGATAGCGACGAAAATTCCGTCTGTTTCGATGACTTCTTCTTCACCGGTTTCGTTGTTGCGCACCTTCAGACCGGTAACGCCTCTATCGCCGGACAATACTTCAAGCGGCGTCCGGTTGAGGCTCCATTTGACCTTCTCGTTTTCTCTGGCGCGGTCCTGCATGATCTTCGAAGCGCGCAGCTCGTTGCGGCGGTTTACGACGGTCACTTCCGAAGCGAAACGAGTCAGGAAGTTAGCTTCCTCCATCGCCGAGTCGCCGCCGCCGATGACGAGAATTTTTTTGCCGCGGAAGAAAAACCCGTCGCAGGTCGCACAGGTGCTGACGCCGCGTCCGATGCTTTCCTTCTCATTGGTAATGCCGAGCAGCTTGGCGGAAGCGCCGGTGGAAATGACGATGCTTTCAGCGATCAGCTCGCCCATGCCTTCGACATTCAGCTTGAAAGGACGTTGGGACATGTCCACGCTGTTGACCCAGCCGGTTTTAAAGGTAGCGCCGAAGCGTTCCGCTTGCTTGCGCATATTGGCCATCAGCTCAGGGCCCATGATGCCCTCCGGAAAGCCCGGGAAATTTTCAACCTCTGTTGTGGTTGTCAATTGTCCGCCCGGCTCTGGTCCTTCGATGACGAGGGGATTCAGGTTGGCGCGCGCCAGGTAAATGGCAGCTGTCAAACCGGCAGGTCCAGTTCCGATAATAATTGATTTGTGCATAGTCATAGTGTCAGCCTCCGCTTCGTTCATTCTGTAAAGCTTGTATTCCGTAGTATACCAGCGCTTGCGGCGCAGATCATGAACGGTACATGATCATTTGATGAAGATCGGATGAAGAACCGTTGGCGTCCGCGGCTAATCGGCGGTCCGGGCCATAACCGGGTCATCCGTCTTCGCTAAACCGGACGATCGCCAGGCTCTCGCCGGCGAAGCGGCTTGTCTCTACCAGTATACAGGAAGCGGCGGCGATGACCAAGTATGTGCCGCGAGACAAGGGCAGGGCAATTGTCACTTGCTGCCTGTTCGGTTGGTTGACATGTCCTTGCAAGCGCGGGGGTGGAGGGGGAGGCATAATGCTGAGCGTCAAAATTCAAATCCGCGCACCTTGGCATAAATCCGCGTATCCCGCAGCGAGCCGTCTCCAGCCGCGCAGTCGCGGCGTAAAGTCGCTTCGAGCGTGAAGCCCGAACGTTCGGCAACCGCAGCGCTGCGACTGTTGCGGCTGTCACAGCGAATCTCAATCCGGTTCGCGGTCAGCTCCTGGACGGCGAAGCGTTCGATGGCCGCTACTGCTTCCGTCATATAGCCGTGCCCGACCTGTGAGGTGCGGAGCCAGTAGCCGATCTCGAACTTGCGGGCCGCCCAGTCGATGCGATGCAATCCGCTGCAGCCGATCAGCGTCCCTGTTGCCTTCGCCAGCAGCATCAAACGGAGGTCGGAGCGTTCGAGGAAGGCCAGCCGCGCCCGCCGCACATTTTCCTCGGAGGCAGCGAGTGTTGGCGCATATTGCGCCCACGGCATCCACGGACGCAGCTCTTCGAGGCTTTCCGCGATAGCGGCGTTGACAAGCTTGCCGTCCCCCCAAAGCGGTGCGCGAATGTGCAGCCGCTCGCTGTCGAAGCTTTCCGGGATGTCCAGCATAATCGGAGCTGGAGTTAAGTGCGTCATCCGTCCCACCCCTGTATGTAAGAAATAAAAGGCTGGCATCAGCGTACCACAGACGGCGGACTCGGCTCAAGGAGCGCAAGGAGCAAGCCTGTTCCTAAAACTGTCTCTTGTGCGGCGCTTACCCGACAGTTGTCCCTTCCGGTTAGGGGAGTCTGGTTTTGCCTTCGCAACCTGCCCTGCCGGAAATGAAGTGTGCTGTCGCACCCGCGCTGCACTCGCTAGGGCGCAGTTAAAGCAGCGAAGCCCGGAGCGCACCTCGCCAGAACGTCGAAAGCAGCGAAGCCCGGAGCGCACCTCGCCAGAACGTCGAAAAGCAGCGAAGCCCGGAGCGCACCTCGCCAGAGCAGCAAAAAGCCGCCAAACGCCGCAGCCTGCTTGCGCAGCTGCCAGTCGTCGGACGGCCGAACGATCGATCGGTTTATTTGTGCTCGCCGAGCAAATAGTTATAAAACGGCTCGTCCACCCAGAAGTGGTACGAATTCACTTTAATGCCCGGCTTGATTTTTTCCAGCCCTTCAGCAATTTGCTTTGTTTTCTCAGGCAGGGAGAACGATTGCGCATAATAATGACCTTGATCAATCCGGTTATTGGCGATTTCAATGAAGGCAGGCTGCTTGAGCAGTGAGTAATACAGCGGCTGCCACCAGGAGGCTGTGATCAATCCCGGCTCATTCTCGCTGTCTTTTTTGGCGTAAGCTTCGATGATGCTGTTGAATTTGTCCTTTTGCTCCACCGTGTCAAATTCAAAGGAAAGATCGTACTCCTTCGCATAAGCGATGAAGTTGCCGTTTTCAATCTGCACGACCTTGTAGTCGTCAGACTGCTGCGGCTCGCCCCATTCCTTCAGATAAATGAAGGCCGACGTTTTCGGCTCCAGCTGCACCTTCGCCTGAAGCTGCTCGCTGCGCAGCAGGCCGATCAATTGGATCGCGTGAGCCAGGTCGCTGTGGCCGTAGGTCAGCGCGCGGCTTTTGTCGAAATGTGCGGTGTAACGGTCGTTCTTCAAGTTGTAGCCAGTGACCAGCCCCTGCTTGAGCGCTTCATCGACAATCGTTTGCAGCTCCGGCACTTGGATCAGATTATGCGTGTCGAAGGCCGCATGTATTTTGGAGAAAATATCGGCGTCGCTGACCGTTCCGATGTACCGCTTTGCTTCGCCGCGAATCGACAGCACGCGCTCCAGCAAGCCTTCGGCGAAGGCTTGGGAAGCCGCCGCATGAGGCTGGAAGCGGTTCTGCTCCGCTGTGGACAGCAGCCCCGCGTCAGCCGCCGCTGCGAGCTCCTGCGCCGCCTGCAGCGTCAGTCCGCTGCTGTCCGCAAGGCCGAGCTTGCTGAGCGCAGCCTTAACTTTTGCATCCGGGTATGTATAGGCGAGCTCCTTCAGCCCTGCGGCTTTGATCGCGATGTAGACGGCAGCGCCTTGCGTCAGCGTGCTGTCCCCGTTCAGCGCTCCGTTGCTGAGAATGCCCTGCTCATGCAGCGCGACTGCCGCCGTATACACCTCGCTGTCCGTCGCTACGTCTGTAAAAGGATTGTCGGCGGCCGTGGCGCCGCTTTTCGCGGGAGCGGCTTGCAGCAGCGCGGCTACTGCACGGACGAATTCGCCCTTCGACGGCGAAGCAGTCAGGCGCAGGCCGAAGCGGTCCAGCAGGTAAGCGCCGGCGCTGGAAGCGTCGGACGTCGTCAGCGCGCTGCCCGCTTGAGTGTTGGAGGCGGCCGGCGCAGCCCAGGCTTGGGGAGCGGCGGAAGTCGAGGCTGCTGCCGAAGCTCCGGTTTGTGCCGCAATGGAAGTCGAGGCTGCTGCAGCAGCTTCGGTTTGTGCCGCAGTGGAAGTCGAAGCAGTCGGGCTTGCCGTCGGCGCGGCCACGGCAGCAGGAGCGTCCTCCTGCGCGTAGGCGGCGAAGCCGGGTCCGCCGGAAGCGAGCAGCAGCGCGGTCAGTGTGAGCACCTTCCAGCCGGCTGGTTTTTGGGAGCGGGATATGAATGTCATGATTTTCCTCCTGTACAAGTTAATTCCGATGAAATGAGTCGGGTTATTAGCTGAATCATAACGTGTCTGGCGAAAGCTGTCAATTGCGAATTTTGGGATGATAATATTCGACATTCGACAAAATTAGCTAATGTGATTGTCGATTATTCGGTTTATAATGGGCTTGCTATGTTTTACCAAATAAAGCCTTCGAAAATTGGTGAAGCAGGATATAGCCAATTTCCCAACTACATAAATATCTTAGTCGAACGGAGTGGACGCACATGAAAAAATCAGTCACTTATCTCTTGTCCGCAGGACTGGTCGTATCCGGCACACTGCTGGCCTACACCAACTTGAGCTTTGCGGAGGAAAAGGAGCAAGCCGCGGAGGCCTCGCCTTACGTCGTCGCCCGCGGTCTGCAGCAGGCTCCGCCGCAGCTCAAGGCCAAGGAAGCGGAAGCCGCGATTCAGGAGACAAACAAGCAGTATGCGGATACGATGGCGCAGTGGCAGCACAAGCATGCTGGCGAAGCGACTGAGGAGCCGACCGTTGCGCGAGGCCGGTCGGCCGCGGCCCGCTCAAGCAAGCAGCCTGCGGAGCAGCTTGCACAGCAGCTCACGAACCAGCCTGCGGAGCAGGCAGGCGGTGTGAGCGTCGAGGACTACAAGCGCAGCATCCGGCAGGCGCTTGAGCAGCAGGATCATGCCAGAGCCTTCGAGCTGGCGACAAGTCTGCTAAGCGAGCATCCGAAGCATCCGGAAGCCAAGGCGGAGTACGCACGCGTGTATAAGCTTCATACTGCGGAAGTGTTGAAGAAACAGAGCGAGGTCATGGCAGGAGGCAACCGATGAGCAGACGAGTCCCTAGCCTGACCGCGGCAGGCATGTCGTTCCTTCTGGTCGTGCTGGCGCTGCTGGCATTCAGCCAGGACGCGGCGACCGCCGAGCCTGCCGCCGCTACGGAAGAAACAGCCTATAAGCTGAAGCCGAAATATATGGTCAACAATTTTAACTTCGATATGATGTCCGCCACAGTTACTCACGATGAGCATAACTTTGAGACGACGGGCAATTTTCGGACAAGCAAGGATTTCGATGTGATGTACTGGGAGGCTGAGGATTTGCACAGCCATCCGGACTTGAAATATCCGACTGATCCCGACTATTCCGATCTCCTACTGGAATACGATTACCGGATCACCGGCGATGCGGTGCCGATGGATCAGACGCCGTCGCCGACGCTTACGGTAGTTACAACAGACAATCGGTCGTATTTTATCCGGTTGTGGAATTATGTGGTGGACCGCCCGCAGCAGGCGTGGGAGCAGGCGCTTAGCGAGGAGCTGGGGCTGAGCTATTCCTTCCCTGTCGGGCGCGCGCCGGGCGCTGCTACCGGGGAATCGGGCAAAATCCGCCTTGATTTTAACAACCTCTATGCCGGTTGGGAGCCGTTTACTTTACAGCAGCCTACAGGCGAGGAGGGCGGGCCGGCGGTATGGCTGCCGAATCCCGAGTGGGTTAAGGTGCCGGTAAACGAGATCAAGCGGCTGGAGTGGGCTTTTGTGCCGCGGGAGTACGACTACAAGGAGACGGAAGCCGTTTATTTCACTGAATCCAAGCCTTTTTCCGTCCAGTTTCTGAACTGGCAGGTGTACGGAGATTCTTTCCTGATGCAGGAGCAGCCGATCCCCCCGGCGGGCAAAGTCCGGATCAGCGACGGCTATGACGACTCGTACAACTTGACGCCGGAGCGGATCGTCAGCGACTACAGTCGGCTGGGCTTCGGCGGCATTGTCGATTTCTATATCGGCGCGTCCCATTACTACGATAAAACCTACAATGGTCAGGACGGCATGGAGCTGGTGCAGGAGCAGCCGTTTAATCAAGCTTTTCGAGCATGGTACAGCAGTTATCTCAAGCTGCTGGCCGCGCGGGATACGAAGGTTGTCGCTTCGATTTCCATGGAAAATGTCGATGCGCCTCCGTCCTGGTGGCAGCGAACGTGGGACGGCCGCGCCGCGGAAACGTTCTGGACGCCTGCGCCCAAGCTGCTCAGCTTCACGAACCCGGACGTGCAGGCGTATTACCGCAGCTATGTGCTGGGCCTGGCCGAGCTGCATGAGCAGCATGGGCAGACGCCGATTATCCAATTGGGCGAGCCTTGGTGGTGGTATATGGATAGCTTGCCAGGCAGTCCGCCGACCTTCTACGATCAGGCGACGCGCAGCTTGTACCAGCAGCAGTTCGGTCAGCCGATGCATGAGTTCAAGTCCGCTTATGAAGCAAAAGCCGGCCATGAACAATTGCTCGGCTGGTTAAGCGCGCAAAACGGCAGCTTTTCGCTGATGCTGCGCGACACGTTAAAGGCGGCTCATCCGGCCGGGCAATTTACCGTGCTCCTTTTTATCCCGACCGTCGTCGACCCCGATCTGGCTCCGCCGATGATGAGCATTGTCAACTTCCCGGTGGAGCAGTGGAAGTCGCCTAACCTCGATTTCTTCATGATCGAAGATTACGACTACCTGATCGCCAACAATATGGAGAAGCATCGGCAAGCGTTGACCGTGGCGCAGCGCAAGCTGAATTATCCGGCTGACAAAATTCATTATTTATCCGGGGCGGATTCCACCAACAACGATACGATCTGGAAAAATATCGACCAGGCGATCAACGACGGCTTCAACATGAGGTTTGCCGAGGTGTACCTGTGGGCGTATCCCCAAGTGAAGCACAGAGGCTGGAGGCAGCCGGTGCTGATCGGGTCCAGCGTGCCTCCCGGCCTGCAGCCGGCAGAAGCTTCGGTTCAACTGAGTACGGCGGATGCCGCCGCATCCATTATTTATACGACGGATGGCCGGGAGCCTTCCCTGTCGTCTGGCGAGCTGTATGACGGAACGCCGATTCGGGTGGCTGACGATACGCGGATCAAGGCCGTCACCGTGAAGGAGGGGGCGGTCAGCCCGCCGGTGTACTTTGATTATCTGCTCAATCGTGCGCAGTACAAATACGACGCAGCAGGCAAGCTGCAATGGGAAACGTATTTTCAGGATGATCAGAAATACCGGATTACGTACACCTATGATTCCAACGGCAATGCTCTTAAGCAGACGACGAACAAAGTGTTCAACCTGTGGGGCAAACAAAATATCATTCCGGTCATGTCGGAAAATGCGTCGCCCGACGGCACGGCCAGCGCCAGCAGCTACTTCGGGGAGCAATATGCCCCCTACAAGGCATTCGACCATCTGGACCTGGAGCAGGCCTGGATAAGCAACGGCGTCCCGACAGGCTGGATTGCGTTCAAATTTCCGGCGCCGAAGCGCGTAATTTCCTACAGCCTTCTGCCGCGCAATGAAATAACGGCAATTGCCGCATCTCCGAAGGCATGGACGTTCGAGGGCTTCGACGGAACAAGGTGGAACGTGCTGTCTACGGAAACCGGAGTGACCGACTGGAGCATCCGCGAGCCCAAAGTATTTAACGTTCAAACGGCGGGCAGCTATTCGGAGTACCGGATTCAGATTACGGAAAATAACGGATTTTGGTACACCAGTATCGGTGAAATTGAAATGCGCGACGGGGACGACGAAGTTGGAATGATTGAGCAGAACATCATCCCGGCGATGACCGGCAATACGAGTGCTTACGGCACGGCCAGCGCGGACAGCGAGTTTGGACCCAGCTATGCGGCTTATAAGGCATTTGATCATCTCGATTCCGAGCAAAGCTGGATCACCAACGGTTCCGTGCAGGGCTGGCTGGACTATCAATTCCCGCTGCCCAAGCTGGTGCGCTCCTATAAAATTACGCCAAGACATGATCCGTCTACCTTGGCATCTGCGCCTAAAAGCTGGACGCTGGAAGGCTTCAACGGCCGCAGCTGGCGGGTGCTGTCCACCGAAACCGGTGTGACGGGCTGGCAGGTGGGCGAGCCGCTGTCGTTCACCGTGCAAAGTCCGGGTGTGTTCAGCAAGTACCGGCTGAATATTACGGACAATAACGGACATTGGTGGACGAGCGTCGGGGAGCTTGAGATGATGCAGTGAGCGAGCTCTACATGGAGCTTGACGTAAAGTGGAAAAACGGAAGGGGATAGCTGATTCGTGAAATACAAGATACTGCTTATCGTTATGATGATTGCACTGTTTATTCCTTCATATCCGGCAAATGCGGCTACCTACTATTACGATCCAGCAGGAAAGCTTAAGGAGATCATGACTCCAGAAGGAGCCATTACTTACAAGTATGATCGTAATGGCAATACGCTTGAAAAAGTCGCAACTGGCAATATGATCGTCAACGGTAACTTTGATAACCAAGCAGGTAAAACGGTTGAAGTCGCTGATCATTGGAAATCGGCTCATGATCCGGGCGTTACGGTACGGAATGAGGTTGTAGCAGGCGGAATGTCGGGGGGACAAGTCCAAAAAATAGCTGCCGAAGCTATGCCGACAGGCACAAGATCTTACTTGTATCAGGATGTTGCGGTGGGAGCGAACCAAACCTTTGTGTTTCAGACCTTATTAAACCCGGCACAGTTAACAGGCAGCAAGCTGGTCGTATCCTTAAACTTCATGAATGCCCAAGGTCAGTACGTAGGTGCGATCATGAAGGATGTGCCTGCCGCATCGGGGTATACCACGCACACGATCCAAGGCGTCACGCCTGCCACCGCCATACAGGTGCGTATTCACGTTTATCTGGAAGCACGAGCAGCCGGGGCAAGCGGAACGTTTTATATCGACCAGACAAGCCTTCGTTACACAAGCGAGGATAACCTGTTGGCCAATGGTTCGTTTGAAGCCTACACCGCTGACAGAGGCGGAGTCGCTGATGGATGGAATAAAGCAATAAGCGGCTTGCTGCGGGATGAAACAGAAGTGGTGCGCGGGGGGACGTCCGGACGCTCTGTACAAAAAGTGGCCGCAGCTGAGATGAAAAGCGGAAGTCGTTCTTATCTTTATCAGGATATTGCTGTTGAAGCAAACAAGCCCTATGTGTTCCAAGCCATGGTCAATTCTGCGCAATTGGTGAAGAGCAGCATTTTGTTTTCTCTTGATTTCTTCGATGCGAACGGCAATTATGTCAGCGCAGCGGTGAAGCAAATGAAAACGACCTCCGGGTATACAGCCCAAACGATCCAAGGCATCACTCCTCCAGCTGCTGTCGGGGCGCGTATTCACGTGTTCTTGGAAGCGAACGCGGATGGAGCGAGCGGAGCATTTTACATCGACCAGACAAGCCTGCGCTATGCAAGCGACGAAAACTTGTTGGCGAATGGCTCGTTTGAGCAAGTGAGCCGTGCTTCAGCGGAAACCGCAGATGGATGGAATGTAGCACGCGAGGGTTCCATGGAAGTTGACGCTCGGGTGGTTGGGAACAGCGACTGGGGGACGAATCAGCAAAAGATATCAGCCGATGCCATGTCAACGGGAAATCGAGTCTACCTTTATCAAGATGCCGTAGTGGAAGGCGGCCGTGACTATACCTTTCGAACGATGCTGAATATCGCTCAGCTGACGCACAGCAAGGTGGTGATAGCCTTGGGCTTCTTTGATGAAAACGGTACGGTGACGGGAACCGCTAGCGAGCTCATTCGATCCGCTGAAGGCTATAAGGAGCAAGTCGTACAAGGAGTAACGCCAGCCAACACAGCAAGGGTACGCGTACATATTTATTTGGAGGCGGAAGCCCCGGGAGCATCGGGAGAGTTTTATGCCGATCAGGCTAGCTTTGTTTTGGCGAGGTAGGTCTTGGTCAAGTTCAGTTATGAATGTGAAAAACGAGATGTTATTTATTCAGGGCATTGCCTAAAGGAGAGAATGCAGCTGTGATAAGAAGGCAGTTAAAAAGATATGTGGCGCTACTGGTATTGTGTAATTTGCTGTTGTCCCAATTTATGACTCCTGTAGAGACACTCGCTTCAGAAAAATTTAAGGTTGATGCACCCATCCAAAGCCAGCCGTCAGCAGAAGCAATAACCTTAGATTCCTTGAGCGATGCTTATCAGGTACCGCAGCTTGAGCTTGTGCAGGAGCTAAACAAAGGCTATTCCATGCAGGAGCTGATTCAGGCATTGAATATGCATCAGCGTTCGGGTCAGACATTAAGCGGGGCTTTGCATCAAATTAACCCATCTATTTTGGAAAATTTGATGGCAATAAATTTTTCGCATAGAGAAGTCGAACAAGTATCCAATGTAATAGATGGCGTTTACCGGGATAGCTTAGTTACGCAGCATGCCGATTCTCTAACGACAAGTATCAACCAAAGTGTAAATCAAAGTGTGTATGGAAATGTATATAAAAGTTCCTTATTAAGGGGTATGCTTGCCGCTAGTCAGGAGGAATACCCGACCAGTTATGATCAGGTTGCGGTTGCCAAAGCTTCGTTAAACACAAATTCGGCTCCTTATTCGGTTGGCAGTGGCGCAGAAAATGTTTCGTTGACCAACGGAGCTCTTCAATTGGCATACACGGATCTTGTTATTCCAGGGGATGGGAATATGTCCTTTTCTCTGAAGCGACGTTATGATAGCAACGATTCTCAATACTATGACCGCTACGTTTCATACGAACGTTTAAAATGGGTCCAATTTCAACCTGAATTGGCCACAAGGTTATTGCTTACGCCTTCTTTAGAGCCTGTTGATCCGAGGGTAGGTCATGCAACTGATTTTTTCTACTATCAAGATCCTTGGGGAGCCTATTATTTATCGCAAGTACAGGCGGGCAATCCTAGAAGAACACAAGATGTATACTACCCTGGCGAAGCTGTGGAAGAACAGGAATTCGGTCAGGAGCTGACTGATCGCTTCAGAAAAAAATGGAGTTACGTGGATCCGGATGCCCCGACATCGGCTTCACAGCGTTTATGGGAAAGAGAGATTAGTTTAGCAGGAATAAATATGCTTCTTCGGGCATTCCCAACAGGTAATATACGTATGAATCCTCAATTTGATGGGATTTCGAAGAAGGCGCCGAAAGATGAGCCAATCATATTCGGGTATGCGAATAGAACGCAGGTCATACCTAACGAGTTTAGATCTGCAATTGGTAAGGGCTGGAGCTGGGATATTCCGTATATTGAGTACAAAGCGAACAAGCGAGTCCTTCATTTGTTTGATGGCGCATCATACGAGATTGATACAAATAACAAGCTTAAAGGATACCCGTGGGAGGATATAAAGATTGCGACAGATGAAGATGGCATTCCGCGGTCGCTAACTTTTTTAGACGGTCGTGTACTCCAATTCTCTAATTCCGGGCAATTACTGCAAATGTACTCCCAGGATAACCCAAGTAGTGCCTTTAAGTTTGAATATGCGGGGCTAGCCCTCTCTAAAATTGTAAGCCCGCGGGGGCTTGAAGCAAAAATAGTCTATAATACTCTAAAAGCCACGCTGACGTACGGAGATCAGGTAATTACCTACGACAAAGTCCGCGATCCACAAAACAATAAAGAGCTGCTCGCTCAAGTTACTGATCCTATGGGCAGAAAAACTCAATATACGTATGAAATTAAGGAGACTCCGTTTGATCTGGTAGGCGGCGGTCGCAGTATTGATAATTATATGGCTCTTCTGAAGCAGGTCTATCATCCGACGAAGGCGAGAACGGATTATAAGTATTCCACCTTTACGCGTGCCCTAGGGGAGAAAGCGACAGAAACCGCCCATCGTATTGCGTCGAGGGAAGAGGTTGTAACCAATGCGGATGGTCATACAAACACTTATTCTCACGTAGACTACACGTACGACGGGGACGGGGCTGCTGGAGCCCAGCAATCGATTTCTTTTTCCACAAAGGTGAATAATGGAAGAACCGTTACTACACATAGCTTTGATAAAGTGTATATTGATGCGAATACGCCCGAAGTGCTGTACAATACGCAAATTGAAAGAACCGACGGAGCAACGATTCAACAAGAGTTTATGGAATATAACCGAGAAAAGCGATGGCCTGTTCCGATTAAAACGAGATCGAAAACAACGAAAGGCGCTGAAAATTCAAATGAACTACTGGTGGAACGAGACTACGATAGCTATGGCAACCTGCTGTCGGAAACGGACCCGTTAGGAGCAAAAACGACCTTCACGTATAAGCCTCTATCCAAACAACTAACTACTGTACATAAACCTGTAGACGGTGGGCTGTATTCTTTTACAGAAATAGATTGGGTTCCTGGCAAGCATGCCATCCAAGAGGTACGTGTTAAAGCAAATGATGCTTTGGGAGATGTTCTGGCGAAAACCAATTATTCGTATGATGGTCAGACACGCCCAATTACAATTAAGTTAACAGGCTCGCCTAAGGACACGATAGTGACCAATGAATACAGTGCAGCGTCATACGGTGCTCCAACCAAGCAGTCTGTGACGGTTACAAATGCTGATGGTGTGGAAAGTGCAGTAGTCCAGAAATATGAATACAATGTGTGGACAGGAGCAATGACCAAGCACACCAACGGCAGAGAATTCGTATCAGAATATAGCTATGACAAGTTAGGAAGGATGACACGGGTTCAAAACCCTGATGGCAGCTCTAAGACAGTAACCTATGGGGACTCAGACAATTCTGTAACGGCAGTGGATGAAACGAATGTTGTCACTGTAACGATGTGGAACCCGCTAGGCTGGAAAGTGTCGGAGGGTATCCAAGGGAAGCCTAAGCAAGTGTACCATTATAATTCCTATGGGCGTATGGACTGGAGTGAGGACGGCGCAGCGAATCGAACAAAGTATAATTACGACCAGTGGGACCGGTTGTTGAGCACACAATATCCTGATAACTCAAATACTTCGACGGCTTATGATGACATTCATCATGTTGTGGTTCAGACGGATGGAGAGAGCAATAAAGTCAGGAACGAGTACAATTTCATCGGCCAGCTTGTGAAGAAGCAGGCTTACAATAGTAACGGGCATTTGTTATCTGAAA
>NZ_JCAMRT010000022.1:0-90258 GCF_059821225.1 Paenibacillus sp. sg306046
CATAATGAACTGGCCTTCAATTCAGTTACATCGTGCATTAAAGCCGATTTTCGTTCTGCGAAAGTTGAGTTAATTAGTTTTATCTTTCAGAATTTGAATAAAAATATTTCATTCGATCCAAGTCTGGCAATTGACACAGAATCAAACTTATCCTCAGCGGTACTAAAAAACATAATGTTTACAGTAGGTTTTGAATTTGATGAAGTTTGGGAAAAGAAAATACAACAAATTGATAGCAAATTGTTAAAGCATAGAAACGAAATCGCTCATGGTGAGTTAATCGAAATAACTGAGGAACTATACGAGGAGCTACACAATTTTGTTTTAGGCACCCTAGAGGAATATAAAACATTAATTGAGAATGCAGCGTATACCTCCAGTTATCAGAAAGCAAGTTAACATAACGGACATTACCGTGTAGCTACGGAGACCCGCCGGATCATCCAAGGGAGCATCTTTTTGAACCGGATTCGGCGTTTAATGCGCCTGTACCAGCCTGCCCGCACAGCTCCCGCACCGCCAGCCTACACAGAATAAGCAAAAAGGAAGCTCCCCGCCAACCTGCGCGAGAGCTTCCTTTTCGTTGTGCTGCAGCGGATTTAGAAGGCCAGACCGCCTGCTTTATTGGACCGCAGCAACGAGATCGGACAGCTTGTCGAAGCTGCGCTTGATGCTTTCCATTTCATCCATCGTGATGATATCCTGCTCGATAATGACGTATTCCGTCTTCGTCGATGCTTTCGCGCCCTCCAGAATTTGCTGGATCGGGAGCGAGCCGTAACCGATTTCCACAAAGCTGTCCGGTTTGAAAATAACGCCAAATGTATCGAATCCGATCGGCTGGCTCGCGTCAATCAGCTCGAACACATTAATCGGCTGGACAGCCGCCGGCATATCCTTCTGATGGATCAGCTCGCAGCGCTCTCCGAGCCTTTCCAGCAACGGCAAGACGTCCACGCCGCCGCGCAGCGCCCAGTACGTGTCCAGCTCAAATTTGACCAACTCCGGATCGGTATGCTGCAGCATCAGGTCAAAAACCGTATGGCCGTTAAACGGCTGGAACTCGTTAAAATGATTGTGATAATACAATTGGAGGCCATGCTCCCGAAACCGCTTGCCGAACTTGTTTAATTTTTCGGTATAGGCCATCACATCGTCATAGCTTTGGAAAAACTTGATCGGGATAATGACCTTGCTGGAGCCGATCGCCTGATTGTACGCAATCGCCTGTTCGACCTGTTCATCCGTATCAACCATGATATGAGTGCCCAGCACCTGCAAGCCGGCCTGTCTGCTCATCGCGTTCAGCTCATCCGCAGGCATCGCGGTCACGCTGAACGGGTTGTCTCCCCCATCCAGACCGACCGGAATTTCAATATGACGAATGCCGATTTCAGCTACCCGCTCCAGTGTTAGCTGACGGTTTTGCGCAAAGGAATTACGGATCGAATACATTTGCAAGCCAATTTGAAAAGACAAGAGCAAGACCTCCCCGGATTCACTGCATGAATTCGCTGCGCTTGCAGGAAGCAAGATGTGCGGATGGCTGCTGCGCTGCGATGTAACCGGTTAGATTTAACCGGTTACATTATTTTTATCATACCGGCGGCTACACTGTCAACTTGCTTCGGCGGCTTGCCGGGTCCAGGGCCGCGCCTGCCTGCAGCGTATACTTGAAACAACGGCACGGCCGCAGCTGCCGGACTGTCTGCAGCTGCCGCATCCAGTCTGGCCTGAACCGCTACATCCAGCTCGATGCGCGTCATGCGGTATACATATAGCTGCCATACCTTTGTTGCAGCTTGTTGACATTATGCTAAAAATCACATCAGTAGACCGACAGGATTTCCTGTATAGTTCAGGAATCTTGGGTAAATCCTACAAGTAACTTACCGCAGTTACCGGGAAGGAGCTCAACCTATGGCCGCCCCGTCCTCGTTAGCGTCTGAGCCGTTTCAGGCTGATTTGGAGCAAAATTTCACCTGCCTGCAAACGATTTATCATAACTGTGCGGACGTCAAGTTTCATAAACTTTCCATCGGCGGACATACCGCCGCCTTTGTCGTTTTTATCGAAGGCATGATTAATATGGAACTGCTCGACCAGCACGCCTTGTCGCCGTTGATCAAAACGATCCCGGTTACCTGGGACGATCCTGTCAAAACGTTGTCCGCCATCGTATCCATTACCGACTTCACTTCGCTAACCACCTGCGCGGAAGCCGTTGCCCACCTGTCGAACGGCAATGCCGTGCTGTTCATTGATCAACTGACGACCTGCTTCTCCCTTGGCGTGGCGGGCTGGGAGAAACGTACCATTGATGAACCGGCGGCCGAATCGGTCATTCGCGGCCCCCGCGAAGGCTTTATCGAGACGCTTGGCGTCAATACCGCGATGCTGCGGCGCAAAATTAAAGACCCGTCACTGAAAATTGTGTCCTGCCAGGTAGGACGACTGACACAAACGGTTGTGGCGACGGTTTACCTTGACGGCATCGCGACGGAATCGCTGGTCGCCGAAGTGGGGCAGCGGGTCAAAGCCATTGATGTGGACGGCATTTTGGAAAGCGGCTATCTCGAAGGGTTTATCGAGGACAATCCGTATTCGCCGTTTCCGCAAATTCAGATCACCGAGCGGCCGGATGTCGTCAGCGCGGCGCTGCTGGAGGGCCGGGTCGCACTCCTGGTTGACGGGACGCCCTTTGCGCTCATTGTGCCGACAACGCTGTTTTCCTTGCTGCAATCGCCGGAGGACTATTACCAGCGCTTTATGATCGGCACGTTTATTCGCTGGCTACGCTTCCTGTTTTTTGGCATTTCCTTGCTGCTTCCGTCTTTGTACGTCGCGATTTTAACCTTTCATCAAGAGATGGTGCCGCCGTCTCTGCTGCTCAGCATCTCGAAGTCGCGCGAGGATATTCCGTTCCCGGCGCTCATTGAAGCGCTGCTGATGGAAATTTCGTTCGAGGCGCTGCGGGAAGCGGGGGTTCGCTTGCCCAAGCAGGTTGGCGCTGCAGTCAGTATCGTCGGCGCACTGGTCATCGGCCAGGCCGCGACATCGGCAGGGCTTGTCTCCTCCCCGATGGTCATGGTCGTCGCCATTACAGGGATCGCTTCCTTTCTGCTGCCGCAATATGTGACAGGCATCGCGATGCGCGTGCTGCGGTTCCCGATTATGTTTTTGGCCGGCATGTTCGGGCTGCTGGGTTTAATGCTGGGATTTATCGCAATTGTCATTCACCTGTGCTCGCTGCGGTCGTTTGGCATGCCGTATTTGCAGCCGCTGGCCCCGATGCGACTCGCGGAAATGAAGGATGTGCTGATCCGCGCTCCGATCTGGGCGATGCTCAAGCGACCGCACCTCACCGGGCGCGCCAACTTTACCCGCCAGCCGCGCGGGCAGAAGCCGGCTCCGCCGCCAAAGCCGGACGATGTGCCGGAAGCGCAACGGCGGCGCTGAGCCTCTGAGCCCTGCACTGAATCTGTACACGCATTACGGAAAGGGGCAAGCCCGATGAGCGCATTTCACAGCTTCGTACGTCTGCGGCCCCTGCTCCTGCTTGCCCTGTGCTCCGTCCTGCTGACCGGCTGCTGGGACCGGCGGGAGGTCAATGACCTTGCGCTGGTGACCGGCGTCGCCATTGATCGCAAGGACAGCAAGCATCTGGAGCTTACCGTGCAAATTTTTATTCCCCGCAGCAGCGGGAACGGGGCAGCCACGATGGAACAGCAGTCCATTAGCAGCAACTCGACCTTCATCCAGTCAGCTCTCGGTGAAAATGTCGCCGATGCTCTGGCCCAGCTGCAGGATAGGCTGGCGCGCCGCATGTTTTGGGGACACTCCGAGGTGTATATTTTCGGCGAGGAGGAAGCAAAAAGAGGTCTGCGGGAGGATATTGATTACTTAATGCGGGCTTCGCAGCCGCGCGAGCGCGCCTATGTTTACGTCTGCAAAGGTCAGGGGAAAAAAATATTGGAGCTTCATTCCTTGCTCGAACGAGATACGGCGGAGGTGCTGCGGGAAATGACCAACAATAAGGCGTCTGTCTCCCTCACCTTGGCGCAGCTGTCTGCCAAGCTGACCAGTGAAAGTCACGCCGCCGCAGTGCCGTACGTGGACAAGCTTCCCCCGTTGAAAAAAGAAGAGCCTGACAAAACCGTTGGCTATATTAACGGCACGGCCATTCTCAAAAAGGACAAAATGGTTGGCTTGCTTAACAATCACGAGGCGCGCGGCATTTTATGGCTTCAGGACGCGATCAAATCTGCGGTCGTTACCGTTCACCCGGAAAACACCAGGGACACAGTTTCCTTGCAGCTGATGCATAGCCGTTCCCGGCTGCAGCCTGCGCTCGCAAACGGCAAGCCCAGCATGCAGGTCATCATCGAAACGACCGATGATGTGCTGCAAAATACGACCAGGCTCGATCTGCTATCCGATCAAGCGGCAATCCGGCAAGTTGAGGAGCGCATGAACGAGGATATCCAAACCCGCGTCCATCTGGCGCTGGACAAGGTGCAGAAGGGGATGAGGGCGGATGTGTTCGGCTTCGCCGGAGCGTACCATCGCGCCTTCCCCCGCCAGTGGAGGCAGATGAAAAGCGACTGGGAGACGCTTTTCCCCCAGATTGAGGTTACGGTGCAAGCCCATTCCAAAATGGCCCGGCCCGGGATGGCCAACATTAAGCTCCGTCAGCATCTGGAGGAAAATAAAGCGAACTAAATCGAAGGAGGGCGAAGCGATGAGCTCGGTGCGGATCAGCAGAAATCAGTTGTTTTGGATGATCTCCACGATGCAGGTTGGCATGTCGGTGCTGCTGACGATCAACCCGACGATTGCCGCGGCGAAGCAGGACGCCTGGCTGTCCTCGACCATCGCCGGAATCAGCGGTATGCTGTTTGCTTACGTATGCTGCCGGATCACCGCCCTGTACCCGGGAGAAACGTTAATTCAGTTTGCGGGCAAAATTTTAGGAAAATGGCCAGGGCATGCCGTCATTTTCCTTTACATGCTCTACTGGTACGCTGTAATGGCGATCATTTTGCGCCAATATGCTGAATTTATCATCAGCACCATTCTGCCGTATACGCCGGTCATCGCCCCGGTGATCGGCATGCTGCTCGTCGCGATGTATGTAACCGGCATGGGCCTCGAAACGATTGCGCGCTGCGGCGAAATTTTCGGCCCGTTTATTTTACTCGGCATAGCGCTGCCGCTGCTGCTCAGCCTCAAGCAGGCGGAGATTCACAACCTGATGCCTGTGTTTGTCGACTCCGGCTGGATGACCTTGTTCAAGGGAGCGTTGCCCACCGCTTCCTTTCTCAGCGACAATATGATGCTGCTGGTGCTGATCGCCTTCGTCAACAAGCCGCAGCAAAGCACGCTGCCCGCTGTGCTGGGGACAGGGATTGCCGCACTGCTGACGATGGCGTCCACGCTGCTCAGCGTCGCTTTATTTGGCTATGCGACCTCCTCCGGGCAAACCTACCCGTACTTTAATCTGGTCCGCTATTTGTCATTCGGCTTTATCCAGAATATGGACTCCATTGTCGTCGCCATCTGGATTATCGGCGTCTTTGTAAAGGTGGGACTTTATTTCTTTATCTGCACCTACGGCACTGCCCAATGGTTCGGCGTTCGCAAGTGGACGAGGATGATTGCCTTCACGGCTCCCGTAACGCTCTTACTGGCGATGGCGCCGCGCAATTTTTACGACAGCTCCGTCTGGTTTCCGAAATCCATCGCGATTCCGTTTGATTTGCCCGTGTATTCGATCATTTTGCCGCTGCTGCTCTGGGGTGTGGCCGCTTTGCGCAAAAAAAAGAAAAAGCCGCGCCCTTCCCCTTCATAACAGCGCGCTCCTTTCCCTTTATCCGAGCTCCTTCGCCTCCTGCGCATCCTCATGCAGCTTGAACTGCTCGATCTGGGTATGCAGCTCGCCTGCAATTCCGACCAACTGCTGCACCTTGCTGTAAGACGATTCAAACGCCCGCTGCTGCTCCAGCGTCGAAGCGGAAATTTCCTCGCTGCCTGCCGCCGACTGCTCGGTCACAGCCTTATATTTTCCACCGCTTGCAGCATTGGGATAACCCTATTCTTATTCATTGTCAGAGCCTCCCTGATCGGTAACGGTATGCTTGTTTCTTCCTTCCGCACATGAGACAATGGCTTACAACGGCGGGATTCAGCCGGATGCCGCGAATTCAGGCAAATTGATCGCGTGCGAAGCAGGGGGTGCTATAGTCAGGTGTACCAGGAAAAGCATGTGCTGGAACGGACCGCAGTCCGGATTTTCCTCGACATTTATAATCGAAATCATACAAACAAGCTGCGGCTGCTCTACCAGCGCGAACGGCCGGACGCCGTGCTTCAATTTCAGAATCAGCGGCTGCTCGGCATGGAAATTACCCATCTGTTCTACGATTCCGAAGAAGCCAAGCTGCTGCTCGGCCGCTCCAAGGGGCGGATTCACAGCCAGGAAGTGATTGAGATGCTGATTGCCGAGCTGAACAAACGTATCCGCATCAAGGAAACCAAAATCAATCAATACGCTACCGGCTACCCGATCGCCTTAATCATCCGCAACGTGTCGCCTTCCTTCGGCATGTCAGACATTTTACGCGCCAAGCCGCTGATTGAGAAGCCGCGCGGGCGGTTTACGCAGGTCTGGTTTTTGTCACGAGACGGTGAAGATGAGTGGCTGTTGACCGACCTTCAGGAGCTTTAGGCGCACACGATCAACCGGCTCTCCTGCGCGGCAAAAATTTTTTTGAATCGTCGAAACCAGTCTCCGCCTCTGTCGTACTAGTTACATGCTGGAATGATCCAGATCACGAATTTGTAGGAGGAATGTGTGTGGGACTGTTTGATATGTTTAAAGGTGACAAAAGTACAGAAGGCATGACTCCTCATTTTGCATTTGCAACCTCGTTGCTGTACATGATGCAATCCGATGGCGAGATGGATCATGAAGAAGTAGGACAGCTGCTGTCCGTACTCGGCGGCGAAGAGCAAAACGGCGTCATCGGCGTTGGCGCCAACAACCGCGCTCTGCTGGATCGCGCTTTGAAGTACATACGCTCCAATTCGGTGGACAAGTTCCTCAGCGAATCGGCCCCGATCCTGACCGACGCGCAAAAAATTTGTATCTTGATCAACCTGGTAGATTCCTCCCTCGCTGACGGCCAGCCGGAGCGCGAAGAGCAGGAATTATTCGCGAAATTTTTGCAAGCCTTCCATATTTCCGAAGAGCGCTTCACTCCGTTTTTCGAGGTTATCAGCCTGAAAAACGACCGCTCTGTCTTTTTGGACCAAAACCATCCGAAAAACCAGCCTGGTTACCAGGTTCGTCTGAACGTGTAATCGTTCGTTATAAGAAACGACTTTCCTATCGGCAGCAAGCCAAAAAGAGCCTCCCCAGAGGCTTTTTTTGTTTCTGTCATCCAGACTGCCGTTGACCTACACCCTATACACGATCAATCCGATCACTACCGCAATCGCTAAATGGATAAACGTATTGCCGGTTAGCCGTACCCATCGTTTCGCGCTCTTGCTCGTCCATAATCCGTATACAAACGCACCAACGACATAGACGGCCAAATAAATGACAACCTGTAGCACCGCTTCACCCCTGTCCCTTCTGTCAACCTGCACATGCTGTCCACACAGCTGCACATCCGGCAAGCGGATGTGTTCTACCAAACCATACCATATGTGCTCCCCGTTCCGCCACACCGAAAAGGCCAACCCCCTTCATCCATTTTGATGATAAAGTTAATTCAACCTATATTTTCCTCAATCCTCTCGTGGTACGCTTTAGATGCTTAACTCGACTTTGCCTGAAAGGAGCTGCCATTTTCCGTACGGTCCCCTATTCTACAAAATGAGAGGATGATTTGCTTTGCTGAAAAAACGATTTGCGGTCACGTTCCTGCTTCTAATGTCCCTCGTGTTAGCCGCCCTGCCGGTTCATGCCTCTACCTCGTATCAATGGGTAACACTTGACTATTTCAGCTCATCCAAAGATTCGTACAGCCGTTACGGAACCGATGTGTACGTCAATGTCGGCAACATGGCCGCAGGCAGCAACCGAAGCAACGTTTATTTCGAGGTTGTCGATGCGTGGAGCGGCGTCATTGACAGCGGCTACGTGATTCCGGAGTATGACCGGATTCATAACCTGCAAAGCGGCGAGTCCTATGTCAGCCGGGAATACCATTTTGATACCGCTCGTCCGATTCAGGTTGTGCTTTACAGCACCAATGGCTACGGAAGCGAAGGGGAAGCTTACATCGAGTGGATTACGAATTGATGGTCAGCAGCGTGCCCCATCTTTACAATTTCGTATATTTGCCTGTCCGCAGGTACATGATACAATGGTGATGGCACGCACACCGATCATGGCCTAAAGGAGCGAATCGAATGTCAGTAATCGCCTATTTGAATTTTCAAGGAAACTGTCGTGAGGCCGTGGAGTTTTATGCAGACGTTTTCGGTACCGAGAAGCCGCAATTCATGACGTTCGGCGATTCGCCGCCTAACCCGGAATATCCGCTTCCGGAGGAAGCGAAGTCGCTGATCATGCACACGAATCTGAAAATTGACGGCAGCTATGTGATGTTTTCCGACACGTTCCCTGGCATGCCATATACAGCCGGCACAAACATCAGCCTTGCTCTCGTCAATAAAGATACAGACCGGCTCAAAGCCCTTTACGCGAAGCTGAAGGAAGGCGGCCAGGTTCGCATGGAGCTGCAGGAAACGTTCTTTAGCAAATGTTACGGCGCGCTGATCGACAAATTCGGGATTGAATGGCAGTTTAGCCATGATAACCAGGATTTTACCGCCTAAGCAGCGTCCCTTTCACGAAAAAAACGGCGGCCCCGCAACGGGGCTGCCGTTTTCTTGTCCGGCGCCTTCGACAGCCGTTCCGCACACTGTACGCCAAAAAATCATGGCCACGCAAACGGAGGCCATGATTTCGGTTCAAACGTACGTGCCATGAACTGCCTGTGCTACGAGTTCACAAGCAGTAAAATCATCGCGGCCACCACAACGATCACGATAAGACTTGCCACCCACAGCCTGGCACGGGACCCCGCCGGAGCTGCCGGCTCGGACAGAGCCGCCGCTTCCCCGGAGCCTGTCGTAAAAGCGCCGCAATACTTGCAGGAAATGGAGCCTTCCGGAACCCTTTCGTTACATTGCGAACAAAATGTCATGGACATGGGCCTCACTCGCATTCCATTGGATTTGGCTACGCATAGGTAATGTATGCGCTCCCTGCAGCCCTCCATTCATACGTTTAGGCAGCTGTTTGCTGTGGAATGTATACGCTTTTGCGCTGAAATGATGCCATGTCGTCCAAGCCTCGGATGCGCTGTGAAGCCGCTGTGATTCGGGGGAAAACAGTCGCTCGCTACGGCAACGGCTCACATAACGTCTGCAAATGCTTATCCACGATCGCCTCCAGCCGCTCCACGGCCAACCGACCCGGCTGCATCATCTGGTGAATCGCCAAACCGTCCACAAGCGCATACAGCTTTTCCGTCTCCAGCTCCACATCCAGTCCAGGCCGGGTTAGCCCCTGCTCCAGC
The DNA here is from genome assembly GCF_059821225.1 of Paenibacillus sp. sg306046. Classification (NCBI taxonomy): domain Bacteria; kingdom Bacillati; phylum Bacillota; class Bacilli; order Caryophanales; family Paenibacillaceae; genus Paenibacillus; species Paenibacillus sp. sg306046. The sequence goes on from NZ_JCAMRT010000022.1 coordinate 9,597, forward strand.
AATGTTTCCACCACGTACCGCGAAGCTTTGAGCAGTCCGTTTTGCATTTCTTCCGTCAGCCGCTTCAGCTCCGGATAAATCAGCGCCTTGGCGTTAAATGAAAACCAAACCTCCATTTCCAACATACGATCCTCATCAACCGGCATAAACTGCATCAGCAGCCGTCGCATGTCCTCCAGCAGCGGTCCGTTGATTTCAAAAGCTTCCAGCCGCATGTTGATGCGATGCACAAACAAATTCATGCAAAACGCAAACAGCTCAGCCTGCGTGGAAAAATAATGGCGCATCGAGCCTACGGACAATCCCGCCTCCTCCGCAATGTGGCGAACCGTCGCCTGATCCAGCCCGGACCGGTGGATCACCCGCAGCGCAGCTTCGGCAACAAGATGCCGCTGTTTATCATGATCTACAATTTTTGGCATAGCTCTATTATACAGGTTTCTCTTTTTATCGTACAACGTGTGACAAAAAGGTTTATTCACGCCTGGCAAACGGCTCGAAAGATGTGAACCCGTCCCCCAACGCGAAGAAGACCGCCCGAAACCGGAACGGTCTTGTTCTCAATCAACCTGCATATATCGCGTGCCGGAGCGGTTGCCTCGCACTAGGCGTGGAAATCGGTTCCGTCAAGCACTTCCTTCACATAACCGGCACGGATAACGAAGTCGCCAAAATGCTCGCCTTCTGTCCGCTCCTTCGCGTAGCGGGCAAACATTTCGCCCAGCGAATCGAGAATTTCCGTTTCGCCGATCGTTTCCTTATACAGCTTGTTCAAGCGCTGTCCGGCGAAGCCGCCGCCAAGATACATGTTGTATTTGCCCGGCGCTTTACCGATAAAGGAAATTTCAGCCAGCATCGGACGCGCGCAGCCGTTCGGGCAGCCGGTCATCCGGATGACGATATCGTCATGACGGAGGCCGTTTTCCTCCAGCAGCAGATCAATTTTGCTCAGCAGCTCCGGCAAGTAACGCTCCGCCTCGGCCATCGCCATCCCGCAGGTTGGCAGCGCCACACAAGCCATCGCATTGCGGCGCAGCGCGGAATGATGCGCGCCATCGTCAAGCTGGTAGTCGGCAATCAGCTTCTCAATCCGTTTCTTTTTGGCTGTCGTGACGTTGCCGATGATCAGGTTCTGATTCGCCGTCAGCCGGAAATCGCCGGTATGCACCTTGGCAATTTCCCGCAAGCCGGTCATCATCAGATAGCCGTCCTCGTCCTTGACGCGGCCGTTTTCGATAAACATCGTGAAATGCCACTTGCCTGTGGTGCCCTTGACCCAGCCGTAGCGGTCGCCATGATCCTTGAACGCATAGGCGCGTGGTGCAGCCAGCTCCCAGCCAAGACGCGCCGTCAGCTCGCCCTTCACCCAATCGAGCCCGCGGTCATCAATCGTATACTTGAACCGGGCGTGCTTGCGAACGGCGCGGTCGCCGTAATCGCGCTGAATCGTGACGATTTTCTCCGCCACTTCGACAGCCTGCTCCGGCGTGCAGAACCCGATGACCTTCGCCACCTGCGGGTATGTCGCCGTATCGCCGTGCGTCATGCCCATGCCGCCGCCAACCGCGACGTTGAAGCCTTGCAGCTTCCCTTTTTCCACGATTGCAATGAAGCCCAGATCCTGCGAGAAAACGTCCACATCGTTAGACGGCGGCACCGCGATGCCGATCTTGAATTTACGCGGCAGGTACACCGGTCCGTAGATCGGCTCCTGCGGCGCGTCGGCCTGGCTATCCACTACCTTCTCGCCGTCCAGCCAAATTTCATGGTAAGCGCGGGTATGCGGGTCCAGATGACTGCTGATCTTACAGGACCAGTCATAGACCTCGGCATGCACCTCGGATTGGTCCGGATTCGGGTTGCACATCACGTTGCGGTTAACGTCGCCGCAGGCGGCCAGCGTGCTGAGCATCGCATCATTGACTTCGCGAATCGTATTTTTCAAATTCCACTTGATGACGCCGTGCAGCTGAAACGACTGGCGCGTCGTCAACCGGATCGTTCCGTTCGCATATTTTTGCGCGACCCGGTCCATCATCAGCCATTGGTCGGAGGTTACGACCCCTCCAGCCGCGCGCACCCGCAGCATGAACTGGAACGCAGGCTCCAGCTTTTGCTTATGGCGCTCATTGCGCAGGTCGCGATCGTCCTGCATGTAGCTGCCGTGGAATTTCATCAGCCGGTTGTCCATCTCCGGGATCGAGCCGGTGATCCGATCCTCCAGCGTCTCGACCAGACTGCCGCGAAGATAATTGCTTCGCCGCTTCAGGTCCTCGACATCGCTGTGTCCGGCCGTATTGGAAGATGAGATTAAATTAATAGCCATGGTGGGAAAGCCCACTCCTCTCGTTCTGGGTCAGGATTTAATAAACATCCCGCTGGTAACGCTTCTCCTGCTGCATCCGGCTCAAATACTCCGCTGCCGTCTCCTGGCTCAGTCCGCCCTCTTGCTCCAAAATCGTGATGAGCGCCGCGTGGACGTCATGCGCCATCTTTTTCTCGTCGCCGCACACATAAAGGCTTGCGCCTTCCTGCAGCCACTGGTACAGCTCCTTGCTTTTCTCCAGCATCCGGTGCTGAACATAGACCTTCTGGTCCGTATCGCGGGAAAACGCCACATCCATCCGGGTCAGCACGCCGTCCTTCAGCCAGCGCTGCCATTCGAGCTGGTACAGGAAATCGGTCGCAAAGTGCTGGTCGCCGTAGAACAGCCAAGACTTTCCTGCCGCTCCCGTCTCCTCGCGCTCACCGAGGAACGCGCGGAACGGAGCAACGCCGGTGCCCGGCCCGATCATAATAATCGGCGCATCGGGATTGGACGGCAGCTTGAAGTTCGGGTTCTGCTGAACGAACACAGGCAGCGCAGAACCGGATTCGGCGCGTTCGGCGAGATGCACCGAGCAGACGCCATAACGCTGACGGCCGCGCGCCTCATAGCGTACTGCGCGAACCGTGACATGAACCTCTTCCGGGAATGCCTTAGGACTGCTTGAGATCGAATACAGCCGGGCAGGGAGCTTGCGCAGCACGCCGACGAAGCCGGCTGCAGGCACACCCTTCAATTCAAAGTCCTGCACGAGATCCAGCAGGTCGCGCTCCTGCAGACAGGCCCGCAGCTCCTGCTCCCGTCCTGCTTCCAGCAGCTCGGCCAGCTTGGCGCTGCCCGTCAGCTTGGCAAGCTGCTCGATCAGCGTCTTGGTCAGCACGGTGATTTCATAATGACGCAGCAGCGCATCGCGCAGCGCCAGCGGCTCGCCTGTCTTCGGCGCGGCTACCTGCTCCTGCGCATTCCAGCCCATCGCCGCGATCAGCTCATCGACCAGCTGCGGATGATTTTCCGGATAAATGCCGATGCTGTCGCCCGCTTCATACTGCAGATTCGAGCCTTCCAGCGAAATTTCAAGATGGCGCGTTTCGCGGTCGGAGCCGCGTCCGTTCAAGTTCAAGTTTTCCAGCACTTCCGCCTGGAACGGATTGGAACGGCTGTAGTCGCTCTCGGCGGCAGCTTCCACGGCTTGACCGGCTGCCGATCCGGCCGGAGCCGCCGCTGCCGAAGCGCCCTCGAGCGCCGCAAGCACTTGAGCCGTCCATTGTCCGGCCAGCTCGTCGTAATCTACGTCGCAATCGGCGCGATCGGCCAATCGTTTGCCGCCCAGCTCCTCCAGACGCTTGTCGAAATCTTTGCCTGTCTGGCAGAAAAACTCATAGGAGGTATCACCGAGGCCCAGCACGGAATAAGACAAGCCCTCGAGCTGCGGCGCGCGCTTGCTGTGCAGAAATTCGTAGAAGGAAATCGCGCTGTCCGGCGGTTCGCCTTCTCCGTGCGTGCTGACGACCAGCAGCAGATTTTGAATTTTTTTCAGACCGTTGGTTTTGAAATCGTTCATCGACGACAGCGACACCTGGAAGCCGCGTTCTTCGAGCTTCTTCGACAGCTTCTTCGCCAGTCCGCTGGAATTGCCGGATTGGGAACCGAACAGCACGGTCACTTCCTTGGAAACCGGAGCCGCGGCCGGAGCTGCTTGCGGAGCAGCAGCAGCAGGGATCGCCGCTGCAGCCGGAGCAGCCGGAGCGGCCGCCGTCGGAGCTGCGCCTGCGGATGCCTGCGCAGCCAAAAAGCCGCTTAGCCAAACTCGCTGACCCTCGGTTAACGTAGGCAGCAGACGATTAAGCAGCTCTGCTTGTTCTTGCGTAAAAGGACTGTTTGTCACATGAAATTCCACGAAATAATCCACCTCGCCTAACATGCCATGATAGTTGCTACATACCCAATATGCTTACTATAAACGTACCAGCAAGGGATGTACAGGTCAATTAGAGTATTCTTATGAGATTCATCAGACTTTCTGATAAGTTCAAGATGTAACCGCGCACTTATATGTATCCAAGCTTCCACGCAACACAAATAGGGCCCCCGCTTATCCAAGATAACCGGAGGACCCTATGCTTCGTTTAACCTATTCAATTTGACTGCTGCACTCCAATCTGCCTCGATTTTAATCCCTTTGCGCCTTCCAACGTTGCCTGAGACCCGCATGCCTTGAATTCCGGCACGCTTCGCTAGCCCATTTCAACGGAATCGCCGCCCTTCCAGGAGGATTAGGGAGTAACTTCAACGTGGACCGGTCGCTTGTCGAAATTCCGGTTCCAGGTTGAAACTTGTGAACTGTGGTGTGCTGGGCTCTCCTTTCTTGTCTCTTACTCTACTCCTTTATTAATAAATTGTAAATATTCAGAATATTCTATTTTCGTAAAAAAGAACACGCTTTTCTTCCATTATCGCTGATTTCCTTACAATATCTTAATATTTCGGACAAAAATGCTTTATCGGCTCGCCAGGGCCCGTCTGAGCTTCAGCCCTTTGCCGAACTCGACCCGCAGCGTCAGCGCCAGCAAGCTAAGCGCGCCGAGCCCGATCAAAAAAGGCTGCCCCGCACCGGCAAACTCGCCGATTCCCATCAGCAAGCTCATCGCGGCTGTCGGCGCCAGCGGCTCGCCATAAGCTTTCCACCAGTCGAGCGAAAAGCCCTCGCGGTAAAAAAAGTACACCATGGCAAGCGCTGAAGCCGCCCAGCTGGCCGTATAAACCCACACCGCCCAAACAGCGCCTGTTTGGACCAGCAGCGGAACAAGCACAACAACGATCGCTCCCGCCAAAATCATGACCCAGAAATTCGCTTTCGTCTTGCCGATCCCTGCCAAAATATTGCCGCCCAGCCGGCCGACGGAGGAGAAAAACACGCCAAGCGCCAGCAGACGGATGTAGGTGGCCGATTCCGCGGTCACATACCCTGCGCCAAACAGAAAGCTGTTGATTTCATCGGGAAATAAACAAATGGCTGCCGTCAACGGATACAAAATAAGATTATTGTACCGGATGCATTGGGTACCCCGGCGTCTGCTCTCCTGCGGGTCACGTGCGCTTTCCGCCACAAACGGGAGCGTAACAATCATAAACGCCCAGGTGACAATGCCGATAAACCCTGTAATCCGGGCTGCATTGGCCAGCTGTCCGACTGCAACCACCGAGATGGAGCCGATCATCATCACAAGAAACGGCTGCTGGAACGCCTTGGCGATGTTGCCGGCCCACATCGGAACGCCGTACTGCATCAGCGCCTTCAAATCATCCGCCAATACCGGCCCCCACAGACGCGGTCGATGTACCCGGATGACTCGCCAGCTGATCAGCGCCGCAGTGAATGCGGAGCCGATGCCCGTCCACAGCGAAACGCCCCAGAGCAGGTGGTGAAACGGCGCGAGTACGCCCATAATCATGCCCGCCGTGGAAAACAAGGTCATCATCACCATAAAGAAAGCCTGGGTGCGGAAATCGCGGTTGCCGGAGAAGGACGCGACGCCTATATTCACGATGGAATTGCACAGCAAAGTGATCGAGCTGAGCATAAGCGCGCCCTTCAGCTCCGGGATGCCGTACGCCGCCGCCAGCACAGGCGCCAGCAAGCAAACCGCGAGGCTAACCACAACCCCGCTTGCCGTGCTGCCGACGAGCGCTACCCGCAGCTTGAGCCGGATCGCCTCCTCCGCGGCGGTGGAGAACGTATACACCAGCGCATTCGTGAAGCCTGCATTCAGGAACAGCGTAATCATCCCGAATATTTGCAGCAGCAGGTTCACCTCGCCGAACTTGACCGGATCGTCCAGCAGACGGGCCAGCACGATGCTGCCGATCGTCTGCAGCAGCTGGTTAATAAACAGCCCCAGTACAATAATGGATACGTTGCGCAGTAAAAACCGCTGGTTGTCGGTAAACCGGAATCCGAATTTGGCCATGTTCATATGCAATCTCCCTTTTCCTGCTGGTTAAATTGAGCTTGCTCCCGGATTGAAATCGCTTGCTTTATCGTAGCAAAAGGAACGTTGCAACTGCAACTGTCAAATCGGCCGATAACAACCGCAAGGCACGCGGAATGGCCGGTTTCTTCCGCTTTTTCCATACGAACCGGCAGTATGGTGACTATTTCGGCGTATCCTGCCCATTCTGCGTCCAACTTCCCCACTAACGCAAATAGGGACCCGGCTTGGTCATCCAAACCGAAGTCCCCAGGCTTCGTGCAACCGACTCCGTCTCGCCTGCTTACGCTAGCCCTTTACTGCCCCTATGGTCATCCCCTTGACAAAATATTTCTGGAAAAACGGGTACGCGATCAAAATCGGGATGACGGCAATTACCGCAATCGCCATCCGGAACGTCTCGCTTGGGAGCTGGGCAACCTTTTCTCCGGCGCTTGCACTCAGATCGCCATTGCTGGCCAAAAACTGGATGTCGCTCATAATCCGGTTCAGTACGTTTTGCAGACTGAACAATTGAGGATCCGTAATATAAATCAAGCCGTTATTCCAATCATTCCAATAGGCCAGTCCCTGAAATAATCCGACAGTAGCCAAAATCGGCAGCGACAGGGGCAGCACAATTTTATAGTACATCTTGAATTCGCTCGCTCCGTCAATGCTGGCTGATTCAAGCACGGGTACCGGAATCGTCGTCATGAAGAAGGTTCGCATCAGCAGTACGTTGAATCCGTTCATGAGCAGTCCGGGGACGATCAGCGCCCACAGCGTATTTTTGATATCTAATAGTTGCGTATAAACGAGATAGGTCGGAACGAGCCCTCCGTTAAAAAGCAGTGTAAAAAACAACATAAAGGCAAAGAAGGTGCCGCCCGGCAAATCGCGCCGCGATAACGGATAGGCCAGCAGCGAGGTCATGATCAGGCTGGCCGTTGTCCCTACTACCGTAATCAGAACCGTAATTCCATACGCATTAAAGATCAGGTAGGACTGCTCCCACAAGTATTGATAAGCGCCAAGGCTGAACTCCTTCGGAAAGAAGGAGTAGCCATGCTGTATAATGGATGTCTCTTCGGTGATGGAAGACATAATCAGCAGCATGAACGGAAGCAGGCAAGTGACAGAAAACGAAAACAGAATGGCGTGTGCGGCCCACTGCCAGGCCTTGTATTCTTTATTCATGGCGTCCCCCTTAGAACAATGCGTTTTCTTTATTGATTTTGCGGACCACGTAGTTGGATACGATGACAAGCACGAAGCCGACCAGCGATTGGTAGAAGCCCGCCGCAGACGACATGCCGATATTGCCGAGCTGAAGCAAGCCGCGGAATACGTACGTATCAATGACGTTTGTGGTACTGAACAAGGCGCCTGCATTCATCGGAACCTGGTAAAATAGGCCGAAGTCCGAGTAGAAAATGCGGCCGATCGCGAGCAGGGTAAGCATAATAATGACAGGCGTGATCAATGGAATCGTGATCTGACGAATTTGCTGCCATTTGGAGGCCCCGTCGAGCGTGGCTGCCTCGTAGTATTCGGGATCAATGCCGATGATCGCCGCCAAATAGATGATGCATGCATAACCCGCGCCTTTCCACACATGGACCAGAGTCAAAATGACAGGCCAGTATTTCGGCTCGTTGTACCAGGAGATCGGGTCAATGCCCAGCGCGGGCAAAATGGTTTTGTTCATAAAGCCGCTCTCCATACTCAGCATGGAATAGACCAGATAGCTGACCAATACCATGGAGATCAGAAACGGCAAAATAATAATGCTCTGATACAACCGCGAGGCGATTTTGCTCTTGATTTCGTTCAGCAGTATAGCGAAGCCCACCGAAACGACGAGGCCGATCAAGATAAACGCGACATTGTACAGGATCGTATTCCGAGTGATGATATAAGCATCTGAGGTTTGAAACAAAAACTTGAAGTTTTGCAGCCCGATCCAGTCGCTCGCCCATATCCCCTTAGCGAAATTAATGTCCTTGAAGGCAATGACCAGACCGAACATCGGGAGGTAGTTATTAACGATCAAGTACACAAGACCCGGGATCATCATCAAATAAAGCGGACTATATTTCCAAATTTTCTTTCTTGTCATGCTTCGCGTGCGCGCTGCCATGGTTTGGTTCCCCTTTCCTTCTCAAGCAAGTTAGCTGTTTTGTACCTTAATCGTACTGAAAACGAGCTGAGCTCACTACCGCTCCGACGACTTCACAATGGCACTTTGCCGACCATTCGACAGCCGCCGCACACCGCAAAATACCCCGACCGGAGAAGCAACCGATCGGGGCATTGATTTACTTTTCAATCACGTTCAGCTCTTTGTTAATCACGCCGAGCAGCTCTGGCGGAATGTTGTAGAAGACAAGCTGGGACATCTTTTCGATCGACATGACGCCGCGAGTGGCCTCGAAAAAGGGATGGTTCGTCACATGAGCGAAATACTTCAGGAATACCGCTTTTGCCGCTTCATTGCTGTACAGCTCCTCAATCGTGTCGAAGGTCGAAAAGCCGCTGCTTTTCAGCTCAATCGTTTCCGTGTCCGTCAGATCGAAGTTCTCAAACCAGTTCACGACATGCGCGGCCTTCTCTTCCTTAACGTGCACGTAACCGAGGTCCTTCTGCTGAACGTGAACAAGCACAATCTCGTCTGTATGCACAACGCCTGCGCGATCTGTTCCTTCAACCTTGAGCAAATTTTCTCCAAGCCGGAAAACCGCATCCTTCACGACCTTCATCGGTGCATCGCTTTCCAGCTCGGCGATCAGCGCTTGATTCAGATATACCCGAACATGCCGTACGTTGGACAGCACAACGATGTCGTTTAACGGCTCGTGCCGGTTGACAAACCGCCGGCCGGCAAGATGAACGAACGGCTCCTTGGACCAATACGCTTTGTATAAAAAGAATGCATCCTTCTTTACGGTACGATCCAACGTAACAAGGCCCTTCAGGTTTTTCCCGGTTTCGCCCCCCTCCTTCCGGTTCGCGCTTCCGAAGTCAAACATATTCCATACATACCCGCCCAAGACAAACGGTCTGGCTTCAAACGTTTCTAACGCATTGTGATGGAACAGCAGCTGATACTCCTCGGTGTAATCCTGCACCGCAGGCTTGTAGGCATGATAATTCGGATTTGTATCTACCCCGTACTCTGACACGAGCACCGGAATATGCGGCCGGTCGCTGTGAAACGCATCCAGCCGCTCAGCCAAATCCTTGATTTCCCCATAATACCAGCCGTAATACAGGTTGTAGCCGACGATGTCGGTGAAGTCGTTGATCAGGCTTGTGTTATCGACGCCGTTAATGTTGGCCTGCGCGATGATCCGGCCCGGGTCCAGCTGTCTTGCCGCTTTGACGAGCTTCTGAATGTTCTGATAGGTCTGCTCCGATTCGACTGCGATCGTAATTTCATTTTGCACACCCCAGCAATAGATCGAGCAATGATTATACGCTTGCTTGATAAGCCGCTCCAGCTGCTCCATCGCGTTGCGGCTTTCCGGGTCCTTGGTCGAAGGGATGCTGATGTAAGGAATTTCGGCCCATACCAGCAACCCGTAGCGGTCGCATAAGCGATAAAAATAATCATCATGCTGGTAATGCGCCAGACGAATGCTGTTCGCGCCAATCTCCCGGATGAGCGACATATCCTGGTCCATATGCGCCCTGGTGATCGCGTTGCCGACCCCGGCGTAATCCTGATGGCGGCATACGCCATTTAATTTGATCGGCTTGCCGTTCAGGAATACGCCCCGATCTCCTGTAACTTCCACGGTTCGAAAGCCGATCTCTAGGCTTCGTGAGTCCTGCAACACGCCATCCATGCTGGCAACGACTTCAACCGTGTAAAGATAAGGCTGCTCCACGCCGTCCCAAAGCACAGGGCGCTCAATCTCGCTGCGAATCCTGAACTCGGCTGCAGCGGCCGGCGACAGCTCCGCATGTGCCTTCGCGACAACGGAGCCGTCACGGTCCTTGATTTGCAGCTTGATATCCGTCTTCGCAGCGGATATGGCTTCATAAATCACGCAGCCGCTAGCCACCAGCTCAAAGCTGTGCTCGCCGAGCTTCCGCTGAGACAAGTATACGCCGTCTCTCCCATTGTCCAGCAGATCGAAATGTACATCCTCCACGATAAGCAGCTGCACGTCCCGGTACAACCCGCCGTAGAAGGTGAAATCAGCGAGCAGCGGGTACACCTCGTTATCATAGCCATTGTCAACTCTGATGGAGATCAGGTTGTCTCCGGCAGTCAGGAACGGACTTAACGCGGCCCGGAACATCGCATACCCGCACCGGCTTTCGGCCGCAAGATGACCGTTGACATACACAGACCCGATATTTCCGGCAGCTCCTATCTCCAAATAAAGACGCTTGGCGTTCTCTTCCGCGGTAACCGTCAACGTCCTCTGATACCAGCACGCTCCCCGGTAATAAGCTTCGCTGCCGCCTTGCCCGTCCGTATCATTCCAGCAGTGCGGCAATGTAACCGGCTGTCCGGCCTCGATTGGCTTGTGGGCATAATCCGGATTGTTGGTTTTCGTGAATACCCAATTTTCGTTCAGTAACACGGCCTTGGTCATAAAGCATTCCCTCTTTCCCGAGCATGGCTGCGCTTGTCGCGCCAATTGCCCGGCCAACGGCATCGTCGGGCGGGCAATTGGAGCTGGCAGCTAGCGTTATTTATTTGTTTTGGCCCATTCGTCAAGCTGCTTTTGCTTTTCTTCAATAATTTTGTCGATGCCCGCAGACTTCAGCTTGCCGATAAACTCGGGCAAAATTTTATCCGGATCGACACTGCCTGTTTCCAGCGGCAGCTTGTACTGCGTAACCACGTTTGTGACAGCCGCGTATTCCGCCTTAATCTTGCTGGCGTCAAACGTAAAGCCGAGCGCTTTGGACTTGACAGCCGATTTATTAAACTGGTCCATCTTCTCCCAAATTTTCGGGTCATCTCCGTTGAACACGTAGGACAGGAACTGGTTGCCGAACAAGTAGCCCATGTTTAAGCTGTAGCCGGAATTTTTCGCGTCAACGCCTTCCGGAAAGTCAATAACGTTGTCGGATTTGACGACGTAATGCTTGCCTTCAATTCCCCAGTCAAACAAATTGACCATTTCCTTGCTGGCGTACATCAAATCCAGGAAGGCCATTGCTTTTTCCGGTGTTTTGGAGTTAATCGGAATCCCCCACATGATGTTGGTAACGTTCGTAGTCGTAGAAACTTGCGGAACCAGGCTGGCGGTTACAACCGGAATGCCGCTGCTTTTCGATTCCTGCTGCTCGAAGCCAGGCTTCATGTTGGAGAAATAAGCAAAGCCGCGATTCGACTTCAACAAGTCAAACTGGGATGTCTTATTTGTCGCTGCATCCTTGAGAATCAAGTCGGAGGTATACCAGCTTCTCATCTTTTTAATAAATTGCGCATATTCAGGCGACTCGTACAAATTCACGATTTTCAGGTTGTTATCAAAATTGGGAAGAACGCCAATCGAATCCCCGAGCGTATCGTAGGTACGGTACGCGTCAAGCATGGAGCGGCCGATATTGCCCGGAATTAACGGAGACAAGTTCGGCTCCTTCTCCTTGATGAGCTTCAGCGTCGCCTCGACATCGTCGAGCGTACGAATTTTACTGACATCAAGCTGATATTTGTCCACAAGGTCCTTGCGCAGCGTTAAGCCCTGGTTAGCGGCAAAGTCGCGCTGCGTAGGCACCGCGTAGATCGCGCCTGAAATTTTGGCCGCATTGACATAAGCCGGGTCCAGCGCCTTCTTGATGCCTTGGCCGTGCTCCTCAAGCCATTTATCCAGCGCAATGAGCTGTCCCTTGGCTACAAAATTGCTGTACAGATTGCCGGTTACGACCATCAGGTCCAGCTTTTCGTTGCTGCTCAGCATCAGGTTCATCTGCTGCTCCCAGTTCCCAAAGCTGATTGGCGTCAACTTCACCGTAGCATTGATTTTTTCAAGCGAAATTTTATTGATCGCATCCTGCACCTGGGCGATATCTTTGGGCACTGCGCCGAAAATCGGAAAGGCAACATTCAGCTCCGTCGGCTTCTCCGCAGACTTGTCTCCATTAGCCGGAGCCTTGTTTGTGGCTGCACCGCCGCAAGCGGTTAACGTGAGCATAGCTCCGATGATGAGAGCGCTTGCCGGCTTAAATCTGTTGTTCATGGAACTCCCCCATTTTACATAGTATCACTCGCATCCGGACCGGCTTCCTTGCCCGTACCGATCAGCGAAGCTATAATTATTATAAAATTGCCTGGGTGCCTGCTCTGCCCCTCTCACGACTTTTCGCTATGCATTTGCCGACCACGGGACTACGAGTTCAGCTTTGCATGTGCTGATGCATCTGGCGGTATTCGTTCGGGTTTTGCTCCGTATGCTTTTTGAACATCCGCGAGAAATGCGAAAAATTCGAATAGCCGATGTGTGAGGCGACGGCGCTGATCGGCATATCGGTTTTCGCAAGCAGCTCCTGCGCCAGCTTCAGCCGTTCCTGCAGCAAATAGTCGGAAACAGCCATCCCTGTCTCCTTTTTAAATATTCTCGTTAAATAGTCCGGATTTAAAAACACATGCTTGGCAATATCCTCCCTCGACAAGTCTTCGGCAAGATGCAGCCTGATATAGCTGATGACGCGCTCAACAACGCTTTGCGATTGCTCGATAGACTGCATATAATCGATTGCATGGCTCGCGATGTAGGTCATCCAATGCTTCAGATCGGTCACGGAACGAAGCGCTGTCGCCGTTATCTCCTCTGACTGCGGATCGCTGAACAGCTGATGCGCCTGGACGCCTTTCGTTTGCAGCACATAGTAGATCATTTGCTGGAAATCGTGAAAAAATTGTCGCAGAAGACTCGCATCCAGCGCTTCCCGCTGCAGCAGCTGCTCCAGGTAGCCGAACGCTTCCTCCAGCACATGGCGATGTGCGCCATCCTTCAGCATAACCGCCCATATGCCCATATCAGGCAGCTGATTGGCGCTCGGCTTGATCTGCTTGTCAGCTGACCATACAAACACTTTGTTGCTGTAAGCCACATTATTTTTTTCATAGCTTTTCAGCCGCTGTACCATCATGTGCATCTTGTGGCTTCGCACCTGCTCCCCGATATAACCGGACAAATCGCAGTAAAAGTATGAGCTGCACGCTTCGATGTAGCGTTCGCATACCTGCTTCAACGATTCAGTGTCGGAGAAGCTGTCCCCCAGTAAAATCGCCAAAAATTTTCCGTCCTCAAGCCTGATCAGCTGCCCCAGCTGACGATTGTGCAGCAGCATTTCCTCGGCTGAGTTTTTAAGCGCATATTCCATCAGCTTCTCGTCACGCAAGCTCATCGGCTTATGCCAGCGTTGAATGCTGATCAGCACCGGTAAAAAACACATATGCTCCGCATACGGAATATTGCGGTCAGTCGCCGCACGCATCACAGCCTCCGCACTCGGCGGAATGGTCTGGCTAATAATATCCAGCCAAAAGCGTTCAATCAGCATCGGCTGATATTGAAACCAAAATTGGCCGTATTGACTGAACTCCGTCAATTTTGTATGCTCGTTGATGCTCTCAACCGCCTTGAGAATCGTTTTTTCCAGCTCGCCAAATGGAATCGGCTTCAACATGTAATCCAGGCTGCCCAGCTTGAGCGCCTGCTTCGCATACTTGAAGTCGGCATGGCAGGTCAGGAAAATAATGACGGTTTGCGGATGCCGTTCCTTCACCCATTCGGCCAGCTCCAGCCCTGTAGCCTGAGGCATCTCAATATCGCACAGCATGATGTCAATGCGCTCGCTTGCGAAAATTTCGCGCGCTTGTTTGACCGTATAGGCGGTAAATACTTTACTTATTCCAAGCGACTGCCAATGAACACCCGACCTGACCCCTTCAACGGCATGGATTTCATCATCCACGATCAAAAGCTGCAGCATCCAGGCCCCCCCTTCCAGCTATATGCCCGATTGATAGGGCAAATTAATTTCAACGACAGCTCCGCCGGGCAAGCCATTATAGCAATAAATCGTCGCCTTATCGCCATACAGCAGCTGCAATCGCTTGCGAACATTCCAGATGCCGATATGCTCTCCCTCTTCGTCCACGACGCGTTTGCCGGAATGAATGTCCGTCAGCACATGCTCCGGAAAGCCTCGGCCTGTATCCCTTATTATGATTTCAAGGTAAGGCTCCAGCCCTGATTCCACCAAGTCGATCATAACGGAAATATAAACCCGTTCTTCAAGCGTTACGCTATGCTTAATGGAGTTTTCCAGAAACGATTGAATGACTAGCGGCGGAACCGGATGATCGTTCAGGAAGCTCGGCGAGTTGACCGTGCAGGTCAAGCTGTGCGGAAAGCGAAGCTCCTGAATCCGGACATAGTTTTGTACATGCTGAAGCTCCTCCTGCAACGAGACAAATTTCAAATTGCTGTGAAACATAAAGCGGAAATAACGCACCAGGCATAACGTCATCTCCTGAATCAGCTCGAAATTTTTCACTTGCGCCAGGTTATATAAAATGTTTAAGGAATTCATAAAAAAATGAGGATTAATCTGCAATTGCAAATGCTGTAGCTCGGCCTGCTGCTTGCTTAACTGCTCCTCGTACACGTTGATTTTCAGCTCTTCGATTTGGGCAATCATCGTATTAAACGTTTGATTAACGAGCAGAAACTCGTCCGACGCCGGATACGGCTCGATACGGGCATGCACCTGGCCGTCGTTAATTCTCCTCATGACGATAATTAACCGTTTGAGCGGCACGAGCAGCGTTTGGCGAAGAAACAGCAGACTGAGCGGCACCAGCCCGATCGAAGAAAGGATGATCACCTGAATAATACGCGTCAAGCTCGGCAAATTTTGCAAAATTTGCTTGTCCGGTATGACGGCAGCCAAGCTAAAATCGCCTTTTTGCGAGTTTTCCCCGACGATCAAATAATTATTTTGGTGCCCGGACAAATAAAACTGCTGGAAGCCTTTCGTAAAATCCAGATTCGCTTCCGGCAAAGCCTGCGTGCTGACCATCGGAGTCCCTTGGCTCGTAACCAGCAAGGCGCTCCCCTTATCGCCCAGGTCGATCAGGTTCAGCGGCACCAGCAGCGTCTTCGCGCTAACCCATGCCCCGATGTAAAGGTCACCGGACTGAATAATGCGCAGCGCGTAGTAATTTTGCCCGATGGGCTGCATAAACCAGCTGCTGCCGCGGGTTTCGGCCACTGAAGGACTGCCAGCCAAAAACCGGCGCAAATAGTCGCCTATCTTGTCGCTCTCCGCAAAAGTAACTCCTGACTTGAATACATTTAATAGATCGCGGCGGGATTGGGAAAATACAAAAAAAGCATCGACCGATTGAAAATAAGCTATATCGCTTGACAGCTTATTGGAGACGCCATGCTTCGCCAGCACATATTCATCCTCCGAGCCCGGCGCATTCATGGACTGCAGGAGATAGTCCGAGGTAAGACTGATCAAATTACGATCGGCATCCCGCAGCTGCGCGTCAATCTGTCCCATGTAAAGCGAAATCAGATTTTTGTTGGAGATAGCCACTTGATTGTGGACAACGCGAATGCTGTAAAAATTATGGTAAAGCATGAGTCCAATGAGCGGCACGGTTATGAGCAGCAGCCCGACCACCAGCTTGAAGCGAATTGAATTCCATGACAAGCGTGGGATTTTCATGTTTATCCTCATCTTGTGTCCCCCTTCTCCCCGCACCAACAGATCAATCGGACGGCCGCGTGGTCTATCCTGTCATTATCTCGCAAAATGGCACACGTTATTGCTAAAATATCAAATTTCGCACGTCCTCACTACTGTTTTGACAACCTTCGATTGTGCATTTCACGACTCTCCGGCTGATAAACAAGGACCAATCGCGAGCCGACACAAAAGTATGCTAACATGGTAACGATAACACATGGAGGCTGGAGACTGATTTTATGAATATCAAGATGTCGGATATCGCCAAAGCAGCAGGTGTTTCGCTCGCCACCGTCGGCCGGGTTTTGCACAACAACGGCTACGTGTCCGAGGAGAAGCGCAAGGAAATTGAGCGAATCATCAAAGAGACGGGTTATATTCCAATATGCAATATAAAGACATCAGCTCCGCCGTCAATGAGGCTGCCGCAGCCAACGGCTATCATGTGTTAACGCTTGCAAATCATCCAGGTCTGGGCGAAGAGGAGCAGCAAATCAACGACTTGATCGGCCACCGCGTTGACGGTGTGATTATTACCTCCTACCCTTCCATTTCGCAGAACTTAATCGGCCGCTTGGTCGAACAACAGATTCCCGTGGTTATGATCGAACGGACCTTCGAGCTGCCCCTGGTCGACCAAATTGTAGTTAATGATCGCGACAGCTCGCTATGCGCCGTCCGTCATATGGTGCATAAAGGGCACAGACGTATTGCCTTTATCGGCGCCGAGCTTGGACAGCAGGTAGAGGTAAACCGTTACGCCGGTTATGCGGATGCGCTGAACGAGGCAGGCATCATACCTCACGAGGCCTGGGTCAAAGTAATATCGGAGTATTCGGCTGAGGCGGGTCGGCAGGCCGCCTGTGACCTGCTGAATGCAGAGCCGGCGGTTACCGCCATTTTTATGACCTCGGACATCTACGCCTGCGGCGTGATGCAGGTGTTGTACGAGCGCGGTCTGCGTGTGCCGGATGATGTGTCGCTGATCGGCTATGACAATACGCTGTCGGCATTGCTGTCACCGCCGATTACATCCGTCGGCTTACCGTTCAAGGAAATCGGCGAGCATGCATTGCGGCTGCTCATGCGACGAATAGACGACATGTCCGCCCCATCCAGCAGCGTCGGAATCTCCCCCTTCCTGATGGACCGGCATACGGTGCGTGAGTGGCAGGCCGAATAGGCGAGGCGGAGCGAATTGAGCTCTTAGGGAGAGCAATGTTCTGCAAATAGATCATGCCGAGCACCCGGTTCGTCGGGTTTTCCAGCCAATGTGGTAACGTTAACATGTCAGGTGTCAGATTTTGTGGTAACGATAACACATGTCGAGGCAAGTTATAGAATCATTATAAGGAGGTAAACATGCTCGCACCCATTCAGCTTGGAAAGGAGCACGAAAAACATGGATATCAGCACGCTTCGCGCACTCCTAAGAGAACGACGTTCTTTCAGCATGCTGGAGCTATTGGATGTTGCCACAGGCGAACGAACGGCTTTGCGCGAATTTGACGAGGTTATCGCAGCCCCCAACTGGACAAACGATGGCCGGTTTCTGATTTATAGTTTCTGATTTATAACAGCGGCGGCGGCATGTACACCTATGAGCTGGCTTGGAAGGCGGAACGCCGACACTGGTGACGCCGAACGCCCACCGATCAAGGTGGCTGTCATAGGCTGCGGCATGATTAACGACGCTTATTTAAACACGATGATTAATAAGTTCCAAATATTAGAGGTCGTTGGCAGCTGCGATCGTAACCCCGAGAAAGTCGAACGGGCCGCACAGAAGTATAAAATCAAGGCGCTTACCATGGAAGACATTATCGCGGACGATTCGATCGAGATCGTGGTCAATCTGACCGCTGCAACGGCGCATTACCAAATCGTGAAGCAGCTGCTCGAAGCGGGCAAGCATGTTTATACCGAAAAGGTGCTGACTGTTGACCTGGAGGAAGCGGCCGAGCTGGTGCGGATCGCCGATGAGAAAAACTTGTATCTGGGCGTTGCCCCGGATACGTTCCTCGGCGCAAGCATCCAGACCGCTCGCTACGTCGTCGAAAGCGGGATGATCGGCAAGGTTACGTCCTTCCACTGCGCACTGAACCGAGACGTTTCCTTTTTTTGCGGAGCGTTCGCCGGTGGCCGTTAAGCCGGGAGCAGGCATTGGCTTTGATGTTGGCATTTATTACATTACGGCTATGTTAAGCATCTTGGGGCCGGTAACGGAAGTATCGGGAATTGCGAAGACGGTGGATACGGAGCGCAAGCATTATTTTGTGGAAAAGCTGGACGAGACCTATGAGATCCAGTGTGAAAATCTGATGGCAGGCACGCTGCAATTTGCAAGCGGCGCAGTCGGCAGCCTGCTGTTCGATTCCAATTCCATCCTGATCGTGCCGGAGAAGCCCTCGCTGGTGGCGTGGTCCATGCGCAAGGGCCGCATAAATCGTGCGAACAAGGAAATGGCCTATCATGCGCTGGACATTTTGCACAGTATTGTACAAAGCGGCGAGACGAAGCGGCATATCGGCCTGCAATCAACCTTCGTCAATATGCCGCCTCTTCCCAGAGGCTGCCTGGGCAGCTCGTATTACAACTCCCAGGAAGAATCCGGACTCGCCTATTAAACCTCCGGTCAGGTCAAGGACCGAACCGCTTCGCGTTGCGAGCCCGCGCACGCTCCGCTTCCACTTCCCGGTTGCGCGGCTCCGCTTGCGTCACCAGGGAATCCAGCAGCTGGCGCGCGGTGGCCGACACTTCGCGGACCGCATGACGGAACGCCTCCTCATTGGCCTTGGACGGTTCCTGGAAGCCGGTCAGCTTGCGGACGAACTGCAGCGCCGCGGCTTCGACCTCCGCATCGGTCGCAGGCGGTTCAAAATTAAATAACGTTTTAATATTGCGGCACATCGGGCTCACTCCTTCTCCATCACTTGTCTCTCCATTATACAGCATACCGGAGGGAGTGAAACCCGGACGCTTACCGTTCGTCAAACAGCACAGGTCGCGCCAGCTGACCCTGACTGTCAAATTCAAGCGGATTTGGCGGGCCGAGCATACGCAGCCCTTCAGAGACGGCCAGCTGCTCGCCGTACGTCTCTGACACGTAAATATGCCGCAAATGAAGCGTATCCGGAATCCAGACAAGCTTGACCAACGCGGGGTGGATGCCGTTGCAGGTGCGAATAGCAATGTCCAGCGCCTCCCGGTCGTTCGCGGCCGTCAACGGTATTTTCGCTCCGTCCAGCACCGTCGACGTGATGCAATTCGTATACGTTTTGTGGAAATCAATCTGCTCCACCACATGCCGGGTCGTTATATCGGCAAGCCCGATGCCGGTCGCATTGCCGTGCGATTGCCGGGTCAGCCCGCGCACGACAATTTTTTGCACCGGAGGCGCGGGCGGCCGCGGTGAAACCGGCACAGGAAAGCGTCCGGTAATGTTCGGGTCCATGCCCGCTCCGCTGATGTTTTTGCCAATCTCCTCGATCAGCAGCACATCTATGGCGTCCAGCTGCAGACGCGGCATCTGCCGCTTCGCTTCGTCCAGCAGCGCAGGCTCCCGTTTGGCGATCCGGTCCGCCGGGAGCACTTCGATGCAGGCGATCTCATCGTAAGCATTTTCGATAATGGCGACTCCAAGCGCAATCGGCGTGTGCGTCAGCAGCAGCTGACCGGCCAGCGGGATCAGCGCAGGAAAGGAGGCAAAGCCGCGACTGTGCAGAGCGGCTGCCCCCTGATGCTTGCCGAGACCGATTGCGGCCATCTTCAGCAGGCCGCTTTCGATCGGCCCCTTGAAGTCGGTATGCGCTTTGATCCGCGCGACCAGGACGACGGCATCCGCCTCATACGCCTGCCGGTCGACATGCAGCGGCAGCCCGTCCGGCAGCCGGCAGGCGATGACTGTGTCCATCGAGCTGATCACCGGCGCGCCGACGGCTGCTTCGGTAATGCTGTAGTCGGCCAAAATCGCCGCCTGCCCTTCGGCGGTAGCACCGCCGTGACTGCCCATGGCCGGCACGATAAACGGCTCGGCCCCAAGCGCCCGCAGCTCGCCGACGACGCAGCGGACAATCTGCTGCAGCCCGGCGATGCCGCGGCTGCCGACCGCAACCGCTACGCGCATGCCGGGCGTCAGCTTGCTCCTGACCTCATCTGCGGCGAATTGCACGCGCAGCGCGCCCGGCACATCCTCGATGCGATCCGGGCAAAACTGCTGCTCGACCGGAATCATCCGGGGAAACTCCATGGACGCCCCTCCTCAAGTCAGCGCATTCGCCGGCGTCCGGCCCTCGAATACGTCGAGAATCGCTTGCGCCGTCGTCAGGCTGACAAGCTGATACGTCTCAAACGTCTCAGCCGCCGTATGCGGAGTCGTCACAATCGTGTCCAGCTCAAACAGCGGATTGTTCGCAGCAACCGGCTCCTGCTCGTACACGTCAATGGCCGCGCCGGCCAGATGGCCGCCGCGCAGCGCCTCAGCGAGCGCCGCCTCGCTGACAACCGCGCCCCGCGCCGTGTTGATGAAGTACGAGCCAGGCTTCATCATCGCAAACCGCTCGCGGTTCATAAAGTGCCGGGTTTCACTCAGGCTCGGCAAATGCATGCTGACGATATCGGACTCGCGCAAAATAGCCTCGTAGTCTTTCAGCGTGACGTTCAGCTCACGCGCCTTCTGTTCGTTCGGATATTTGTCATAGGCGGACAACTCCACCTGGAAGCCCTCCAGCTTCTTGGCCGTCATCTGTGCGATGTTGCCGAACCCAAGCAGGCCGACCTTGCGACCCTTCAGCTCGGAGCCGACATGGCGGTCCCAGTAGCCCCGGCGCGCCGACTGATGCAGATTCGGCAAATTACGCATGGTGCTCAAAATCAGGCCAACCGCCAGCTCCGCCACCGCGTTGGCATTGCCGCCCGGCACATTGGTCACGCGGATGCCATACGCCTTCGCTTGCTCCAGATCAATGTTGTCAACGCCGACGCCGAAGCGGGCGATTACCTTGAGCTTGGGCGCCAGCTTGAACACCTGCTCATCCCACGTATCGACGCCTGCCACAACCGCGTCAATATCGCCAACCAGCTCCTTCAGCTCTTCGAACGTATGCGGCCGTCCAACCTGATTCTCAATAATCTCGCAGCCTGCCGCTTCGAGCTGCTGCTTTGCCTCTGCGCATAAAGTCGCGTAATTCGTAGCTGTCACAAGAATTTTTTTATGTGCCGTCATTATTTCACGCCTCCTACCGTCATCCCGCTTACCATATATTTGGAAGTAAACAAGTACATAATCAGCACCGGAATGGATGCCAAAATCGAACCGCCCATCAGCGGGCCCCAGGCGAATACATCGCCTACAATCATGTCGGCCAAGCCGAGCGTAATCGTTTTGTCCGCGCTTTTCGTGATGACAACAAGCGCATACAAGTATTCGCTCCAGCACAGCGTGAAGGCGAAAATAAACGTCGCCGCAATGCCGGGCGCAGACAGCGGGAAAATAATGCTCAGCATCGTCCGCGTCCGCGTGCAGCCGTCGATCATCGCAGCTTCCTCAATTTCGATCGGAATCGACTTGAAATAAGAGATCAGCATCCACGTCGCATACGGAATCGTAATCGTCGGATAAATGAGCATGATCCCCCAGATCGAATCATTCAGCCCGATCGACGATACGAGCATGTACAGCGGGATAAACAGCACCGCGCGCGGCATCAGGTACGCGTACAAAATCCCCCGGGAAACAACGCTCCGGCCGCGGAACTGCAGCTTCGAGACGGCGTAAGCCGCCAGCATGCTGACCAGAATCGAGACGAAGGAAACGATCAGTGAAACGACCAGGCTGTTTTTGACATTATTCAGAAAGTTTTTCTCGGTGAGCAGCTTGACGTACGCCGACCACGTAAACTGCTTCGGCCAGAACGTCGGGATCATGTTGTACACTTCGCCCTGCGACTTGAACGACGTATTAACCATCCAGTACAGCGGGAACAAAGCAAACAGAAGCATGACCGCAAGCGTCGCGTACACGATAATTTGTTTGACCAGTGAGTTATTTTCCATAGCTTGTCACCTACTCTTTCGATGAAAGCGAACGCTTCGTTACAAAATTGATAAGCATAATGAGCGGAGGCATCGTCAATATGGCAATCGCAATAGCTTTGCCCAGTTGAAGGTTCAGGAAGCCGACCGTATAGCTGAGGGTGGACAGCACCTGCGTACCGTTGGACGGACCTCCACGGGTCAGAAGCCAGATGATTTCGAAGTCATTCAAAGTCCAGATCGTTGTCATAACAGCGGCCAGCAGCGTCACTTCTTTCACCGACGGCAGCGTCATGTAGAAGAAACGCTTGATCGCTCCGGCCCCGTCCAGCATGGCCGCCTCGTACATTTCCTTGGACACGGTTTGCAGACCGGCCAGGATTGCAATGCCCATAAACGGAATGCCGCGCCAGACGTTCACGAGAATAACGGAGAACATGGCCAGATCCGGTGTAGCCAGCCAGCCGATTTGCCGGTCGATCAAGCCGGTTTTCATCAGCAGAAAGTTGAGCACCCCGCCGACGTCGGAATAAATCCACTGCCAGGTAAACACGGAAACGATCGTCGGAATCGTCCACGGCAGAAACAGCAGCACGCGAAATACATTGCGGAAAATAATTTTTTCATTTAAAATTAGAGCCATAATCATGCCGAACACGCTTTTGGCGATAACGGCGACAAGTGTAAATACAACGGTGTTCCAGACCGCTTTCCAGAAGATCGAATCCTTGAACAAGTCGATGTAGTTTTGCAGTCCGACGAACGTCGCCGGTCCGCCCACGACCTTGCTGGTGAAGCTGAGATAAACAGCCCAGCCGAACGGCAGCACCATAACCGCCAGCAAATACGCGACGACCGGACTGACTAGCATATAAGCCAACTTGCTATCTTGAGTAGTTTTCACGCTGTATCCCGCCTTACCTGTAAGGTTATGGAGAGCAGGCCCACCCTGCCCTCCACAGCCGAGTTTACCTGCTATTTTTTGTTGTACACATCTTCAATCTTGGCCTGCAGATCCTTCATTGCCGCTTCCGGCGTGTAGTTGGCATCCAGCAGCAGACGCTGGAACGCATCGTTGACCAGTCGCAGGTTAAACACTTCGCCCGCCTTCGGGTTGTACGCCCCAGGGTAACCGAGGAAGTTGAAGCCTTTTACGGATTCGACAAACGCCTTGTTTTTCGCATCCTGCCATACCGGCTCGCTCGTCAGCTTCGTGTAGACCGGACCGGACAGCGGAGCGCCTTTTTCAACCCAGGTTTTGTACCAGTCCGCATCCAGCATGTACGCGAGGAACTTTTTGGCCAGCTCTTTGTTTTTGGAATCCTTGAAAATACCGAGGTTGTTGCTGATGCCCGGAATGAAGACGCCCTTCGGTCCGGCCGGATACGGCGCGATGCCCGTGTTTTCGTACATCTCCGGGTTGTCCTTCTTCAAGGTGCCGAGCACGCTGCCCGTATTAAAGATCATCGCGGCTTGTCCGCTCAAGTACGCTTTGTTGTTGCCGCTGTCATCCCAGCCGATGGCGCTTGGCGGCGTGCTTTTGTCCGTCAGGAAAATGTCGCGGATCATCTTGGTTGCCTCGATGGTTTCCGGCGAGTTCACGATGACGGTTTTGCCGTCCTTCGTATCTACAGAGCCGCCGTAGGACCAGATAATGCCCCGCGTCAGAAACTCTGCGTCCGAGTTGCCCTTGCCGTAGCCGATGCCGGCTCCGTATACGCCCTTGCTCGGATCGGTGAGCGCTTTAGCCATTTTGCGGAACTCGTCCCATGTGGCAGGCGGGTTATCGAACCCTGCTTTTTTCAGCAGATCCTTGCGGTAGTACAGTACCTGCGATTCGGTCCAATATGGAACCGCGTACGCTTTCCCGTCGAAGCTGATTGATTTTTTCAGGCTGTCCTGAATGGCGCCGTTTTTGTCCTCGATGCTTTTCATGACATCGCTGACATCCTCCAGCACATTTTTGCCGTAAAACTGCCCGACCTCCTGGTAGCCGAAAAACGATACGTCCGGCACCGTAGCCGATTCAATCGCCGCCGACCATTTCGGATAAAAATCCTCGTAAGCGATAATTTCGACATTGACGTTCACATTGTTTTCTTTGCCGAACTGCTTCGCGCGCTCCTCGATCAGCTTGTTCTGATCGTCGAACAGCTGCTTTTTCATCCAGAAGGTGATCTGTCCCTGCTTGCCCGCCGGAGCTGCCGTTCCCCCTGTGCCTGGCTCCGTACTCCCTGCATTGCTGCACCCGGCTGCCAGCGATACGAGAACCGTTGTCGCCACCGCTTTGGAAACCCAATGTTTCATGTTTTTCTGACCCCCTAAGTGTTGTGTTCCCTGCTTTTTTATCTTAATCAATCCCTGACTGGATGAAAATGAGACAAATTTAACATCCGTGATACAAATTTAACGGATTGCCGCAGCCAGCATCTTCCGCGTTTCGCCGCGCTAGGCGTCTTCCTCCAGCTTCATCCGGTACTCCTGTGGTGTAAGCGAATAGTATTTTTTGAAAACCTTAATAAAATAGTTCGGATTCTGGTAGCCGAGCCTGGTCGAAATTTCGTAATTTTTCAGTGCGTTGTTCCGCAGCAGCGACGCCGCCAGCTCCATCTTCAGCCGCAGCACGTAATCGCTCAGGTTTTCACCGGTTTCCAGCTTGTACAGGCGCGAGACATGCACCGGATGCATAAATAAAAAGTCGGCAATCGCCTGCAGCGACACATCCTCGGTCAGCTGCTTCTGCACAAACTGCTGAATTTTGCGCACCGCGCCCTCCCGGTCGTTGCGCGTGTCGCGCTCCATGCTTTGCTGCATGTGACGGAGCGCCTCGAAGCACCAGCTCTCCAGCGCAGCCAGCGAACGGCAGGCAGGCAGCCCGACCACATGCGACAAATCCGGTCCGATCAGTTCGGCCAGCTCGCGGCCGTTCTTGTGAGCGAACGAGCTGAACGACGCGTAGACGGAAAAAAACACCTCGACGAGATGCTCCCGCGAGTCGGCCCACTTCAGGCTGATCTCCTCCAAAATGCCTGTCAGCTTCTCCTCCGTAACCGCCCACTGGCCGGACTCCAGCAGATGGATGAGCAAGGGCGGCTCATACAGCTTGTGCAGCGCCTGTACGGGCAGCTGCTCGGTTTCATCCGCGACATACACAAGCAGCTCGCTTTGATTGCCGACGCGGCGGCGGAGCGACAGCAGGCTGTCCTGATACAGCTTACGCACGTCGCCGGGGAAGCTGCCCCATTTGTGCAGCAGCACGGACACCGTCCCTTTCAAATATTGGCCGACATTCATCTGCAGCTGGGAGCCCATCAGCTCCAGCTGGCTCTCCAGATCCGCCTTCCCTTGCTCCGTCGCCCAGGCGGCATCCGACTGCTTGTCCGTGGACAGCATCACCAGAAATATCAAATACCCGTGCACATCCTTGCACGACCATAACTCAAAGCAAGGCTCAAACAGCTCCTCAGCCATATTCACAATGGCATATTCGATCAGCGACAAGCTGTAAAAATCGAAGTCGAGCATTTCGCCCTCCAGCCGGACAAGCATCAGCGCAAAGCTGTTGTGCGGCACCGCGATTTTTAGCGACTCCAGCTTCTCAGCGAGCCGCTGCGGCGGGTATTTCCGGCCCTGGAGCAGCTCGCCCAGAAATTCGCCCTGCAGCTTGGGCAAATTTTCCTCAAACGCGCGGACGATTTGCCGGTACGTATCATCTTCTTCCCGCTCCTTCTGCAGCGCCTGCACGACCAGCCTCACCTTGGCCAGCACCTCTTCGTCGCTGACGGGCTTGAGCAAATATTCATACGGCTTATGCTGAATCGCCTGTTGGGCATAGGAGAAGTCGGCATGGCCGGACAGCAGCAGGCATTTGATCCGCTTCCAGTTGCGGGCGACTTGCCCCAGCAGATCAAGACCGTTTAACCCCGGCATCCGGATATCCGTCATCATAATGTCAATCGGCGTCGTTTTCAGCAGCTCCAGCGCTTCGAACCCGGAATACGCCTTATGCACCTTGCCGATGCCGATCGTCTCCCACGGCAGCGTATCGGCCAGGCTGTCTACGACAACCGCCTCATCATCAACCAGTAGCAACTGAAACATCGTGATCCCCTTCTTTCTCCGTTGTCATTGTCGGATTGTCCTGCCACACCAGTTCAACCCGCAGCCCTTGCAGCGCTGAACGGGAGAAATACAGCCCGGACGGGCCGCCGTACCGGTGCACAAGCCGCTGGTGAATGTTCCACAGGCCGCAGCCCATCTGTTCATCGAGCGGCAGCGCTATTTTCCGCTCCAGCTCGCGGATCGCCTCCTCGCGCATGCCTGCGCCCGTGTCCTCGACGATGATGCGGTGAACGCCGCCTGCAGACTGCCCATGAATCCGGATGACGCCATACTCCAGACTTTCCTCCAACCCGTGAATGACCGCATTTTCAACCAAGGGCTGGATGATCAGCCGCGGCAGCATGAGGGTCCTCATCGCATCGGGCAGCTCGATTTCATAGTGAAACCGCTGCAGGCGCAGCATTTGAATTTTCAAGTAATTTTCCACCAGCTTCAGCTCATCGCTGACCGTTGTCATCGTGTTTTCCAGCCGGGTCGTATACCGGTAATATTCGCCAAGATTAAGCGCCATCGCAGCCACCGCCTCCTGGTCGCCCAGCTTGGCCATGCTTTTGATATAGAAGAGACAATTGTACAAAAAATGCGGATTAATCTGCGATTGCAAATGCTTGAGCGTCGCTTCCCGCGCCTGGAGCGTTTCCTTGTACACCTTCTCGATCAGCTCCTGGATTTGTTCGGCCATCTCATTGAAGCTGACAAATAAATAATCGAACTCATTATTGGGCGGCTCCTGCAGGCGCGCGGCATATTTGCCCTGCTTGATCCGCTGCACGCCGCGCACCAGCATCCGGATCGGCCGCTGCACATTGCGGTACAGCAGCAGCGTCGCCAAAATGCTTAGCACCATCAGCAGTGCAACCGAGGTATAAAATAAATTGCGGCTGATTTGAATCGGAGCAAACACACTCTCCAGCGGCACGATATCGACGAGGTACCAGCCAAGGCTTTCCGAGCGAATGTAGTTGACGATGACCTTCTCCTGATTCAACGTGAGATTCAAGCTGCCGCTTGGCCCAAGCTGCTGCTCATCCAGCTGCCCGATGACCGCATTCACGAGCGTTCGCTTGGCCGTGTAATTCACTATGGGATCAGCGCCGGACTTGTACAGAAACGGCTCGCGTTCTTCTCCCTGCTTGAGATTGCTGAGCATATTGCGAATATTTTCATCCGCAAACCGTACTTCAACAAGCAGGTTCGGCAGCTCGGTCGGCTGCAGGCGCGAGAAAAACGACTGGTGGATGCCATACACCGGCGCACTGCGATGCAGCCATTGGGTGGAGCGCGGATCGCGCAAATACCCCTCGTCAAATTTGGCCGAATAGTCAGATGAAAGCGTTTCTTGAGCATCCATCAAGTACAAAATGATCTGATTGCTCCAGCCGCTTGTCGCGGTCTGAATGTTCAGCGTATCGGCGATGTTCAGCTGCTTCTGCAGCAGCGTCAGCCGGTCCGTCGTAAAGCGGCCGTCGAAATATTGCTTGATGTTATAATCGCGGCTGACCGTTACCGGAAACTTCGTCAGCTGGTCGATCATCATCTCCATCTGGCTGTTCACAAAGGACAGCCGGTTGCGGTTGCCTGCCTCCACCGTCTCCCGGACGACGTTGACGCTGACCTGATAGGAATAGCTGTATAACAAAATAATCGGGATCAGCAAGCCTGCAACTAACGCGATGACCTTGCTGAACGTATTGATGCGAATCTGGGCCATCCTCATTCCCCCTTGCTTGTGACTGACAGCCGACCGATGCGAGACGAAGCGGCTTTAGCTACATTGTAGGCGGATTCTTCCGTTTGCCTATAGCATAAATTTAACATGGAGGATAAAAAATTAACGAAAGGCGGTCGTCAGACGAAAAAAAAGCAGCCTGCGTGAATCAAGCTGCGGACTAGGGCGAGCTGCGGCCGGCCGGCTGCTCTGGCGTCGCGTTGTCGCGCTTCGCTCCGGCTCGCAGCTTGGCGGCGGCAAGATAAAGGATCGGCAGCAGCTGTACAGGAATGGCGAAGGCCGGCCAGGTGAAGGACATAAAGTGCTGCAGCTCAGAGCTGCTGTCCGAGAGCTGCAGAGACAGTCCCATTGCAAACGCGGTGAGCGACGTGCTTATAGGCTTGTGATCCTTCAGCTTCAGCAGCTTGGCCAAGCTGTCCACGGCAACAAATACGGTCAAGCTCATTTTGATAAAAATCGCAGGAATCCATAAAATGGTCAGAAACGGATCGAGCGTATCAATAAAATCGGCCAGCTGCAGCGTCCGCACATATTCCAGCACCGGATACATGAGCCTGCTCGCCAGCATCGGGCCAAAGACAAGCATTGTCGGCAGCAAATAAAACAGCATAAACATCCCGGACAGCAGCGTTGCCCTCGTAATTGTACGGGCGGTTGCCTCCCTGCGCTGCAGGTACGGATACAAGTACAGCACCATAAACACATCGCCAAACCACGGAAACGCCTCATACAGACCAAGCCCTGTGCCTTTCAGCTGCAGATGAGTCACCAGCGCCTTGAGCATCGGAAACTGCAGCTCAATATTCAACAGAATCGGCACAAACAATGCCAGCGAAATGAAGGTCACGACAAACACAAACTGCGCCAGCCGCGCAATCGCTTCAATTCCGGCCCGAACCGTCAGCGCAATGCATGTGCCAAATAAAACCGCCAGCGCCCACGCGGGCGTCGCCGGCAGATGATTCAGCAAAATATAGTCACTGAGGTTGCGCATCGCAAGCGCCGCACGGTGCAGCAAATAGCCGATCATGACAAGCAGCAGCGGCAGATGCAGCCAACGGCCGACAAGCTGCCGCCCGAAGACGGCGAAAAACTCATCGGCCCGCTTCCGCGCCAGCCTGACGGCAAGCAGGCCGGGAATCGCGGCGAGCGCAGCCGCCGCACAGATGACATAAGGCGCATTGTACCCGGCGGCTGCCAGGACCGGACCGGTCAAAAAGCCCGCGGGCGTCGAATATAACGTAAGAATCAGCATCAAAATCAACTGGCCCTGCGTAATCCGCTGCATCTCGCTCCCTCCTTTCAATCCCAATCACGCTACAGCATGTGCAGCAGCGCCTCCATCAGCCGATTCGGGCTCGGCATTCGCTCGCCCAGCAGCAGGCTCGCCGCATTATACGCCAGACTTGCCGCGAGCAAGGTATAGACGATCACGTACGTGCGAAGCTTGCGCTGTCTTCGCTTGAGATAAATGCCTTCGCCCGCCATCAGGAGGGCAAACAACACCAGCAACCCTGTCATGACGGCACCCGCTGTTTATTTTGCTTCGATCCGAGCAAGGAGATGTCCACCTTCATCTTCAGGTCAAGCGACGCTTGCCGCCGATACACGCTGCCCCAATCCTGCTGCACCTCCGCCCAGCGCTTCGGGTAGTTCCAGGCTAAATAAGCGCCCAGTCGGAACACATCCGCCTCCAGCTCCCGCGACCTGTCAAAAGCCGAGAGAATGCGCTGTTCAATCTGTTTGCCGATCAGCTGCTCCAGCTTCGTAATTTGCTGCGGGTCAGTCAGCTCGGTAACGGATTCGTTGCTGTCTACCTGACATTTCACATGCACATCGACTTCATACACAAGCTGCTCCCCCTTCGGCCGCGGCTTGATGACGGTATGCGCCTCAAACACGAGAAAGCTGATCCAGTTGCCATCCGCCTCGGCGCGGAACGTCACAACCGCATCCTGCAAATCGCCGTTCAGCCACATGACGCCCCTGGCCTCTTCACCGGTGAACATCCCCACCAGCCTGTTGTCCTTATACAAGGCGACGCCCTTGAGATGAGCGCGGATTGCCGACGATTCCGAGTAAATATGCTCCAGCAGCGGCGTCACGAGACCGCGTCCGTAATCCTCGGCGATCAGGAAATGCTTGACGCTCGACATCACCGTTCGCTGCCGGGCGACCTGCTCCCGCAGCACCTCACTCGGAAACTTTTCGATTTGGGTCGCAAATTTGGCCATCTCGGTCGCCCGGCCTGCGGCTGTCATGACAAATGCTTTGTTCGGAAAGCCCGGCTTGCGATTGACAAATTCCAGCACGGGGCTGATGCCTTGCCGCGCAAAGCCGCTGCCGATGACAATAACCTTCGTCTGCCCCCAGAATACCTCTCTGGACAGCTCCATTTGCAAATTGCGGTACGCATCGGACATATTCAGCCCGATTGCGCTCACAAATCCGTAGGGGGCTTTGCCCGAGGTGCCCCCGCCGGTCTGCGACCCGAGCAGATTCGGACGCGCAAAGCCGAGTCCCAGTTGCACCTTCTGGTCCGGCGCCTGGTCGATATACATCGCCACCACCAGGAGACGGTCATTCATTTCGACGCGAGACCAGCAGCCGGACAGCAGCAGCGGCAGCAAAGCGAGCAGCAGCGCCAGCAGCCGACGGCCTACGAGCTTGTTCAATCGCCTTCATCTCCGTCCCGCACCGCAGGCTTCACGAAAACCCGCCTTCGGGGCGAGGCCCCGAACAAAATCGGACGACGCTCCATAAACCGCCACGGCATCCGCAGCATCACGTCCTTGACTCCATCCCATTGAAACGGCGCCAGCGGGGCCAAATACGGCGTGCCAAACGATTTCAGCGTCACGAGATGCAGCATCAGTAAATAAATGCCAATCGCCATCCCGATCAACCCAAAGCTTCCCGCCAGGCAAATAATAGGAAAGCGGAGCAGCCGCAGCGTTAGCCCCAGGCTATAGTTCGGCACGATAAACGAAGCGATCCCTGTCAGCGACACGATAATGACCATCGGCGCGGACACAATGCCCGCCCGAACCGCCGCTTCGCCGATGACCAGCGTACCAAGAATGGACACAGCCTGGCCGATGGCCGATGGAATGCGGATGCTCGCCTCCCGCAGCGCTTCGAACGTAACCTCCATAATCAGCGCCTCGATAAAGGCCGGGAACGGTACCGGCTCTCTCGCCGCGGCGATGCTGAACAGCAGGCTGGCCGGGATCATCTCGGGGTGAAAGGTGGTCAGCGCAACATAGAAGGACGGCGACAGCATGGAGATGAGCATAAAAACCAGCCGGACCCAGCGGATCGCCGTCGAGGAATACGAGCGCTGGTAGTAGTCCTCCGAGGACTGCAGGAAGCTGGGAAACGCCACCGGTCCGATCAAGGCAATCGGCGTGCCGTCCGTCAAAATAACGACCCGTCCCTCCAGCAAGGAGGCGCACACCGTATCGGGCCGCTCCGTAGCCTGCAGCTGCGGAAACGGGGAAAACGGATTGTCCTCGATGCATTCCTCCAAATAGCTGCTCTCCAGCACACCGTCGATGTCGATGGCGGACAGCCGCCGGTGCACCTCCTCGACCAGCTCGTGCTTGCAGATGTCATCCACATAGCCGATCACGACCTGAGTTTGGGTATATCGCCCAAGCTGGAGCAGGCGCAGCTTGAAGCGCGGACTTCGAATCCGTCTGCGCAGCATTGACAAATTCGTGCCCAGATCCTCGACGAACGCCTCGCGCGGGCCGCGAATGACGACTTCATTTTGCGCTTGATCGACATTTCGTTTATTGTAGGCGCCGAGCGCGTAGCTGACCATCCGGGCTTCCCCGTCAATGAGCAGCACGACCTGTCCCGACAATACCGCCATCACTGCCTCCGGCAGCTGCTCGATCACCCGGTAAGCAGACACCGTTGATTGCAGCAGCCGGTCCAGCCGGCTGCCTGCGCCGATCTCTCCCTCCTCCGTGTAGCTGGCTGCCAGCGGCTGGAGCACGGTCGTTTGCAGCAGCAGCCGGTCGACCATATTATGCATATAAATAAAAACATACCGTTCCCCTTCTCCAAGGGTGAAGGGCTGAAATTGAATATCACAGTTGCTGCCCAGTCGGCTCTGCAGCCACGTCAGCCTTTCCTCCAGACCGCTCCCCTGGGGAGCGTCGGCAGCTTCAGCCGCCGATGCGCCCGCGCCCGGCTGAACGCCGGTCAACATGGAGGCGGGGGCAGCCGGGCCAGACTGCGGGCGCTTGGCTGCGCCTGCTCTGGGGCGGCGGAAGATAAATCGCATACAAGGTCCTCCTTCCCGATTCAATCGTTCCTATTATTGGCGCGAATGACGCAAATTAACCGAAGCAGCCGCTGCTTCGGGTGTATAAGAAAAGCTTTAGATCCTAATAAGAAAGCAGAGCTTCAGGCGAATCGCCAAGGCTCTGCTTTCTTATAAGATCAGTTGAAGTCCGGCGGCGGAAACCGATGGCGGGTCGCTTGCTCGAAATCGTACGCAATTCGCAGCAAGGTCGGCTCGCTGAACGCTTTGCCTGAAAATACGACGCCAAACGGTCCCTTCGTCGAGTCCCCGTCCTCATCCGGCGCGCCGGACGCCGCAAAGCCGGCAGGCACCGAGATCAGAGGATAGCCGAGCCGGGCGGCGATATACATCCCGTCCACGTCGCCGGGCAGCATAAGGGCGTCCAGCTCGTACGCATCCAGCACAAAGTCGATGCCCTGCTGTCGGGGCAGCTCCAGCGCCGCCTCCTTCTGCTGGCGGTAGGTTAGCTCATCCAGCGTACTTGCTTCCGCGTGAATCAAATTATCCTGGCCGTACCGCAGCGCTTGGGCAGCGTGCTGTTCATTGTAAGCAATCAGCTCGCGGAGCGAATGCACTGGCGCGTCAGCAGACAGTCCGCCCAGATAAGCGTTCAGATCCCGCTTGAACTCATACAAAATGACGTCATGATTCCAGCTGTGCTGCTCGATATGCAGCTCGACCGGATCAAGGACCGTCGCTCCCTGCTCCCGCAGCATGTGAATCGCCGCTTCCATCAGCGCCCGTCTGCCCTCATCCAGCTGACGGTAATAATGGCGCGGAATGCCGATTCTCGCCTGGCGCAAATACCCGCGCTCCAGACACATCGTATAGTCCGCAGCCGCATGTTCAGCCGCGGCGAGCGTAGCCGCATCTCGCAGATCGCTGCCGACGATCACGCCAAGCAGGATCGCCGCGTCTGCTACGGTACGGGCCAACGGACCCGGCGTATCCTGGCTGCCGGAAATCGGGATGATGCCCGCGCGGCTTGCCAGCCCGACTGTCGGCTTGATGCCGACGAGCATCTGCTGGCTGGCCGGGCCAACAATCGAGCCCGCCGTTTCCGTGCCAATCGCTGCTGCGGCCAGATTGGCCGCTACGGCCGCTGCCGAGCCGGAGCTGGAGCCGCTGACAAACAGCTCGTCAGGGCCATACGGGTTTCGCACATAGCCGCCGCGCGAGCTGTAGCCTGCCGGCATTTTGCCGGACATAAAGTTGGACCATTCCGTCATATTCGTCTTGCCCAGCAGCACAGCGCCAGCCGCCCGCAGTCTGGCCGCGACTCCGGCATCGGCTGCTGCGAAGGAATTCGCGAGCGCTACAGAGCCTGCGCTGGTATGCATCCGATCGTGCGTGTCGATATTATCCTTGAGCAGCAGCGGAATGCCGTGCAGCTTGCCTCGGCTGCCCCGCTCCCGCCGCTCCAGATCCAGCTCTCTGGCGAGCTGCCGCGCATCCGGATTCAGCTCCAAAATCGAGCAAAGCCGTCCATCAAGCCGGTTGATCCGTTCCAGATAACAATCGACCAGCCCCTCCGAGGTCATCTTGCCTTGCTCCAGCGCGAGCTGCAGATCGGACAAGCTTGCTTCAATAATCCAATGCTCTATGTCCTTATTCATCGTCCCATCCCCCTCACACAAGCGAATTCGGCGGCTTTGCTGCCCAGAGCCTCAACCCGATGCTCACCTCGTTGCATGTTCCGGTTCTGCCCAAATGCCTCCGTTTCCAACTTACCATGCCGCGACAGGTATCATACAGGGAAAGTTCGTGTATAAGCATTGACGCCACGAACAAGTATTCGAAAAAGCCGACCCCGCCGGGCCGGCTCAAACGACTTGCTTTGCTTATTAACTTGCCTTGCTTATACGATTGCCCTGCGCTCACAGCATATCTTGCCGCATTAATTCATGTACGTTCCGCCGTTCAAGTTGATGGACTCTCCGGTGACGAAGTCGGACATCGACGATGCCAAATACAGCACCGTATCGGCCACATTTTGCGGCGTGCCGAGCTTGCCGAGCGGAATGCGCGACATCACCTCAAGCCGGTATTCCTCCGTCCACTGCTGGCTCATATCCGTATCCACCGGGCCCGGACAGACCGCATTGACATAAATGTTATGCTTGGCCATTTCCAGCGCCAGATGCTGGGTCAAATAGTTTACGCCCGCCTTGGAAGCGCCGTAAGACGGCGCCGCGTTGCGGTGAGGCGTCTTGGCGGTCGTCGAGGTCACGTTGACAATTTTGCCGTACCGGCGTTCAATCATATGCGGCAGCGCAGCCCGGCAAAAATACAATGTGCTGTTCAGATTGATATCCATCACTCTGTGCCAGTCCGCCAGCTCCATGTCAAGCGTCGAGCTGCGGTTGTTGACGCCCGCGTTATTGACGAGAATGTCCAACTGGCCGAAGGATGCGATGGCCGCCTGAACGACCTGGCCGGCTACCCGCTCATCGGACACATCGCCCGCACTGATGATGCATGTCCCGCCTTGCTGCCGAATTTCCTCTGCCAGGCTTTGCAGCAGCTCCTCGCGTGTCCCGTTAATGACCACCGATGCCCCATGCTGCGCCAGCGTCAGCGCAATCGCCCGGCCGATTCCCCGGCTGGCGCCGGTTACGACCGCTGCCTGTCCCTGCAATAACTTGTTCATCGTTTCTCCGTTCCTTTCCGTCAAGCCTATCTGATTCGGCTGATCCGCTGATTTGGTTTCCTCCGCTATTCGGCTGTTTCCCCGATGTACGGCGCGGCTACGACCACGTATTTGATCGCCTGGCGGAAGTACGTGTACGCGATATGCAAGCTGCCATCTTTGGATTGCTTGATTGTCGGATACGAATATTCGCGGTTCCGCTTTTCCTTGGAATTGTTTGACATCGCATAGCCGTCGCCCACTTCCAGATTGCGGACAAGCGGCCACGTCAGACCATTGTCTCTGGAGATCGCCAGTGTCATCGGCGCGCGCGGCGCGCCCCAGAACGCCTGACGCTCTTCGGCAGCTGGCACAGCTACAGCCGGAGCCGCCGCTTCTTCCTCTTCGTCCTCAATTTCATCATACAGCGAAGCTCGGCGTTCCATCGCGTCGGTTGCGCTCATATGATTGTACACAATCGCCAGGTCGCCGTTTTGCAGCTTCGTAAACTGGATGGAGGAATTGTTGTTCGGCAGCACAGTCGGCGTCGGCACGCTCCACGTTCTGCCGTTGTCCGTCGATTCGCTTCTGTAAATGTAATCCGCCCAGCGGCTGCGGAACAACGCAAGCAGGCTGCCGTCGGCGAGCTTTTCGATGTTCATATGCACGCAGCCGAGACTGTCCGGAACGGCAACCTCTGTCCACGTAGCGCC
Source organism: Paenibacillus sp. sg306046 (assembly GCF_059821225.1). NCBI lineage: Bacteria > Bacillati > Bacillota > Bacilli > Caryophanales > Paenibacillaceae > Paenibacillus > Paenibacillus sp. sg306046. The sequence continues at coordinate 45,167 of NZ_JCAMRT010000022.1, forward strand.
TTGGTCGGACGAAATTTTTACGGCGCTGACATCCTTGTTGCCTGTCCACTTCTCGCCCGGATGCGTATGGCAATACCAGATCGGCAACAGCCAGTCGCCATTGTCCAGCACCGTAATCGGCTGGCGGATGAAAATGCCCGGCGTGTCAAACAGCGTATCAATCTCGCTCCACGTATAGCCATTATCCTCGGAGAGACGGCGGCGGATGACAGCCGTATCCTGATTGCCTGACTTTTGCGCCGTATACAGCAGCCACAGCTTCCCGTCCGGCGCAGAGAACAGTACCGGATTTTGCTCGGAGCGGGTCGGATCATCCGATAGCTTGACCGGCTCTGTCCAGGCGGTTGCGCCCTTATTCAACCGGGACATGTAGATGGAAATATCCGGAATCCCTTCCTGCGTGCCTGCAAACCAGACGCACAGCACATCGCCATTATCCAGCACATGCAGGAAAGAGGCATGGTTCTGCACCTGATTCGACGGAATAAAAGCATCGGAGCGGTACGCTTCTCCAGACACAGGTGTAATTTCATAATGAAAAACAGGTTGTTGTTCACTCATCGTATAATCCTCCCCGGAACTAATTCGCCTAGCGGTTGCAGCGTATCGTATCAGTTGATGCTGCAATTACTGGCCTATGGCCGTGACTTCGTGACCGGCACAGCCGCGCGGTCGCTGATCCAGCGGTCAATGACCATGACGATAAATGGCGCGACGACGGCAATATACATGTTGTCAATGTGGAACGGATCGCCCAGCAAATACCAGACCGTTGTGCCGACGGAAGCGATAATAAGTCCCGTCGTTGCGCCGCGGTTCGAGCTGTACAGCGGCAGAAAGAAGCCCATGCCCGCCACAACGGCAATCGACGCGCGCAAGGCACGGGTAAAAAACGACAAGGTCAGCAAATCCGGCGCGAAGATGACGCCCAGCAGCGGAATCATTCCGACAATCACGGATATGATTCGCGTCATTTTCATTTTCTGCTCCGGCGTCATCGGCTTGCGCGGTACGATGAAGTCTTCCACCACGAGCGTTGTCGTCGACAAGGCTACGGTGGACACGCCGACAAAGATGGAAGCCACAAGCGATGTCGCCACAATAGCGCTCAAAATCGGGTGCATGTGCTGCATAAATACAGGAAACGCATAAATCGGGCTAATGTCCGGATACAAGTAACGCGCGCAGACGCCGATAATGGCTACTGCGACGGCCAGCGGCAGAAACAGCAGCCCGGCGTAGATCGTCGCCCGCTTGGCCGCCTTCGCATCCTTCGTCGAAGTGATTGCCTGAATAATAAACTGGGTGGAAAAAATGGTCCCCATCGTCCCGATCAGCCAGGCAATGATCGTGCTGACGCTAATTTTACCATTCCAGGTGAAGTAATAGTCCGGCAAATTCACCTGCATCGGCTTGAGGCCGCCTGCCAAATAAAGCGCTATAAACGCAGTAAGCAAAATCCCGGCGTACTTGAACGTGGAGTGGATGATTGTAATCCATGCAACCCCTTTCATTCCGCCAAAAGTAAAGTAAATCGTACTGATAATCATCGTGATGACGGCGCAGGTCATAATCGGAATGCCCAGGATGGATGAAATCGCGGCCGCTCCGCTTAAATAGTTGCCTAAATTAACAAGCAGCAAGGCAAAAATCATGATCAGCGACACGACAATTTTCGTTGAGGTGCCAAATTTTTCTTTGATAATACCCGAAATCGTATAATGTCCGGTATTGTAAAACCGGGTGACCAGGAAGAAAGCAAACAGGAAAAATCCGATGGAGCCCGCCAGCAGCGACCATGAGGCGCCAAACCCGTTTTTGAAGGCGGATTCAGCCGTGCCAATCGTGGATTTCGTTCCCAGAAACTCGGACATCATGAGAATCCCGACAACGAGCGCCGGCAGCGACTTGGCTGCATTATTAAACTCGGAGCTGGATTTACTGCGCATTTTAAACGTCAAGTAGGTCGTGAACACAATATACACCGCAATCACGATCAAAATAAACAGGATCGTGCCGGAACTTAGCTTTTCCATGTGGAAGGACCTCCGTTTTTCTCCGTTTCATAAAGAACCATAACCTGTCTGATCGTTTGCCTCTGTGAAGGGCGGGCAACCGGCAGCTTGCCGGTCGCCCGTTCCATCTTGATGCCGCTGCCCTTGAGCTGCGCAGCTTTCCCGCTTATTTCGGCGAAAGCTCGACCGCCGACGCAAGCGCGGCCAGCATACTCCGCTCATCGGCGATATTTTTCCCGGCAATATCGAAGGCGGTGCCATGATCGACCGAGGTGCGGATAAAGCCGCCCTTCAGTCCGACCGTAATGTTCACGCCTTCCTCCAAACCGAGCACCTTGATCGGCACATGGCCCTGGTCGTGATAGCAGGCGATGACGATATCGAAGTCGCCGCGCACCGCCCGGAAAAACAACGTGTCCGCCGGATACGGCCCGCTGGCATTGATCCCTTCCTCAACCGCCTGCCGGATGCCCGGAATAAGCTTTTCTTCTTCTTCCCCTTCGCCGAACAATCCATTCTCGCCCGCATGCGGATTGATGCCGCATACCGCAATTCTTGGCTGGTCATAGCCGGCGCGTGTCAGCGTCTCATGCGCCAGCTTGATCACCGTATACGTTCGCGCCGGCGTAATATTGTCAATCGCTTTGCGCAGCCCGACATGCGTCGTCAGATGGATGACCCTGAGCTTGGGCGATGACAGCATCATGGAGTAGCTCGTCGTGCCGGTCAGCTCCGCAAAAATTTCCGTATGGCCAGGGTACAAATGCCCGCCCTTGTGCAGCGCTTCCTTGTTCAGCGGCGCGGTACAAACGCCCTGCAGCTCTCCGTCCTGGGCCAGCGCAACCGCCTTCTTGATATAGTGGAACGCCGCATCGCCGGCGGCTGCCGATACCTCGCCTTGCTTCAGATCATCCGGCAGCAGGTTCAAGTCGAAGCAATCAATGACACCCGGCTTGAACTGGCAATCTGCCGTGCTGTTGACCGGATTGACGGTAAAGCTTGTGCCCGTCTGCACAATGGCGCGGCGGATGCTTTTGGCATCGCCGATCACAACGGGCCTGCACATCTCAAGCACTTCCTTGTGCTGCAGCGCCTTCACGATCACTTCGGGACCGATCCCGGCCGCATCGCCCATCGTAATGCCGATCACTGGTTTACTCATGCCGATTTCACTCCTTCGAGCTTTTTAATCACATGCTCCATCGTTTGATCCGAGCCGAAATTGCCGGCTTTCGTCACGATATACATCTGCCGCGCTTCATTTTTGCCAAGCAGCACGCCCGGCTCCAGCTCCTCCACCAGCTCGAAGGCCGGAATGCCAAGCTGCTCCAGCACCTGGTAAGCGGTGTCGCCGCCGGTCAGAAACAATTTGCGGATCGGCAGCTCCCCGGCCAGCTTGGCCGTCATGCTGCCGAGACCGGCGGAAATCGCATCGCTGATCTGGATCGGCGTCATGCCGAGTTGCGCGCCTGCCTCCTTCGTCTCCTCCACATTGTCGGAGGCAACGATCACGGTGTGGCGGCCCGCCGACCAAGCCCGGCTTGCTTCGCCGCAGACGCGCTCCAGCTCCTCCTGCAGCTCGGCTCCATGAGCCAGCAGACGCTCGGAGCGGGCAACGACCTGCACAGCCAGCTGCTGCTCCAGCAGGCTATGCAGCTGCTGGCGTCCCCGGCGGCTGACGCTGCCGACAACAAGCAGAAGCGGGCCGTCCAGCGAGGGCAGCGGCTTCGCTTCGTGCCGCTCCGCCACAGCATAGGCTTGCGGAAGATGGTTCATCAGGCCGGCCGATCCGACCCACATGAAGCGGTGGGGCAAAGCAGCCAGCGCCGCGGCCAGCAGCTCCAAATCAGACTCGACGGCCGAATCTGCGACCACATACGTAATGCCGTGCTCCTGCAGCTCCCGCAGCCGGCGGGCAACCTGCGCTTGACCTTGATTCAGGTCCGCTTTGGCGATATGCCCGACTGCGCGTCCCGTCTGTTCAGCGAACAGCTGCACGACGTCCGATTGCAGCACCGGCGTCTTCGGATCGCGGCTCACTTCGGTCTGATGAAGCGGCTCGCCGTGCAAATAGTGAATCCGGTCGATCACCTGCCGGCCGTTCTGCGGATAGCCCGGAGCAATGATCGTGAAGTCAGGCTGGATCACATCGGCCATCGCATTCAGCTCGGCACCGAGATTTCCGCGCAGCGTGCTGTCGATTTTTTTATAGATCATGTCAAACTGCTGCTCGTTGATGTGGCTGCTCACCCGCCGGACGATGGCTGACGCCTCGTCCGCCGGCAAGGAGCGGCTCACGGTGTTAAAGACAACGGCGTCTGCCGTCGCGGCTTCGGTGATAACCGGGTTGATTTTTACAGACACACGCATACCATAGCGTACCAGCTGCCCCCCGCAATCGCTTGCGCCCGTCAAATCATCGGCGACAATGGCAATCCTCACGGTAATCCTCTCCTTACTTGACAATCAGCTTGCGATAAATGGACTTGATATCGTCCAGGCTCAGCACCTTCGGGTTATTGTTCAGCAGCCGCGTCACCTGGGACGCCGACACGGCCAGCGCCTCGATGTTTTCCTCCTGTACGCCGTAAGCCGTCAAATCCTGCGGAATGTTCAGCTTCACGGTCCATTCGCGGATTTGGTCGATGACAGCCTGGGCCGCTTGCTCCGGCGTCAAGCCTGCGGTCGCGATGCCCATGGGCCCAGCGACCAGCGCCAGACGGTCAATACACGCGTCCATGTTAAACGCCATCACATCCGGCAGCAGCATCGAATTGGCTACGCCGTGCGGAATGCCGTATTTGCCGCCGAGCGGATAAGCGAGCGCATGCACGGCCGCTGTGCCCGCCGCAGTCAGCGCCATGCCGCCATAGGTGGAGCCAAGCAGCATCTTCTCGCGCGCCTCCAGCGAGGAACCGTTTTCGTACGCTTCCACGATGCTGGACGAGATCAGCCGGATCGACTCCAGCGCAAACATGTCGCTAAAGAGGTTCGCTTTATTGGAAATAAACGATTCGATCGAATGCGTAAATGCGTCCATCCCGGTTGCAGCGGTAATCGGCTTAGGCAAGCCAAGCGTCAGCACCGGATCGAGAATGACAAGCTTGGGCAGCAAATACCGGCTGACAATGCCGATTTTCAGTTCTTGCTCCGGCAGCGTCACGATAGCGTTCGGCGTAACCTCCGAGCCCGTGCCGGAGGTTGTCGGAATAAGCACAGTGGCGACACCGGCGTTCGGAATCAGGTTCGTGCCGAGCATGTCTGCAATTTTCAGTTCATTCGTCATCAGCACGGACAATATTTTGACCGCATCCAGCACACTGCCGCCGCCGATGCCGATGATCAGCTCATAGCTGTTCGCCGCGTAGGCCGCAAACGTTTCCTCGATATTTTGAACGGTAGGCTCCGGCAAAATCGACGTGCATACGTCAAAAGCAATGCCTTTGTCCGCCAGCTGCTGCTCAATGTTGCCGGTGAAGCCCATAGCTTGCATCGCAGGCTGCGTCACCACGAGTACACGGCGAATTCGCGGATGAAGCGTATTCAACTGCTCGCCAAGCTGCAGCAGCGTATGGGGTCCGGCGATGATCCGCTCGGCGGTTTGAAATTGGTAGGTTGTAAGCATCATTAGGCCTCCTGACTTGATTTGTAATGCTCAAGCATAGCTTCAATCCGGTCCAAGGCCGCCCCGGTCGGCTGCTGGATCGGCGATCTCGGCGGGCCGACCGGGATGCCGGACAGCTCAACCGCCTTCTTCAGCGAGGACGGAATGCTGGTCAAGCCAAACGTATCCCGCAGCGGCTGCAGCGCCTGCTGGGCTTCCTGCGCCTTGGCGATGTCACCGGATTTCCAGTGGCCATAGATGGCCACGACCGTTTGCGGCAGCAGGTTGGCCGTCGCCGCCACAGCGCCGGTTCCGCCGGATTGCAAGGTTTTCAAGATCAAGGAATCCGTACCGGCGATGACCGCAAAGCTTTCGCCGCGCGTCTGCTCGATATATTGCTCAATCAGACTGAAATCGCCGCTGCTATCCTTGATCCCGATAATATTTGGAACGCTGGCCAGACGGCCGACCGTTTCGGGCGCAAGCGAGAAGCCTGTCTTGGACGGAATGTTGTACAGCACGACCGGAATGGACACGGCCGCCGCTACCTTGCGGTAATGCGCCTCGGCCTCCTCCTGGGTCGGCGGGATGAAATACGGCGTGATGACTGACAAGGCGTCGACGCCCAGCTTCTCCATGGCTAGCGACAGCTCGATCACTTCACGTGTGCAGTTTCCGCCGCTGCCGACCATAACCGGCACACGTCCGGCCGCTTCCTGCACGACAATCGCCGTAACGGCCAGCTTTTCCTCGCGGGTAAGCGCATGAAACTCTCCATTGGTGCCAAGGGCAAAAATGCCGTGTACGCCAGCTTCAATCAAAGCATGCACAAGCTGCTTCAGCGCTGCCTCGTTCACTTCTTCTGTTGCGGTAAACGGCGTCAATAACGCCGGATAAATGCCTTCGATGGTAACTAACATAGGGAAGCCTCCTCAGCAGGTTGGTTAACGATGCGAAGCGTTTTCATAATGCGAGTTTAAAACAACTTGATCAATTTTGCAACTAGTATTTTACGATTTTAATCATACTGTTTATTTTTGCAACATTCTAACTTATAGAGTAGTCCGCTTTATGCTGCCAATTCAGCCTGTCCTGCTTCCCGCCAACGAAAAATAAGCCGAGATGTCGATAATTATCCATTTTTTTCTATGCGCTTTTACTCCGAAATATGGTTTAATAAGAAGATAGACCTACCCTGATCTAGAATAATCATGCGGAAGGGAGTTATGACCATGCGCGTCGGTTCTTTTTTATTGCCTAAGGAAGAGGTTGCTTATACGACATCCTCCGCTACGATGAAGGAAGCGATGGAGCAGCTGGAGGCTCACCATTATTCGGCGATTCCGATCATAGACGAGAGCGGCCTATATATAGGGACTTTGTCGGAGGGGGATTTGCTATGGAAGCTGAAAAGCACCCCGGAGCTGAGCTTTCAGAATATGGAGCAAGTTGCGGTGAGCCAAATCAAGCAGCGCATCTATAATGAATGTGTGTCCATCCATGCCCAGATGGAAGACATGCTCGCGCTCGCGGCTGATCAGAACTTTGTTCCCGTCGTGGACGAAAATCGTCTGTTCCTCGGAATTATCCGGCGCAGCGATATCATTGAATACTACACCCGGAACATTACAGACTGACCGTCGGAAGCCGTCAGCTATAGGCTAGGCGCGCATCCCGCCGCCATGTCGGGACGTTAATACGTCATGCGCACCGGGCTTCGGCCTAAAAAAATGACCTAGACCTCCACGCTGACGTGGAGGTCTAGGTCATTTTTTTAGGGGCATGCCCCCTGCTGGGGGGCAGCCCTGTTTACATGCACAGCGTCTACAGCTTGTACAACGTTACGTCAGCAGCACCACAAGCAGTGCCACCAGGGCAGGCAGCCCTTGCACAAACAAAATCGACTTTTTAACCGTTAGTCCGCCGTATAGCCCTGCTACGAGCACGCAACCGAGGAAAAACAGCTGCAGCTGCTCGGCAATGGCCGGGTTCGGATGCAGCAGGCTCCAGATCAGACCAGCGGCCAAAAAGCCGTTGTACAGCCCTTGATTGGCTGCCATGGATCGTGTGGAGCGCGCATGCTCCGGCGTTGTCCCGAATGTTTTCATCGTACGGGGCGACGTCCAGCTGAACATTTCCAGATACAAGATGTACAAATGCTCAATCGCGACAAAACCTACCAAAATTGCGCCTATCATCGAAATCCGGCTCCTTTTTCCCGTTTGCCTGTTTCCCAGGCTCGTTACGCCATCCGCACGCGTCCTGCTTCGTCCACGATAAATTTCTCTTTGCGCACCCGCTGCTCTTCTTTATACAGCTCAACGACGCGATTCGGGCTGACGGAATCGTCGATGCGCACGCTCCAGTCGTTGCTTTCGAATAAAGCGACCACTTCATCGAGCTCCAGGTCCTTGAAGCCGTAAAGCCCGCTAAGCCCGGCCCACCGCTTCAGCAGCACTTTCGTGGAATGATTGAGCTTATCTGCGGTGTCTGTAAATGATTTCTTTTTCTGCGTCATGTCATTGGCCTCCAGTAGCTTGAATCGGATCAGAATACAACCTATTCCCATCCCGTCATCATATCATGTTGCGCCTGTGCGGACAAGCAACAATACTGCCGCGCATTGCTTGCTTCAGGCAGCAAACGGCCGACTACCGGTTCAGCTTGCGCATGGCCAATTCCTTGCGCAGCGCCTGCTCCACAGACTCGGCCAGCAGATCGAATTTTTCCGCAACCGTAAATTTAAGCACATTGCCGCAGTGGCTGCACCGGTACTTTTGCAGCTCCGTTTTGCGCATGCAGCTTGGACATTTGAACATCGTCGACAGCCACCTCGAATTCCAAATTAAGGACAGCATGCTCCTTCTTCGTCAGTATACCTTGTCTGTCGGAATTAGGGAAGCAAACCGCCATCGCTCAGCCCGCTCAACTCGATTTAAACCACCTATATTTTCCTATAGCTGGACATGGTACGATCAGTTGGCAGCCTGTGCTGCATCCAAATTAAGAAGGGATGATTCCTGACAATGAGAAAAAAATGGTGGACCAGTCTCGCCCTCGCCGCTTCCCTGCTGACCATGTCCTTGAGCGCAAGCGCCGCTTCCAGCCAATGGGTTGAGCTGACTGAGCATTCTTCCGGCTACGCGCAATCCAACGAGCATCTCGGCAATCATGTGTATATTCAGATTTACAATAACGCGCCTACCGGCAATTGGGGCGATATCGAGTGGCAGCTCGTTGACGGCTATTCCCAGGTTATCGCCAGCGGGGTCGCAACGAATCCGCTGACCGTCTTTGGCTACCCGAACTCCGGCGAGCACAGCTATACCGGGGAGTTCTCGCTCGACAGCTCGAACCTGAACAGAGCCAGACTCCTCCTGAACTGCACAAGCGGCAGATGTCAGGGCGAGGGCATCATCGAAACGACAAACTGACAAACCGCCCGCAGTCTGTAGCGGTTGCGGCGTCCAGACCCGACGGGTCCGTCCAGGCTGCCGCCTCGGACAATAAATAGCCGGTCAGGCGGATACCTGTCCGTTTCCCAGCACCAGCAAGCCCCGGCGTGATGGCCGGGGCTTCGTCTGGATATATCCTGTTTGTGCGTAACCTTATCCGTATCTTACTTCGCCAGCGCCTTCACGACATCGTCGATTTTGCTGCTGTCGGCAATCGGACCGCTTTTCATCCACGTTTCAAAGTTAACCTCGTAGACATGGCCGTTTTTCACAGCCGGCAATGATTGCCACAACGGATTGCTCAGCAGCTCCTTCGTTTTGCCCTCTGCCCCTGTATCGGTCGTAATAAAAATATGGTCTGCCGTCAGCTCCGGAATTTTCTCCATCGACAACGCAGCCACGCCGATATTCTTATCAAGAATCAGCTCCTGCACCAGCTTGTGCGGCTTCAAGCCCAATTCCTTGTGAACGACCGGACCGGCATAACCCGGACCGCCGTACAGGCGAAGCTCCTTCGTATGCATGCGGATGATCGCAACCGTCTGGTCGCCGATCGCCTTCCGAACCCGCTCACCCGCCTCCTTTGCCTTCTGGTCGTAGCTCTGAATGACGCTCTCCGCCTTCTCCGACCTGCCGAGCAGCTCGCCGAGCGTGCGGATTGTCTTGCGCCAGTCGGCGCGCGCATCCTTGAAGGCGTACATCGGCGCTACCTTGGAAAGCTGCTCATACCGCTTTTCGTTGTAAACGTTCGTCAAAATCAGATCGGGAGCCGCATCGAGAAACGCCTCTGTGCTGCCCTCCACATCAAGCTCAGGGATGTTCAGTCCCAAATATTTCTGGCCGCTCCACGTGCCGATTCGCGATTGACGGATCGGCGTCACGCCAAGCGACGTCAGCTCATCCTCCAGGTAGATGCCGATAATTTTTTTCGGCTCCGCCGGAAGGGTCAGGTCGTGGCCAAGCTCATCCTTTACCTTCCGCTCCTTAGGGGCCTCCGCTGCGGCTGCAGGCGTCGGCGTTGTTTGCGGCTCAGCGGCAGGCTGGGCGCCGCAGCCCACCGTCAGCATCACAAGTAATGCCAGCGTCGCACTGGCTCCGATCCGGGTCTTTCTGATCACGGGTACTCACTCCTTGGCGTTTGCTTGAGAATCGTTATCAATTGTAGTACGTTCTCAAACAAGCTGCCAAGGACAAAAGTGGACTGCCGTTTGGACTTTTGTGACCTAAGAAGCAACGGCCGATTAGCCAAGCACACGCAGCGCTTCCTGAAGCTTGAGCGTATTCATCTCGACGCCTCTGCTCATCCAGGTATAATAATCGACCCGGTGGACATGGCCTTGACGCACTGCCGGAAGCTGCCGCCAGTCGCGCGTCTGCATCAGCTCAGCGGCTTGGCGGACCGCATCCGGGTCCACGACAAGCAGCAGCCGATCGGCATCCAGCTGAGACAGCAGCTCCGGGGGCAGCAGCAGCAGCCGTTTGTCCCAGACGCGGCTGCGGATCAGCCGGGGCGCGGGGAGCCGCAAATCCCCGTACAGCACAGGTCCCGTATAACCGGTACGGGGACCGCCATACAAGCGCAAGCCTTGCGCATGCACGCGCAGCAGCGCGACGGTTTGCGCGCCGAGCTTCGCCCGAAGCTGCTCCCCGGCTTCTGCGGATCTCCGCTCATAGCGGACGATCGCCTCCTCCGCTTCCTGCTCACGGCCAAGCACTCCGGCCACCTCACGCAGCACCGTGCGCCAATCCTGCTCATAGGACACCTGAACGGTCGGGGCGATCCGGTTCAGCAGTTGCTCCTGATTCGGGCTGATGTAGCTGCTGCACAAAATGAGCTCCGGCTTCGACTCGGCCAGCAGCCTGGCGTGCCGCTCGCCGAATTCCGTCTCGTCCAGGCCCAGCTCCAGAGCGCCGCCGGTCCGGTCGGCCAGCGGATGGGATTTGTCCATCATCGTCGCATGCGGGCGATGACCGACGGCCAGCATGCAGTCGACGTACGGAGCGTACAAGCAAGCCGTCTTGCTGCTTCGTTTGCCCTGAATATACACCGTCGGCGCAATGCCTGCGACCTGCTTGAATTTGCGGCTGAAATAATACAGGTCCTCATACCCGACATATTCCGCAATATCGCCGATCGTCAGATGGCCGCGGAGCAGCTCGCGTTTGGCATGATTCATCCGAATCTGCGTCAGGTAGCCAAGCGGCGTGCTGCCCGTTTCCTTCCTGAACGCGCGGGAATAATAGGCCGGGCTCATGCCGGCCATATTTGCCAGCAGCTCGCGCGACAGGTTGTCTGTAAAGTGGCTTTCCATATACAGCGTGGTCATCCGGATCGCCTCTGACGCCTGGCTGGCCGATCTGGCCGTCAGCTCGGCCATGATGCCGTACACCAGCTCCTGAAACAGCAAATTCAGCCGGAATCGCTCCAGCTCGCTGCGCGCCGCGCGACTATGCTCGGTGTACAGCCTCTTCGCCCCGTCCAAAACCGGCAGCGCCGCCCGCATGGGTAGCTGGGCCGCCCGCAGCCCCGGCTCTTCGTCCTCCGCGGCCGGTCCGGGGCTCGCAGACAAATCGTACCCGGTGACGCCGATCTGGTAAGTAAGCTCATAAAAGGTCATCCCTGCTTCGCCCGTCGGGCTGACCGTCAGCGTCATCCCGGCTGACAGCAGGCAGCAGGTGCCAGGCCCCGCCTCCATCCGCTCGCCGGCAGCCTCCAGCAAGCCTGTCCCGTCCGCGACCAGCAGCAGTCTGCGCTCGTCGCTCCTCAGCTCTGTTCGCGGCATATAAGAATCCAGTCTGCGATAGCGGATGTCCCGAAAGCAGAGCAAGCGCTGCAGCAGCGGCCAGCTGCCGGCGGCGGCATCCGTCCGCTTCGCAGCCTTAGCCGGACGCTTGCGTTTATCAGGGTCGTTCATGCGTACTGCCCCCATCCCGTCAACATCTTGATGTGTTAACCGCCATTATAGCGTACCCCATGCGGCCCTTCAATCCGTAAGTTGGACTGGCAGGCAAGCGTTCGACGGGTAGAGAGCAGCTGTCCGCAGCTTGGAGCTAAAACCGTCCGGACTTGAAAATGGCATGGACAAGCCACAGCACCAGCACTCCGGCGATACCAAGCCCGATTTCAATCACGGGAAATTTCCACAGCATCGAATCCTGATGCCCCATCGATGAGCCGACAATGAGTCCGGCCATCATAATGCTCAAGGACAGCAGCACGATGCTGAACGACATTTTGTTTGTGATCCGGTCCATTTTATGGAGGAAGGCGTTTAGCTCCGGCGCCGTGATTTCAATCCGCAGCTTGCCTTTTTGAACGAAGGTGCTGAGATTTTTCAGGCTGCGCGGCAGCTCTGTTGCAAGATCGAGATAGTCCGGAATGTCCTCCAGCCATTTTTTCAGCAGGTGGCCCGGATCGAATTGCTCGCGGAACATTTTGCGGCCATACGGCTCGGCGACGTCAAACACGCTGAAGCCGGGATCAAGCGCGGTAACGACGCCTTCCATCGTCAGCAGCGTCTTGCCGAGCAGCGTCAGCTCGGACGGAATCCGGATGCGATGTCTGAACGCCACGCGGAATAAATCATGCACCGCTTCACCCATGCTGATCTGGCTGAACGGCACCTTGTAATATTTATCGCGCAGCTCGTCCACATCCGCCCGCAGCGCAGCCGCATCCACCTCGTCAGGCACGATGCCCATCTTCGTAATCGCCCGTAAAATCCCCTTCGAGCTTTGATTGCGCAGCGCAATGACAAGCGAGGCAAACTGCTGCTTCATCTCCGGCGACAGCCGTCCGACCATCCCGAAGTCCAGCAGCACAAGCGTTGCATCCGGCTGTACCAGCACATTGCCGGGATGCGGGTCGCCATGAAAGAAGCCTTCGACGAGAATCTGATGGAAAATAACCGACGCCAGCCGCCGGGCTACCTGGGTACGGTCCAGTCCAGCCCGGTCCAGCCGGGTATGCTCGGACAACTTGATGCCGCTCATAAATTCCATCGTCAGCACCCGGCGCGTGCAGTACGGCCAGATCAGCCGCGGGACGCGGACATGGCCCATGCGCTCGGATTGCGCGGCAAATTTCTCGCCGTTGCGCGCCTCGGCCGTATAATCCAGCTCCGCGCGAAGCGACCGGGCCAGCTCCTCGGTAATTTCGCGCAGCCGGTAAGCTCTCGCCCACTCAAGCCGCGCCTCTGCGAGCCCCGACAGCTCGGCCAGCAGGTCCAGATCCGTTTCGATCAGCGCGGTAATCCGCGGCCGCTGCACCTTCACGGCGACAACCGTTCCATCCGGCAGCACCGCCCGGTGTACCTGACCGATCGAAGCGGAGGCAAGCGGCGCCTCATCAAACTCCCGAAACAGCACGCCAAGCTCGTCCCCCAGCTCCTCCTCGATAATGTGGACCGCCTCCTCATACGTAAAGGGCGGCACATGATCCTGCAGCTTCTCCAGCTCCGCGATCAGGTCGGTCGGCAGCAGGTCAGGCCGCGTGCTGGCGATTTGCCCCAGCTTGACGAAGGTCGGACCGAGCTCCTCCAGCATGAGCCGCGTCCGCTCGCCGACCGTTTTTTTGTGGACATCGTCCTTCGTCCCCCGTCGAAACAAGGTCACCTTGTCGGAAACACCCAGCTCATGCACCAAAAAACCGAAGCCGTTGCGCATCAGCGCCGCGGCAATCGTCCGGTACCGCTGAAGCTGGCGCAGCTTTCTTGTGACTCTTGTAACGGTCATGCTGGACTCCTTTCCGGCATTGCATCGCTTCCCGGACTTCTGAGCTGTGTGTGTCCGGACTTGCCGCTCATTCAGCTTGTAGCGCCGCGTTCCGTTTGCTCCGGCAGCTGCTGCCGCTCCAGCCGTTCCAGCCGCGCTACCCGCTCGGCCAGCTGCTCAAGCTCGGCTTTGCTCGCCCATTTGTCCCCCAGCATCACCTGTACCCGCTCACTGACGATCGCGTCCAGCTGACGGCGCGCGGCTTCTCCCTTCCGCACCAGCTCCTCCACGAAATCCGACGACTCCCTGCGGCTAACCTCGCCTTTATTGACCAGCTCTTCGACCGCCTTCTCAATCTGTTCCTTGCTCGCAGCAGCCAAACCAACCCCCAGTGAAACCGCACGGCTTAAAAAATCCTTCATGGTTATCCAGCTCCTTCTTGAATCGGCATGATCTTACTACTATTACCACCCAACGTGAATATGAATACGACAATCTAAATAATATTTCATTGTTAATAACAATTTGATATTATCATATTAATATGATATTGTGTTGCTAATTCACCACATCTACCATCCGGAAGCGAGGGATTGCCATGTTCGGAGTCCATTTTGTAAAGTTTCAGCCGAGCGATTATGTGATGAAAATGAAGGATGGACGGATCGTCCAGGAAGGCGTCGGCTTGTCCTTTTTCTACTACGCCCCGACGACCTCGGCCGTCGTTGTCCCGGTTTCGTCCATCGACGTGCCGTTTATGTTCGAGGAGATTACACGTGATTTTCAAACGGTGACGGTCCAGGGCCAGGTCACTTACCGGATCGTTGATTACCATCAAACCACGCGCATGCTAAATTTTACGTACCATTTCAAAGAAGCACGCCTATTTGTCGGACGATCCGGGCAAGCTCCCCCAGCGGGTGATCCATCTCGCCAAGGTACAGGTGAAAAAACATCTGGAGACCATGCGGCTGCAGGACGCCGTCCAATCGAGCGAGCTGGTGGCCCAGCGGATCGGCGGCGAAATCGCCGGGCATGAGGAGCTGGCCAAGCTTGGCATCGAGCTGATGGGGCTGTCGATTATCGCGATTTTGCCTAATAAGGAGACGCTGCGGGCGCTTGAAGCTCAATCGCGCGAGGACATCCTGCGTCAGGCCGACGATGCGCTGTATATTCGCCGCAACGCGTCGATCCAGCAGGAGCGGCTCGTGAAGGAAAATGAGCTGAACACGGACAAAATCGGTCAGCTAAACATAACCCCCGATCTGCTGCAGGGGCTGCTGCAAGGCTCGTCCCCGGACGGTCCCGGCACGAAAGGCGGGAGCAAGCGATGAGCAGACGGATGACTGAGCGGAAGCTTATTTTGATCAAACGGCGGACGCGGCTGGAGGAGCTGGTTGCCCGCTACAATACGGTGCAGCAGGCGCGATTTTACATCGAGCGGCTTGGAGCGGATTTCGATGAGTACGTCAGCGAGGATACGAGCTATCATCAGGCGCTTGCGGAAGTCGCAGCCCAGCTGGAGACGTTCGGCCGGCTGCAGCTGCTGGACCGCGAGCATGTGCCGAATTATTTGTTCGGTCCGGACGATACGGTTGTCGTGCTCGGACAGGACGGTCTTGTCGCCAATACGCTGAAATACGTCAGCGGCCTGCCGCTGATCGGCGTCAATCCCGATCCGCTGCGCTGCGAGGGCATACTGCTCCCCTTCCGGGCAGGCGACCTGCGGCGGCTGATTCCCGATGCGCTCGCCGGACGCCGCCGCATTCAGGAAGTGACGATGGTCAAGGCCGAGCTGAATGACGGGCAATGCTTGTACGCGGTCAATGACCTGTTTATGGGGCGCAAAACGCATGTGTCTGCCCGCTACCAGCTTTGCCGGGGCCGACCGAGCTCGTGTTCGGACAGCTGACCGGCGAAGAGCAGCTGCGGATTACGTCCGAGATGCCCGAGGACGGCGTTATTTTCAGCGACGGCGTCGAACGTGATTTCCTGACCTTCAACGCCGGGATCGAAGCGACCATAAGCATAGCGGAACGGCGGGGACAGCTGCTCGTCTAGCAGTCCGGTTTACTCCGCTCCGGCTGCAAAAGCTTGCGCTGCCCAGCAAGAGCCAAAGCGGGTGTAAGCCGCTGATTCGGCATGGAATAAGGCAAAAAGCGCTTCTTCAGCTGCACAAGGCAATCGAAGAAGCGCTCTGCGGTTGTAGCTATACCTTAAATTTGGCGAGCTGCTCCTGCAGTTCCTCTGTCATATGCGAAAGAGAAGCTGCGGAAGAAGCGATTTCCTCCATGGAAGCAAGCTGCTGCTGGGTAGCCGCAGATACGTTGTGCACACCGCCGGAAGACTCCTCTGCGATGCTTGAAATTTGCTGCACATATTTGACCACCTCATCCGTGCTTGCCGCCATCTGCTCGGCGCCTGCGGATACTTCCTGAATTTCGCCCGCCACCTTGTTGACCGCATGTGAAATTTGCTCGAATGCCTGTCCGGCCGCCGTCACGATCTCCATGCCGCTTTGCGTTTCATTGATGTTTAATTTTACAGCTTCGACCGCCTGCTTCGTATCCTGCCGAATGAGCTGCACGAGGCCGGTAATTTGCTGCGCGGACAACGAGGATTCCTCGGCCAGCTTGCGCACCTCTCCGGCAACGACGGCAAAACCTCGGCCATGCTCCCCGGCTCTGGCCGCCTCAATGGCCGCATTTAAGGCCAGCAGGTTCGTCTGACTCGCAATATTGTTAATGACCTGGGTGATTGTACCGATTTCCGCCGAACGTTCGCCAAGCGCCGTCACCAGCTCGGACAAGGACATGATGGAATGGCGGACAGCATTCATCTGCCCAACGGCATCCTGAATGATCTTATTCCCTTCCGAAGACTGATTGGCTGCATCAAGGGCCGATACCGATACGCTTTGGGCCAGCTGTGCGATCTGCTCCGAACCAAGAGCCATCTCGTTCATCGCTTGCGCGGAACGCTTCACGATATTCACTTGCTCGGAGGTACCCGTGGCTACTTCCTCTACCGTGGCGGAAATTTGTTCGGACGCCTTCGTATTTTGCTCGGCGCTTGCCAGCAATTCCTCCGACGAGGCCGCCACCTGCTCGGAAGTCGTCGCCACCGATTCAATAATAGCGCGCAAATTCGCCGTCATGGTATTAAATGAAACCGCAAGCGTGCCTAACTCGTCCTTGTTGCGCAGTACAATTGCCTCGCTCGTCAGATCGCCGCCGGCAATCCGAATCGCCGCCTGATTGAGGACCTGGACGGGCTTCGAGATCATGTAAGCCATCAGGAGAGCGATCAGCAGCGCAGCAATCGCCGCCACGATCGTAGCCGTCAAAATCACGGTAAAGGCTCGCTCGGAAAGCTTCAGCGCGCTTTGCGTTACATCTCCGGCCTTCTGATTGGCGAAGACGATCAGCTGGCTAATGTTATCGTTAGCTGTATACCATAACGGATAAGCCTGGCTGTGCAGCTTGCTTGCCTCGTCAACCTTGTTTGCTCTGCCTAGCTTCACAAATTCAGGCAGTAATTTTAAATACGCGTCATAGTTCAGGTTAAACTGCTCCAAAAAACCAACCAGCTTCGCATCTTTCTCCGGATTAAGATCAATAAGTGCTTTCAATTGCTTCCGCTCATCCTCAAGCTTGACCAGCAGCTGGTCCAGCGCCTGCTGCTGCTTCTTGAGCTCATCCTCGTTCTGCTCCACAATAATGTTAAGCGCAAGGCGCTCTACATCCGATACGTCTCCATTCATCGTGCCGCCCAAAGTCACCAACGGCATCCACGCGCGATCAATCGCTTCCGACCTCACCGTCAACTCTCTAATCTGGCTTAATGCAAATGTACTGACGAATGCCAGCAGCACCACAACGGCGAGAAATCCCGCCAATAATTTCGTACGCACCGTTAACTTTACTTTAGCTGCTCCCATGTCCTGCTTGCCTCCCGATTTCATGTTTATTCTCTAAAAAGAACGCTTACTCGAACCTGCATATGTAAAGTTCAATTTATGAGCTTATTGCTATGGCCCATATAACAAACGTTTATAATCTAATCAACGAAAGTTATCATACCAAAAAAGCAACTTTATTTAAACGACTAAAAGTTACTTTTTTGGATTTTCCACACCAATAATGTAAGGCGCTAGCGCGAAAATTTATAAATTTTTATCAGACAAAACTGCTGACAAAATCAACGGCTCCAAAAAAAGGCATGCCCCGCTCCGCAAGCGCGAAAAATTCCCCGCCAGCATGATCTGACGGGGACTGGGCTATCCTGCCTTATAGCTGAAAAAAAAGGGGCAGTACAAGGCTGGTACGGCGGCGGTCCGCTCTTACTTTACGACCTCGCCATCGTCGCGTGCTGGAAAATCGGGTCCTTCAAATGAAACTCATACGTCCGTCCGTCGACAATTCCGACAACCTTGTCGCTGTCGTACAGCTCCAGCAAAAAGGCGGCCATCTCTTGCGCTGTATGATATTGAGGCACAGTACCTTTATATTCGAATTGGTCGATATCTCGCGAGCGCAAGACGAACTCTGTCTCCGTCGCAGCCGGTGCAAGCACCTTCGCCTGCATGGGCGAGCCCATAGCGCTCAACTCAAGCGCCAGCCCCTCCGTGAACGCACTGACATAAAATTTGGACGCGCAGTAGGTAACGGCGTTAGCAATCACGGTGTATCCTCCGCCAGACGAAATATTGATCAGCTGCGTGCCTTTTTTGGAAGCATAATCCCGGACAAACAGGGTGGACAGAATCGTCAATGCCTCGATGTTGAGATGAAGCAGCTGCTGAATTTTGTCCAATTTCTGCTCGCCTATGGCCGCGAAGTTGCCGAAGCCGGCGTTATTGATCCACGTTTCGACGTCATATGCCTTCAAGCTCTCGTAGAAAGCATAGGCGTTGTCGGCCACAGACAAATCAACCGCCTGGATGACGACTCTTACATCCGGGTATTGCTGTTCGATCCGAGCACGCAACGCCTCCAGGTTGTCATAACGCCGCGCAGCCAGAACCAAATGCTTGCCGCGCGCTGCAAACGCCAGCGCCGTTTCATATCCAATTCCCGAGCTTGCTCCTGTGATCACCGTGTACTTCATCGCATGGCCTCCTTTTTTTTCAGTACAGAATGAATTATACTGGTTACAGTTTACTGGAAGTCAACCGGTTTTATTTATCTAGAAAGAAATGAGCCGTTGATCACAGCCGTGAACGATGTGGAAGTCATCCATACGCTGCCAGGGGGCCGTCCTATGTCCATCACACTTCGAACCTGCCTTATGGCTGCATTTTCGATCTTTGTATTTGTATTATGTATCGTACTGAGCCTGGTTATTGAGGAACGATCAAGCCAAACTGTCAAAAATGAAATCGGACAATCCCTTGCTGCCACGGCGTACCAGATGTCCGACAATCTCGATCATTTCATGTGGTCCCGTTCCGGGGAAATTGATATACTCGCCAGCATGGATGTATTTCGGGAGGAAGGGCATACGGCCAGCGCCCAGCTGCTGCTGGACCAGCTGCAAAGCAGCTTCCCTTCCTTCTCCTGGGTGGGCTGGATGGACGCCCGCGGCAAAGTGCTCGCTTCCACAGGCGGCATTTTGCTGGGAGCGGATTTGTCCGCCCGCCCCGTCTACAAGGAGGCGCTGCAAGGCAAGTTTATCGGCGACGTGCACGAGGCTGTTCTGCTCGCCAAGCTGCTGCCGAATCCGAGCGGCGAGCCGCTGCAATTTGTAGACATCAGCGTACCCGTGCGCAACAAAAATAACGAGCTGGTCGGCGTGCTTGCCGCCCATATGAGCTGGGAATGGTCGCGCGAGGTCGAAAAAACGATCTTGGCTCCCCAATTGCGCTACAACAAGGACCTGGAGCTGATGATTATCAGCAAGCGGGACAATACGGTGCTGCTTGGCCCGGCTGCACTTGTCGGCCAGCCGCTCAACATGAGCAGCATCGTCAACGCCCAGACAAACGGCGACAGCGGCTGGGAGCTTGAGCCTTGGCCGGATGGGAAAACGTACCTGACCGGCTATGCCTACGGCGACGGGTATGGGAACTACCCTGGACTCGGCTGGACCGTCCTGGTCCGGCAGCCGTTATCCACGGCTTTCGCCTCGGTGCAGCAGCTGCGCACGTATATTTTGCTGGTCGGTATTGCGGCCTCTGTCCTGTTTGCGCTGGCCGGCTGGGTAGTCGCCAGAGCGCTGTCCCGTCCGCTTCAGCGGATCGCGCTGGCAGCCGACCGGCTCAGAGCGGGCGAAGAGGTTGAAATTCCGGACTTCAAGCAAATCAAGGATGTTCATCTGCTGGCCGTATCCTTGCGCAATCTGGTCGATTCGCTGACCCGGACGCAGTCGCAGCTCGGGACGATGCATAATCTCGCGCATTATGACCATCTGACCGCGCTTCCGAACCGAACGGCGCTGGAGGCGTACATGGAGCGGACGCTGCCGCTGGTCAAGCCCGGCGAATCGCTGATTTTTCTGTATCTGGACCTCGATGGGTTCAAGAAAGTCAATGACACACTGGGCCATCCGGTCGGCGACCTGCTGCTGCAGCAGGTCGCGCAGCGGCTCGTTCAGGTGCCTGGCCCCGGAGACTTGACCGCCCGGCTTGGCGGGGATGAATTTCTGATCATCTTGAAATCCGCCCATCCGGAGCCGCAGCGCATCGCGGAATCGACGGCCGGGCAAGTTATTTCGCTGCTGAACAAGCCGTTCGAGCTCGGCGACCACTCGGTCAGCATCGGCTGCAGCGTCGGCGGCTCGCTTTATCCGGGCCAAGGGGAGACAGCCGAGCAGCTGATCGCGTTGGCCGATGAAGCGTTGTATGCGTCGAAACGCGGCGGGAAAAACAAGTTTACGCTGCATACGGCCGATCAATCAGCCTGATCAAGCTCGCTATCCAAATTATGGGCAGCGCAAACGTATAAAACCGTACCGGTTTCGCCAATGCTGTTAAAGCAAAGGAGGTGAAACCGATATGGCCAAGGATGTATTGTGTGAAGTAAATGCCTGTAAGTTCTGGGCGGCAGGCAACTCCTGTACCGCGTCCTCGATTTATGTGGTCAGCCACCATGATGGCGGCAAGGCACGCCGTTCCGAAGAAACGGATTGCAAGACGTTTGAAGCGCGCTTGTAACGAAACTGGCGGCCGAAGCAGATCATGAGTCCAGCCCAGGGCTGACCTCTCGTCTGTTCGACGCTGCGGCACGGCGGACACAAGATCCGCAATCAAAACCAAAGAGGACCTCGGCTGCCACGTAAGCGTGGAGGCTGGGGTCCTTCATTATGCCTCGTATCTCATATGATCAGGATAGCTTCTTCGTACGTCTCACGAAGCGCCTGAGGCTGCAGGGTCAACTCCACTTCACAGCACAAGCCGCGTCTAGCGGGTATCCTTCCAGAAGTTAAGCGGCTCCTGCTCCTGGCCGATGGCGGCAAAGCGGTACCCTTCGGCTTGCAGCGCCTGCAAAATGCGGGGCAGCACACGTACAGTCGCCTCGTGGTCATGGAACAGCACAACCGGCGTCAGCCGCTTCTCGCGCAGCCGGCGTATGTCGGCCAGCACAGGCTCGATCATTTGCTCCGGCTCATGCGTATAGGTCCAGTCCCGCGAATCGACATTCCAGTCCCACAGCCGATAACCGGCTTCCGCCGTTACATCGCGATAGGCTGCCGTAAACGACGGCTTGCTGCCGTACGGTGTGCGGATCAGCTTTGTTTTGCTGCCCGCCGCCTGCGACAGCTGCTGATTGGCTTGATCCATCTCGGCTAATGCGCTTTGCGGCGATTTGTAAAACTTCTCCTTCTCATGGGTCATGCCATGCAAGCCTGCTTGATGTCCTTCCTCGACAAGCCGCCGCACCGCATCAGGAAACGCCTTCATCGGCGGACCGAGCATGAAGAAGGTTGCCTTGGCCTTATACGCTTTTAATTGATCCAGCAGCTCCGGCGTGCTTTTGGACGGACCGTCATCGAAGGTGAGGTAAATGACCGGCTTGCGCGCCTCGCGCTCCTCCTCCAGTCGGGTCTGCTCCCGCTGCGCCAGCTGCTCGTCGCTCAAGACCGCTTCGTTATTTTTGAGCCGCAGCATCGGCAGGTCGGGAAAGCCTGCAGCCTCATAGCCGAAATACGTGCCCAAGTAAGCGGCAGGCGCAAGCAAGGTGCCGTCGCGGAGAAATTGCCACATGATGAACGTTTGCCCGCGGTCGTTCACAGCCTGGTTCGCCAGATAACGCAGCACCAGCGTCCGTTCCCCTTTCATAAGACGAACCTCATCGTCCTTCTCCTCCAGGCTCACCTGCAGCGCTTTCGCAAGCGCCCGGACGGGAGCAAAGGACACCTTCCCTTGTATTTCCGGACCCGTTGCGCCGACGCCGAAATCAAGCCGCTGGTCATTGACAACAATCAGCAGCGGCTTGTCGGCTGCCTCCGTCTCAGCCAGGGCTGCCTGTCCAGACGCCAACCAAAGAAAAAGTACCGCAACAAACAAGCCAGTCATGCTTCCAACCCATGAGTTACGCATCCGGACACCTTTCCGATCTCGTCGCGATGGTCGTGATGCTGCGATTCAGGAGACGAAGATCCGTTATAATCGGGGATGCATACTCATTCGCTGCCTGTCAGTCAATTCCTGCCTGCTGCTTCCATTTCCATGTGTTTTGCGCTTTATCGTGACGGATGCTTTCTCAATCGCCTTTGGGCAAATGGCGCTGCGGACGCTGCGTGCGATGTCGACGTCGCCGTTACGGCTTCGCCTGGCCCGTCATCGAAGTGCCGGCTGCGACAAACGTCCCGTCGAACGTGTACACGACCTGCTCCGTCAGCCGCTCTCCCTGAAGCTGGCGCTGCACCAGCTGCTTGCCCAGCTCCGGCGTAATGCCCTTATACCATACGCCTTCCGGGTAAGCGATGACGACACATGCGTCTGTACACCGTCCGTTGCACCGGGTCCGGGTTGTGTGGATCAGGTGATCCGCCTCAAGTCGGCTGATTTCCTCACGGATCGCGAGAGTAACCTCCTCGCCTTGCCCGCGCATGCAGCTGCCCCCGTTGCAGATAAACAGGTGACACCGGGTTTCCTGCAAATTCCATGTTGCCACGAAGCCAACTCCCCCCTCCGCTTTATGTTCCTTGGCAGCAGCGCGTAAGCCGGCTCAGGCAAGCCGCAGCCGGACCTGACTCGCCCTTTCGCCCGACCCGCGCCCTACCTCACTCGCCTAATTAACCGGCCCACGCCGCCTCACTCAGTCTATTCGCCCGGCCCATGCCTCGCCTCAATCAGCTTACTCGCCAGCTCGCGGCTCCTGCTCCAGCTCCAGCATCAACAGCTCGCGCAGCTCCTGCGTCGTTAATCCGCCCAGCGATTCCGGCCCCGGCTCGATAACCGCGTCAATCAAATCCCGCTTGCGCTGCTGCAGCTCCACGATTTTCTCCTCAACCGTCCCTTGCGCGACGAGACGGATGACCTGCACCACCCGTTTTTGCCCGATCCGATGGGCGCGGTCGGCGGCCTGCTGCTCCACCGCCGGGTTCCACCATAGATCGTACAAAATAACGGTATCTGCGCCTGTCAAATTCAGCCCGGTTCCGCCCGCCTTCAACGAAATCAGGAAAAGGTCGCGCTCCCCCGCATTAAACCGGTCGCATAGCTCCACCCGCTCCGCAGACGGCGTAGCGCCGTCCAGGTAAAAAAACGGCAAGCCGCGATAAGCCAGCTCCCTGCTGATCAGCCGCAGCATCTCCGTGAACTGGGAAAACACAAGCAGCCGCTTTCCGGCAGCGCGGCACTCCTCGACAAGCTCCAGCAGCTGCTCGAACTTGGCCGAGCTCCCCTCGTACCCTTGCACAAACAACGCAGGGTGACAGCACACCTGACGCAGCCGGGTCAAGCCGGCCAGTATTTTGATTCTGTTTTCGTGAAAGCAATCCTCATTCAGATGCTTGAGCGCTTCTTTTTGCAGCTTGGCCAAATAGACGGTATACAGCTTTTTCTGCTCCGGCAGCAAGGCGGACGTGTGGACGGTTTCCACTTTGTCCGGCAGCTCCTGAAGTACATCGGACTTGCGCCGCCGCAGCAAAAACGGACGAATTCGCCGGGCGATGGTTTCACGCGTCAGCCAGCTGAAGGTTTGCTTATCAGGGAACAACGCCGGAAACACAATATCAAAAATCGACCACAGCTCGTCCAGCCCGTTTTCCACAGGCGTTCCTGTCAGCGCAAAGCGGTGCTTGGCCTGGATCGACTTGACCGCACGAGCCGTCTGGGTCGCATTGTTTTTGAACGCTTGCGCCTCGTCCAAAATCATCGCATGGAATACACGCCCGGCGTACGCTTCCACATCCTGACGCAGCAGCGGATACGAAGTTATGACGACATCCGCCTTGTCGGCCCGCGCGAGCAATACGCCGCGTTCAGCCGGGCTGCCGTCGATGACAATCGCTTGCACGTCCGGGGCAAACCGGCTCAGCTCACGGCGCCAATTGTACACGAGCGATGCCGGACAAACGATGAGCGCGGGCCTGGATGCTTGGCGAATTTCGGGCAGCGCCGATACGAGAAACGCCACGCTTTGCACCGTTTTGCCAAGCCCCATCTCATCGGCGAGAATACCGCCAAGTCCGTAATGAGCCAGCGTTTTCATCCATTGAAATCCGTACGCCTGGTAGTCGCGCAGCACGCCCTGCAAAGGCTCGGGAACCGGGAAGTCGAGGTGGTCAGGATTGCGCAGATGCTCCAGCATCCGGCGCAGCGATTTTCCAAAGCGTACCGGATGCCCAAGCTCCGTTGAATCGCTCAAGCTTAGCCCGCGGATCGCGGGCAGCCGGATCATGCCATCCGTCCAATCTCCTTTACGTGCGCCCAGCTCATTGAGAAAACGAACCAGCTGCTGAAACTCCGCCGTTTCCAGCGGCAGCAGAGAACCGTTCGGCAGCCGGTAGTACCGGCGCTTCTCCTCCAGCGCAAGCAGCAGCTCGCGAATGTCCGCTTCGGGAATGCCCTCCAGCTCGAAGCGGCACTCCAGCCAATCGACCCGTTCATCCACATCAACCCTGATACGTGGCGGAACGGGCGCGGCCAGCACCCTGACCTTGACCGCCGACGTTGCATATACATCCACCAGCGGCTCCAGCTGCGGCAAAATATCGGCGAAAAATGCAAATTCCTCCGCTTCTCCCTCCAGCACATACCCGCTTTCCCGTCTGGAAAACGGCGCAAGACCGAGCAGCTCCATAATCCGCCGCTCTTTTTCTCCGTCCCGCATCAGGATGCGGTCGGCTCCGCGCTTGCCTTGCTCCGGCTCCAGCGGATTAATGACAATATCGCCGTATTGAAACTCCAGACCGGCCAGCAGCTTTTCCTTCACCCGGTCCAGATACAGTCTGGCGCGCAGCTCCACCTGCAGCACCCGGTCCGAAATCGCCTGCGTAATCCGCACCGGACCCAGCTTCATCAGCCCGGGAACCACCTTGTCCATGAAGGCCCCCATCCGGTCCGCCGGAATCGCGACCTGACGCTCCCCGGCCGCTTGCAGCGCGGCCAACAGCTCAGCCAGTCTTCCGCCTGCGTCGTCGGGCAGCTCCAGCAGCCGATCCTGCGTCCATACGACCCCGTAATCCGGCAGCGCCAGCAAGCTGTCTTGTCCATGCACGGTAAGCACATAACCGTCAGCTGCTCCGTCTCCCTGCCGCTCGTCGAACTCGAACGCAAGCGGCAGCTGACCGGCCGCCACCTGCAGCGGAGCAGGCTTCATCCCCGGGCGCACAAGCCTAGCGACGGGAAGCCGCCGAAGCAGCGGCAGCAGCGCGTCCCAGGAATCCGGTGGAATGAGCAGCACACGGTCCCCGCTTGCACCCGGATCATGCGACGGATACAAGCTGATCGTTCTCCGATACAGCTGCTCGTTGCGCAAAATACGGAGCAGCTGCCCGATCACCGCATGATCCTCCTCGCAAAAGCGGTGCAGCTCCGGGTCGTAGGTGAAATGCCTCGATACCCGGTAAACCGTCTGCGCGCCGATATGCTCCAGCAGCTCCCTGATCCGGGAGACGACATAAAGCGGCTCCGGGCCCAGCCTCAGCTCCAAACCCGGCATGTACTGACCGGGACCGCATGAAAACGGGCTAAGCGTAACCTCCATCCGCAGCTCGGTCCGCTTGTCGAGCAGCACGCCGGTACTGAGCCGCTTGAGCGGCGGACGAGCGAACACGCCAAGCACACGCTGGGCCAGCAGCGCTGCGTTGCCCGCATCCGGCACGGTCGCGCCCGTGCGCTCCGCTCCTGCTCGCCCCTCCAGCCGCGCATTGCCCGCCAGTTTAGCCGCTCCGGCGTTTTTCACCCTCTCGGCAGCTTGCCCCCTTCTCGCCGTCCCGGCTGTATCGGCCGTTCCCGCTGCCCTTGTCCTTGCTTCATCAGCTGCATGCTCATGCTCTGCGGCCGATGAGCCGCCCTCTGCTTGCAGCCTGTGCAGCAGCACTGCCGCGACATGCTCGCAAAATTGCTCCTGACGCGGAAAAGAAGGACAGGTGCAGCCCACCTCCACCTGCCCGCTTGCGGTAAGCTCGACACAAACATGAAACGCGCCGCCGGCTGCCCCGACGACAGCCTCGTAAAGCGGCTCATCCGACGGCCGGGGCGTCACCCGACCCTGCCGTTCAAGCGCCGCTCCCTTCTTGAATGATGCCGGGCCGCATACTTGCCTGATCATCCGTTGCGTCAGCTGAACGCTCATCATGCCTCAGCTCCCTTGCTTGCGATAAATCTATGTATCCCTGGAAAAGCAGCTTGCCCGCCCCCGGAACAGCCGGAGCAGCGGGCAAGACAAGATTAGCGGAGACCGCCGGGCAGGCATCAGGATACCGCCTTGCCGCCCTTCTTTTTGCAGTCTCCGCGCTTACAGGCATGATAGATCCCGATAAAATCAAGCCGATGATCCGTTACCTGAAATCCATATTCACGCTGCAGCCGCTCTTCCAGCTCCGTCAGCCAGTCGTCCTTGATTTCCTCCAACGCTCCGCACGTATGGCATACGAGATGGTGATGCATATGCTCATGCTCCTCGCTGCGCAGGTCGAAGCGGGCCACGCCGTCGCCGAAATTCATTTTCTCTACAATATGCAGCTCCGTCAGCAGCTCCAGCGTCCGGTATACCGTCGCCAGCCCGATATCAGGATACCGCTCCCTGACGATCATAAAGACGTCCTCGGCGCTCAAATGATCCTGCTCATTTTCCAGCAGCACCCGGACTGTAGCCGCTCGCTGAGGCGTGAGCTTGTAGCCCTTCAGCATCATCTGCTGTTTTATTTTGTCAATCTCGTCCACAATGTTTAACATTAGGGACACCTCCTCGTATAGCGGATGCTCTATGCTGTAAAAATTACGAAAAAATCAGCATCTTATCCAGGCTGCACGATATAAGCGTTATGCCCACCTGCCGCTAGTTTAGCATTATTCTAGTTTAGCACACCCCTTTCCTATCTGTCATGTAACAGCTTTATGTTTTATTACTAAAATATTTATCGTTGACATTTACACAATTATTCCTTACAATGTTCACATAATAGACAAAATAAATAGACAGTTTGGAGATGAAAATCATGGAAAACATCAAAGCTGTTGTAAAAGGTATGATTTTTGGCGTCGTTGGGTTTGCTGCATTACCAATCCTGCTCGTTAAAACAATCGTCGAGATGTTCGGCTAATCGAACTGGCTTCCTTCGTTTTTTACCAAGACGACCTTCATGGTCGTCTTTTTTGGGTCCATCGTCTTTCAGTCATTTTCTCCCTGACACGGGCAGTAATTCGTTTGAGCGCGCTGGCGTGCGGCTGCAGCCGACAGCGGCGCGGCTCTTGCCAGCCCCTGCCGGAAACTTGCATTGAGGCGCTGCACTGCAGCTCCCAGCTGCAGCCGGTTTGCTCCGCCCGCGTTGCCGGTCGGCACTTATCCTCCGGTTCCGAATTGCGCATGATGCAGCCGGCTGTACACCCCGCCCGCCGCCACCAGCTCCTGATGCCGTCCCTGCTCGCTGATCCCTTGCTCCGTCACAACGACGATCCGATCCGCATTGCGAATCGTCGCTAGCCGGTGAGCGATGACCAGCGTCGTCCGCCCGGCAGACAATTCGGCGAGCGACTGCTGAATAACTGCCTCCGTTTCCGTATCCAGCGCCGAGGTCGCCTCGTCAAGAATGAGGATAGGCGGATTTTTCAGAAACATCCGGGCAATCGCCAGCCGCTGCTTTTGCCCGCCGGACAGCTTCACGCCCCGCTCGCCGATGACCGTCTCCAGCCCGTCGGGCTGTGAGCGGATAAACGCGTCCAGCCGGGCCCGACGCGCCGCCTCCCACACCTCCTGCTCCGAAGCGCCGAGCTTGCCGTACAATATATTTTCACGGATCGTCCCGGCAAATAAATAGACGTCCTGCTGCACGATGCCGATCTGGCGGCGCAGCGACTCCAGCTTCACCTCGCGGATGTCTGTCCCGTCCACCCGAATCGCGCCTCCGGTCACTTCATAAAACCGCGGCAGCAAGCTGCACAGCGTCGTCTTGCCCGCGCCGGAAGGGCCGACAAACGCCACCGTTTCTCCTTTGCGGATCGTCAGCTGAATGCCGTGAAGCACGTCGGCATCGGCTTCATAGCCAAACGAGACGTTATCAAACCGGATGTCCCGTTGCAGCGGCCCAAGCTCCACCGCGTCAGGCGCATCCGCCACATCCGGCGCTGTATCGAGCAGCTCGATATACCGCTTGAATCCGGCGATGCCCTGCGGATAACTTTCGATAATCGCGTTTATTTTTTCAATTGGGCGGAAAAATACATTTGTCAGCAGCAGAAAGCCCATAAACTGGCCGTAGCTCAGCTCCTTCTGAATCACAAAATACGTGCCGCACACCATCACAAACAACGTGACAAACCGCATCATCATATAACTGATCGAGCCGTTTTTGGCGATCAGCTTGTAGGACAGCAGCTTCGTCAGCCTGAACCGGCTGTTTGCGACCGCAAACTGCTTCTGCTCGTAATCCTCGTTGGAAAACGCCTGGACGACACGAATGCCGCCGACGTTATTTTCGACGCGGGCATTAAATTCGCCGATATCGCCAAACAGCTGCTGAATCGCCTTCGTCATCTTTCCATTAAAGTAAACGACCAGCCAAATAATCGCCGGCACAATAATAAACGTCATTACCGCCAGCTTCCAGTTGATCATCAGCATCAATCCAAACGCCCCGGTCAATGTCATCACGGCGATAAACAAATCCTCAGGACCATGATGCGCCATCTCGCCAATCTGCATCATGTCGTTGGTCAGCCGCGACATCAGGTGTCCCGTTTTCGTATTGTCGAAAAACCGGAAGGACAGCTTCTGAATATGCTCGAACAGCTTTTTACGCATATCCGTCTCAATGTTGATGCCCAGCATATGGCCCCAATAGTTGACGATGTACATAAGGAACGTATTCAACACATACAAGCCAAGCAGGCCCAGCGACGCTGCGATAATCAGCGACCATGCCTCATTCGGCAGCAGCTGGTCAATAAACCGCTGGATGATCAGCGGAAATCCAAGCTCCAGCAAGCCCGCGACCACCGCGCACCCGAAGTCCAGCATAAATAACCCTTTGTAGGGCCTGTAATACGATAAAAACCTGTGAATCACTTTGCTGCACGCTCCTTCTGACTGTATTCCTGCCCCCTGGTAAGCTTTGCTACAGGTTTGGCGCAGGAATCAGCTTTTTGTCGGCCTAAATGAGAATAGTTATCATTATAATGGAAAGCGCAGGAAGCGTCCAGAGTCGGAGCGTTCGTGGAGTGGGTAAAGTTTAATTATGATGATGCTCGCACCCATTGCAAGGACTTTTGTAATGGTCTTAAAGCACCCCATATGATATGATGAGTCCGTTAGTTGTAATGATTACATTATATAATGGGGGAAGATCATGAAAAACATCTCAATCCGCATTAAACTATTATCAGGCTTCGCCGTCGTGCTTGCTTTACTGCTTATGATTATTGCCCTCGGCTTGTACCAGGCGATCTCGCTGAACAGCACGTACACCCAGCTCATCGATGACCGGGCAGCAAAAATGGTCAAAGCCAAGGATATGCTGACCGACGTAAAAGCCCAGCAGGTGGCTGTACGGGGCTATGCGCTGCTCGGCGACGATATTTCGTTAAGCAGCATCAACTCGACGCATGCCAAGTTTGTCGAGTCGCTCGCCCACATGAAACAAATTTCAACGTCGGAAACGATGCAAAAGCTGTTGGCTCAGACCGGCACACTGGAAGCCGAATATTATGCGCTTTCTATGCAGCTGGTTGAGTATAAAAAGCAAAATAACACACAAGCCGTCCAGGACTTCATTATTAACCGGACTCGAAACCAAATTATCGCGCTGGAAAAAGCGACGGATGAGATGATTGCGTTTCAGTCCGAACAGCTCCAAACCGGCGTCACCGATGCCGAAAGAAAAAGCGTAACCATGCAAAATCTCATTTTCGGTCTGGGCCTCGCCGCAATTGTGTCAGGCGTCGCCATAGCGTTGGTGATGGGCAAACTGATTGCTACTCCGCTGTCAGCCATTTCCCGGGTTGCCGAAAAAATCGCCGGAGGCGATTTAACCGTCGAAAAAATGATGATGAAAAGCAACGATGAGCTTGGCAAGCTTGCCAGCAGCTTTAATAGGATGACCAACAACCTGAAAACCATGATTACCCAGGTCAATGAAGGCTCCTCGCAAGTAGCTGCGGCTGCCGAGGAGCTGACGGCCAGCGCAGAGCAGGCGACGTCCGTTACCGGGCAAATCGCCTCCACCATGCAGTCCCTTGCAAGCGGCTCGGATACGCAAGTGTCGCTGGTGACCGACAGCCTGCAGACGACAAGCGAGATGTCAGCAGGCTTCCAGCAAATCGCAGCAAGCACCCAAAGCGCATCTGCCAAGGCTGAAGAAGCCTCCCAAAAAGCCGAGCTTGGCCATCAATCCATTGCGACCACCATTGAACAAATGAATGCGATCCAGCACAAGGTAAAGAATCTCAACGCAATCGTCGAAGAGCTTGGCGGACATTCCCAGGAAATTCGCCAAATTGCAAGCACGATTGCGGACATCTCGGCACAGACCAATCTGCTTGCGCTCAACGCATCCATCGAAGCCGCTCGGGCGGGCGAGCACGGGCGCGGCTTCGAGGTCGTCGCAGCAGAGGTGCGAAAGCTGTCACAGCAGGCTGCGGAGTCCACCAGCCAAATATCGTCCCTGATTGCCTCCATAACAGGGGGCGTTGACAAAGCCGCGCAATCCATGACTACCGTTACGACAGAGGTACAGGCAGGCATCCATACCGTGCATGTGGCCGGGCAATCGTTCGAGCACATCCGGCAAGCCGTTCACGACGTAGCCGTAGGCACCGGGGAAATATCTTCCGCCATCCGGCAAATGACCGCAGGCGTCGAGCAAATGACCGATTCAATGAAAGTCATTTCGGAGGTGACCGAAAGCGCGGCAGCCGGGACGGAGCAAGTGACGGCTTCTACGGAGGAGCAGCTTTCGTCCATGAAGGAGGTATCCTCCGCCGCGACCTCGCTCTCCCAGATCGCCGATCAGCTGCAGCTGACTGTTGGTCGGTTCAAGGTGTGACGAGCTTACGTTCTATAGCCGCCTCGTCCACTTTGTATATGATTTCACCTCCATTGTGAAAAAGCAACCCGCTCGATCATGAGCGCTCTTGAACATGCCATCCGAAAACTGCTGCTTGGTTCACTATTATTGTAATTGCGACTTCTGAAAAAGACTTATGATCTCCCGGTCACCAACAAGAAATCCGGAAACGTAAGGATAAACGAAATCAAACGCAGATTTATTTCCTTGTGCCAATGTTTCACTAACTACGATTCCATTTCTTGTATTAATCAGAATCATCGAATCACCACTTTTTAATTGAATGGCGGGCAAATATCTTTCCACATTTATGTCCGATCCATCTATATGTGTAACGAACCCTGCAACATGTACATTCTCAGGCAGGTCAACTAAAGTATCAATGATGCAAATTGAGCGATTTTTGTTTAATTGCAGCTCTTTAAACCCGCAGTACCAATCGACATTTATTTCACGCGTGTTTTCAGAATATGAAACAACATAATCCATGTTTTCAGCAAGAAGTCTCAAAGGCACATAAGTTGTGTTATTGTAGATAAAAGCCGGATTTTCAGGGGGCAGTACGAACATCGTTTTATTCACTTTTATCGTTGATGAATGTAAGAAAACCTCAATGGTATCTTTAGATTTAGCAAGAATGCTGTCTATCCTTGTACTTAGTATCATTAATAAACAACTAAACAGTATAATGTTTAACTTTTTAAGTTTTATCTTCCCCTTCAACTACTATCACCTCAGTCATCTATAGGTCTGTATGACTTTACAGTTGTACGAATAGTTCATGTTGAACAACTCATGAATTTCTTATCATTTCTAAACATGTAATCAATAGTTTTAAGCCTCCTTTTTTATCAACAAAACTAATTATAACAAATTTGTAAATAATATTTATATAATTCCAATATTTTCACCTGACATGCGGATTGTATATTCTGTACGAAGTACATCTACTTGCACTTACACCTACTATGCTTATGCCAGTCCATCCACACCACACAAAAATAGCTTTCACCCACGGCAAACGCGTAGGTGAAAGCTTTCTCATTTCACTTTTGACATCAGGCGCTCAGCATGATCGGCTTCGGACAGTGGTCAGTTTCCGCAGCTGCATCGCATCAGTCTCTAGCCTGGCCTCTTGACTTCCCCTAGCGCCAGCACAAGCCGTGATCGCTCTAGCAGCCTTTACAGCGCCTGCTCCAGCGCCGTTTTTTGCTCCGTGTAGCGGTTGGCCGGAATCGGCAGGCCCAGATTGCCGCGCAAGGTGTCCGCTTCGTACTCCGTGCGGTAAATGCCGCGCTCCTGTAAAATCGGCACGACCAGCTCGACGAAGTCATTCAAGCCTGCCGGCAGATGCGTATGAATAATGAAGCCGTCGGCGGCCTCCTCCTCATGCCATTGCTGGATGAGATCGGCGATGTTCTCCGGCGTGCCGATAAACGAACTGCGCGGCGTTGCCGATCGCAGTGCGACCTGGCGCAGCGTCAGCCCTTCGGCCTTGGCCGTTTGCTTGATTTTATCCGTACCGCTGCGGAAGCTGTTGCGGCCCAGCTCGCCCAGCTCCGGAAACGGCTCATCAAGCGGATACTGGGAGAAGTCGTGATGCTCGAAGAAGCGGCCCAGGAAATTCAGCGCATTTTCAATCGAAACGAGTGCGGCCAGCTCTTCGTACTTGCGCTCCGCCTCCTCTTCCGTCCGGCCGATAATCGGCCCGATGCCCGGCATAATGGCAATGTCGTCAGCGGAACGGCCCTCCTGAATGGCGCGCTGCTTCACGTCGCGGTAGAACGCCTTAGCATCCTCAATCGTTTCATGCCCCGTGAATACGGCGTCGGCTCCTTTGCCTGCCAGCGCTTTGCCGCTTTCCGATGACCCGGCCTGGAAAATAACCGGCTGCCCTTGCTTGGAGCGTGCGATATTCAACGGACCCTGCACGGAAAAATGCTTGCCTTTATGATTCAGGCGATGCAGCTTCGACGGATCGAAAAAGACGCCGGACGCCTTATCGCGTACAAACGCGTCATCCTCCCACGAATCCCATAAGCCGCGCGCCACTTCCAGAAATTCCTCGGCAATTTCATAGCGCTCGCTATGCGTCGGATGATCCTTTCTGCCGAAATTCCCGGCTGAGCCTTCGAGCGGCGAGGTAACAACGTTCCACCCGGCTCGCCCGCCGCTGATTTGGTCCAGCGACGCAAACTGCCGCGCTACATTAAACGGCTCGCTGTACGAGCTGGACAACGTGCCGACCAGACCGATTCGCGACGTCACCGCCGCCAGTGCGGATAAGATGGTCAGCGGCTCAAACCGATTCAGAAAATGAGGGATCGACTTTTCATTAATGTATAAGCCGTCAGCGATAAACACCAGATCGAACTTCCCGCGCTCCGCGGTCAACGCCTGCTGCTTGTAGAAATCCAGGCTGACACTTGCATCTGCCGGAACCTCGGGATGTCTCCAGCCGGCAATATTGCCCCCGACCCCGTGAATGATGGCCCCGAATTTAATCTGCTTGCGTCTTCCCATACTGAAGCCCTCCTGAAGCGCGCCGCAGTTATCCTGCAGCCGCTGTGTCCTAGTTTACGTGCATTCCTTGCACCTTGCCTACATGATGATCGCCAATCAGATCGCGACATGAACGCTTACCCGGCTTCCTGCTCCTGCAGCAGCGAGGCTTGCGCCAGATGCAGGCGGTAGCTCTTGACCAAAATATCGCCGTTCATAAATTCCTTGTCGTATGCCCGCTCGAAGCCAAGCCGTTCGTACAGCCGGACAGCAGCCGCCATCATATCCGACGTATGCAAATGCAAGGTGGCCGCGCCTTGCTCACGCGCCAGCCTGGCGCTTGCACGGATCAGCTCCGTCGCCGCGCCTGCGCCGCGCGCCTGGCGCTCCACGGCCAGCAGCCGGATAATCGGCGACTGAATGTCAAGCTCGGAACGGCCGTAAGCCGTCTCCGAGGAATCAAACAAAAACACGCTGCCAATCACCGCGCCGTTCAGCTCGGCGACCAGCTTGACGCTCTGCGGGTCGTCGATGGCCAGCAGGATGCTCGCCTTGTATTCTTGCCAGCGCTGCTCGGACAGCACCGCTTCATATTCGCCGTACGCATCCAGCAGCACCGCCTCCAGCGCACTGCGATCCACAGCCTCCGCTTGTCTGACGATCACTTGACTGCTGCTCATCAGCTTCCCTGCTTTCCGCTGGCTTCTTCCCGCTTGATTCTGCGAATTTGCGCCAGATGGGTCTGGACATGGGCAACAAAGGCCGTGATGATCGTCGCAATCGCCACCGGCTCGCCCTTCGCATTGATTCCGCTTTTACTCCATTCCTGGTCGGTCAGCCTTCCCAGCAGACGCGCGTTATATTGCACCAGCGCATGGGCAGCGGCCAAAATATGCGGAACGTCCTCCTGATTGGCCTTCTGCCCCGCCACCCATGCATCCTGATCAAAGGCAGGCAGACGTACCGGCGAGCCTGCCAAAATTTCGCGCAGCCGGAATGACACGACGATGCTGTGATCGACCAGATGCGTCAGCACCTCCGTCACGCTCCACGACGCAGGAGCCGCCTTCCAACGCAGCTGCTCCTCGGTCAGCTCTGCAATTTCCTTCTCAATTTCATCATAGGCTTGCAAGTAAGCCTCAATCGCTGCTCCCGCTGCCTCTACCGCTGCATGCTCACTCATGGCTGTTGCCTCCTTGGCTGAAATTAAGCTCGCTCAGCGCATCCGCCGCCAGCGCGGCCAGCAGCTCCGCCGTGGACGGAAGCGCCGCTTCATTGACATCAAATGCCGGATGGTGCCATTGCTGCGGGCCGTCTGTGCCGATAAACAGAAACGCGCCCGGCGTTGCCTGCAAGTAAAAAGCAAAATCCTCGCCCGCCGGTGACGGCTGCGGCTCAACGACGGCCATCTGCTGCGACACCGCCGTACGGGCAGCCACAGCAGCCCAGCGCGCATCATTGACGACGGCAGGCGGCCCTTCCTGCCACTTCACCCGCGCTGCCGTGCCGAAGGCGGCTGCCACCCCATGCACGACCTGCTCGAAGCGCTTGCGCACCTTTCGCCTGACTTCCCCGTCGAACGTCCGGATCGTACCGTCGAATACGGCCTCATCGGCAATCACATTCCATGCCGTCCCGACATGCAGCCTCGTGACGCTGACCACGGCGCTGTCCAGCGCACTGACATTGCGGCTCACGATCGTTTGCAGCGCCGTAATGATATGAGCGGCCGTGACAACCGGGTCAAGCCCCGCCTCGGGCGCAGCGGCATGCGTGCCGAGGCCGTCCACCGTCACGATGAAGCCGTCGGCTGCCGCCATCAATGGCCCGCTGCGTACGCCTACCGTGCCAACCGGCAAATCCGGCTTGTTGTGGATGCCGAACACCGCATCAACACCATCGAGCGCTCCGCGTGCAAGCAGCTGCTTCGCGCCCGTCGCCTTCTCCTCGGCGGGCTGAAACAGCAGCCGCACAGTACCCGTCAGCGCCGCCTCCCGCTGCTTCAATAGAAAGGCGGCGCCCAGCAGCGCAGCCGTATGAAAATCATGGCCGCAAGCATGCATCCGGCCGTCAATCGCAGAGGAGAACGGCAGTCCCGTCTCCTCCTGAATCGGCAGCGCGTCGATGTCCGCCCGCAGCGCGACAGTCGGCCCGCCGGAGCCGCCGCCGATTTCGGCGATCACGCCGGTCTTCAAGCCATAGTCGACCACGCGGATACCCGCCTCGGACAGCCACTTGCGGATCGCCTCCGAGGTGGCGAACTCCTCGCCGGACAGCTCCGGCTGCGCGTGAAGCTGCCGTCGGATCGCGGTCAGCCGCTGCGCCAGCGCCGTTTCCGCCACCGCGCTCACACCAGCTCCTCCGCGAACGCTTCCTGCACCAGCTCGAACGAACGCACGCGTTTGGCGAAATCCGGCACAATCGTCGTAAATACAAAATTATGAATGCCGTATTCTTCGGCAATCTCCAGCAGCCGGCGACGCACCGACTCCTTCGTGCCGCGCGTAATATCGGCGTCGCGCTCCTCCGCTGTATAGTCCTCTCCGGCCTGACGGGCAAACTCGGCTGCCTGCTCCAGCGAGGCGACATTGACCGTTTTGCCGCTGGCGAGCATCACCCGGACACTCTTATGCTGGCCCGCCAGCTCCTGGGCTTCCTCCTCCGTATTCGCAGCGATCACCGATAAAGCAAGAATCGCCTGCGGCTCGCGGCCCTGCGTCCGGTTGAACCTGGAACGATAAAGGTCAAAGGCGGCCTTGGCCGTCTGCGGATCATTGTTGATAAACAGCGCGAACGCATACGGCAGCCCTTGCGACGCCGCCAGCTCTGCGCTGGACAAGCTTGTGCCCAGCACATAAATATCCGCAGGCTGGGATGGCAGCGGGCTCGCCTGCAGCCCGGCAAGCGGATGGTCCGCGCCCGTCGGACCTGCGAGCAGCTGCTTCAGCTCCGTCAGCTTCGCCTCCAGCGTATCCGGCTCCGCGACGCTTTTCTGCAGCGCCCGCGTCGAGCGCGGCAAGCCGCCTGGCGCCCGCCCGATGCCCAGCTCAACCCGGCCCGGAGCGAGCGTCGCGAGCAGGTTGAAGTTTTCCGCGACCTTGTACGGGCTGTAATGCTGCAGCATCACACCGCCCGAGCCGATCTTGATGCTGCGGGTGTGCGCCAGCAAGTAAGCAATCAGCACCTCCGGCGAGGAGCCGGCCATCTGCGGCGAATCATGATGCTCCGCTACCCAGAAGCGCACATAGCCGAGTCCTTCCGCCAGCTGCGCAAGCTTGACCGTATTGCCGAGCGCCTCGGGAGCCGTTTGACCGGGAAAAATAATACTTTGATCCAAAATACCGAACGTAAATGACATCCGATAAGCCTCCTTCAAATGGAATAACTGAGTTCCGGTGTAATGCGCTTGAGAAACTGCTTCGTACGCTCCTCCTTGGGCGAGCGGAACAGCTCCTTCGGACTGCCTTCCTCCACAATGACGCCGCCGTCCATAAACACGACATGATTGGCGACATCCTGCGCAAAGCCCATCTCATGGGTAACGATGACCATCGTAATTCCTTCTCTCGCGATGCTGCGGATCACCGCCAGCACCTCGCCAACCAGCTCCGGGTCCAGCGCCGAGGTCGGCTCGTCGAACAGAATGACCTCGGGGTTCAGCGCCAGCGCTCGCGCAATGCCGACACGCTGCTGCTGTCCGCCGGACAGCTCGCTCGGGTAGGCATCCAGCTTGCCGCCGAGTCCGACCTTCTCCAGCAGGGCGACGCTTCGCTTCCGCGCCTCCTCCTTGGGCAGCTTTTTCACGACCAGCAGCCCTTCCATCACGTTTTCCAGCGCCGTCTTATGCCGGAACAAATGGTATTGCTGAAACACCATCGCCGATTTCTGGCGCAAGGTGTGAATCTCTTTTTTGCCGGGGCGCTTGCAGTCAAGCGTAAAATCGCCAATCGTAATTTGCCCGTCGCTTGGCTTCTCCAGGTAGTTGATGCAGCGCAGCAGCGTCGTTTTGCCGGAGCCGCTCGGTCCGAGAATCGCGACCACTTCACCCTTATGAATCGTCAGGTCGATCCCCTTGAGCACCTCCGTGCGTCCGAAGCTTTTCCGAATATGTTGCAGCTTGATCATGATACGCCTCCCCGGTTGTACGTGTTGAACCGTTTCTCGGCCAGTGCGGTCAGCCGCTCGATCAGAAACGTCAGCGCCCAGAAAATAAGCGCCGCAGCGACGTAAGACTCGAAAAACCTCCAGTTCGTCGTTGCGACGATTTGTGCCTTCGCATTAATTTCCACAACCGATACGGTGAAGGCCAGCGTCGAGCCGTGCAGCATCCCGATGATCATATTGGACAGGTTCGGCAAGCTGGCCGCAAAGGCTTGCGGCAGCACGATGCGCCACAGCGCCTGCCCGGTTGTCATCCCGACGGAATACGCCGCTTCCATCTGGCCTTTGTTCACGGCAAGCATGCCTGAACGGACAACCTCCGACATGTAGGCGCCAGCCGTGATGGAAAACGAAATAAAAGCAAAGCCGATCATCGGAATCTGAACGGAACGAAAGCTTAGCCCCCATGCTTCGGCTACCCCATCCACCAGCAGCGGCAAGCCGAAATAAATGAGCAGCAGATGCGTCAGCATCGGCGTTCCCCGAATAAAGGTGACGTACGCCGTCGCTAGCTGGTGCAGCAGAGGAACCCGATACTCGCGAAGCAGCGCCGTTGCTGTGCCGATCAACAAGCCGCAGCACACCGAGACGGCCGTAATCGCCAAGGCGGTTGGAATCGCGTCCAGCAGCTCCACGAAGGCGGTCCATATAAAGGAAGCATCCAGTGTCATCCCGTTGCCAGCCCCTTCCGCATCAGCCTGCGTTCCAGCAGACGGAACAGCTTCTCAAGTCCAAAGCTGATGATGAAATAAATGATTGCCAGCGAAATGTACGTTTCGGCGAAATGTCTGGACATCACGGCCAGCGTCTGCGATTTGCCGGTCAGCTCCATCATGCCCAGCGAGAAGGCCAGCGACGTGTCCTTGAGGTTTGCAATAACGAGATTGGCGAAGACAGGCAGCGCAACCGCCAACGCCTGCGGCAGCACGATGCGGATAAATGCTTGCGGCCCCGTCATGCCGACACTGTAAGCAGCCTCGACCTGCCCGCGGTCAATCGCGCCGACAGCGGCGCGAATCATTTCGGCCATGTACGCCCCGCTATGGAGCGCATAAGTGAAGATGACGTAATACAATGCCGGGATTTTCGCAGCGTCGATCTGAGCGAGCTTGAGCAGCTCCGGCAGACCGTAATAAAACAGAAACAGCTGGATCAAAATCGGCGTGCCGCGAAAAAAGGATAAATAGATGCGCGACAGCTGCCGGGCAACCGGAATCTGGTAAAGCTGCGGGAGGGCGACGATGAAGCCGACGCCCAGCCCGAGTACAATCGAGCATGCTACAATTTGCAGCGTAACCGGTATGGCAGGAAGCAGCTTTACCAGGTAATCGAACACATAGCTGATTTCAAACGATGCTCCCATGCGGCTGCCTGCCTTTCATTGAATGATCTTAGGATTCCTTGGTTGTATAGTCTCCGCCCAGCCATTGCTTGCTCAGCTTCGTCAGCGTGCCGTCCGCCTTAATTTCCTTCAGCGCGACGTCGATCCGGTCCGCCAGCTTTTGCTGCTCGGGATCATTTTTGCGGAACATAAACAACGTATTGGATTCGCTGAGCGCCGGTCCTACCAGCTTGAGCTTGCCTTCCGGATCAACGAGCGGCAGCGTGAAGTCCGCCGACAGAAACGCTTCGACACGGCCCGTCGTCACCTGCTGCACCGAGTCATTGGCGCCGCCGTTCTGGTACACGAGCTGAATCGCATTGTTGTTTTTCTTATTGTAGTTTTCCAAAATGATCGCCTGCGCGCTAGTCGCTGTCGTCAGCACCTTCTTGCCCTTCAAATCGTCGAGCGAACGGACCGTGTCATTTGTTTTCGCGACGGCAACCTTATTTCTCCAGTGCGAATACGGCTCCTTATTGAACAAATATTTAGCTTCCCGCTCCGGATTTTTCTCCATCTCATGCGCAACCATATCAATTTTTTTCGTTTCCAGGCTAAGCAGCAGATTCGTAAATTCAAGGGTCTGGAATTCAAATTCGTAATCGTCCAGCCGCTTGTCGATTTCCCGCACCAGCTCGACGTCATAGCCTGTCAGCTTGCCGTTTGTATCAATAAAGCAAACGTTCGGAAATTGCGTGCCCGTGCCGACGACAATTTTTGTCGCTTTTGCCGCAGAGCCGCCCGTCGCTGTTACTGCCGCTTCCTTGCTTTCGCCGCTTGTTCCGCATCCGGCCAGCGCCGTCGCAAATGCCAACACCATAGATACTTTGAGCCATTTTTTCATGTTCGTTCCCCCGCCATCGCAAAATGTAAATTATTCTCATAATTCCTACCTGTAAAGTATGAATTAGTGTTGACTACACTTTATCACCCGAGTCCCACTAGCGTCAATGGCTTCCCTAATAGAGAACTTCTATAAGCTGATTGAATAATCCGATGCAGAAAATCGTTTGCCGAACGCAGCCGCCGCTTCGACCAGCTCGGTATGCTCGCCTGGGCAAGCGACCAAATTCGTCTGCAGGGCGATTCCTTCCGTTTCGGGCAGCAGCAGCGGATAAAGAAGCCCTTCCGCCGCCTCGTGACGGGCGCACAAATCCGGTAAAAAGCCGATGCCTGACTTGTGGATGATCAGCTTGCGGGCCATCTCGGAATTATCGGTCTGAATCCGGATATTCGGCGGCTGCTCCAGCGAATCAAATACCCGGTGAATCCGCAGCCAGTCGAGCGACCCGCATTCAAAAAAAACGAGCGGCTGCCGGGCCACCTCCTCCGCCGTAACAAGCGGCTGCTTCAGAAACGGATGATCCTTGTACACGTACAACCGAATCGGATCTACATAAAATTTGACGGACTGCAGGCCCGGATGATGCGCCTTCCGCACAAATCCGATATCGACCTCCTTGTTCAGCACCTTGCTCACAATATCATCCGTTGTGCCTGTCACCAGCTTGTAGCTGGCCTCCGGAAACCGCTTCTGCAAATACGGAAGCAGCTCCGGAATCATGTAATTCGACACAGACAACGTGCAGCCGATCCGGTATTCATTAGGCTGGGATTTTTTGTGATGGATTTGCAGCTTGCCCGTCTTATACACCAGCAGCAGCTGCTGCGCGTAAGGCAGAAACCGTTTCCCGTCCTCGGAAATTTGGACCTGCTTGCCGAGCCGGTCAAAGAGCTGGCAGTTCAGCTCCTGCTCCAGCGATTTGATCCTCGCCGTAACCGACGGCTGAGACAAAAACAGCGCCTCCGCCGCCTTGTTAAAGCTCCCGCAATGAATGACGTACACAAACGCTTCAATATTTTCGATATTCATAGCAAGCACCTCGCAAGGGAATGATCCACTTTATTCATAGTATGAAGATGTGAATTATTTGTTTTAAAGTAACAAACCCACTTGCTTCTGTCAATATTAGAAATGGGGAAGAGCCGCTCTTTATCGTTCAGCCAATTGACATCCAATTAAGCAGCGATTGAACCTTGATTTTGTAACTTAAAGGTGATATTATGTGTATTATAGGTTACAAATAAGGAGGAGATTTATTTGTCTATTGAATCAACCCGACTGGAAAAGGATCGGACAACGTTCATTAAAAGAAGCCTGATTGGTTTTTTACTATGGCAGCTGGCTTTTTTGACCAGGTATCTCCATGTTGACACCGGTACCTTCATCACAGGCTTCATTGTCATTATTTCTGTTACGGGCAGCTTGGTTTGGGCCTACTACCTCATAAAAATAGTCAGCTTGTCATTTCGCATCCAAAAAGAGCGCTCGTTGGCCATATCATTAAATAACGAGTATTATCAAGTGCTTCGACTTAAGAGCTTTACGATCGGCTTTTGGATAACTTCAGGATTGATCGTGTCGTTATTTGCGCTCAGCCTGTATGTGGCATTAAATATTCAGCTTGTTTTACACCTCTTGCTTCTCATTGGTGTCATTTCTCCCCAGGTAAGCTACTTGATCCTTGACCGAGATGTGGTGCTCGACGATGAGTGAAGATATTCTGGAAAATACGATAAAGGTGCAACGAGCCAGAATGAATCTGACCCAGGAACAGTTAGCGGATTTGATTGGGGTCACCAGAAAGACGGTCAACACGATAGAAAATGGCAAGTTCATACCAAGTACAGTGCTGGCCATTAAGATGGCAAAAGTTTTTGGTCTTCCCGTCGAGGAATTGTTTATTTTGAAGTAATGCAAGGACATGATCGTTAACGTGACAAAGATCGCACCTAATCATCCCGATGATTTTTCCAGCTTTTCAAGCGATTGTTAGCGGACCGAATTCGCTACTCACCAATCGGATCGATCCTGAACGGATCGCTTTGGTTGGGCATTCCTTGCGGCGCGGCCACCGCACATATTCTGGCCCATACAACCACTGCCAAAGCCGCTTTTAATCTCGACGGTTATCTGTATGGCGATTATCCGGATGAACCTCAGCCGATGCCGCTGCTGATTTTGAATGGCGGTCTTACAATAAAAGATTTAGAGGAAACGATGACCGGTCTGGAGGGGGAACGTGCACTACGCAACGGGCTGCTGGGCAAAATAGGGCTTGAAATGACTCTTCCACAAACCGGGGCACTTGAGCTTCACTGTTCTGCCCCTCTATTCGCCACTACTTAAGCCGCTTGCCTCTGATCCTAAGGAGCAGCTCCGAAATCATGCGTGCAGCCGATCCAGTATTCATTGGGCTGGGATTTGTTGTGATGGATTTGCAGCTTGCCCCTCTTATACACCAAGTGCTGCCGCCAATACTGGTGATCTGGGGAGCCGTGCGTCTGCAAAGTAAAAACAGACGGAGTGCGCCCCAGGGAGGCTCACGTCCGTCTGTTTTGGGTTGATCAAGCAGCTCAAGGCGTTATTGGGGCAAAGTAAACATCACGTCAATCGGGTCACGGCCTGCAAAAAACGATGAATAAAGGCCTACTTTTTCAACTGGTGTTAAATGACCTTTTTCATACAGTAATTGGCCTAATTTTATCAACACCTCTGCTTCCCGTAAGGTCACAATTTTCGAATTAATTATATGTTCCGTACTGTTTGGTAATCTCCATGCCCAATCGTTTATTGCTGACTGTAGATTAGGGTAACGGACAGAAATATTACTAATATTTGAATATTCATGACAATGAGTATGAACAAAATATAAAAATTGCGAAATACAAAATGTACGATTTCTTACTCTTATTGCAGTACGAACTTCTTCAACAAATGGTTGAAACTCCGTTGGTAGCTCTCCCCAATCAGATTCTCCGATCTCAACCAGTATCTTTAAAGCTCTTTGTTTATCCGAGAATTGAGCAAGTCGCAAGATAATTTCTTTTTTAAATAAATCATTTACTCAACTTTCGCAGCATGAAATCGGCAAACAAGCCTTAATATAACTGGGCAAGGCAGCAATCCATTGCTGAAGTTGACGCCCAATCAAAGTGGATAGCTTTTTCCCTGCTTTCTTGGCTACTTCGTTGATCAAATCAAGCAACTGTTGCAAAGCAACCACCCAATCCAGTGTGCCGATTTCATCGCATAACAAATAAAACAAACCGCCAAAAGAGCGTGCGTCCGTGCTTTGCCTATGCTGCCACGCCAGTAGCATGTATCGGGAAAACA
Organism: Paenibacillus sp. sg306046; assembly: GCF_059821225.1. Lineage (NCBI taxonomy): Bacteria > Bacillati > Bacillota > Bacilli > Caryophanales > Paenibacillaceae > Paenibacillus > Paenibacillus sp. sg306046. The sequence continues at coordinate 88,848 of NZ_JCAMRT010000022.1, forward strand.
CAATCGTCGTATGGCTGATCAGCAAATCGTAGGAACGGCCTTGAAACTCCTTTTGCAAGCGAAGCAGTGATTTGGTGCACTTGAAAAAGACCTCAATGTCCCAGCGGAAGGCATAAATCCGGATGATGTCTTCTACGGTGAGGGTAAGATCGGTCGCCAAAATCGCCAGCCACTCGTTTTTCTTCGAGCGATGACGAACAAACACGACTCGAACCGGAATACCCGAAGGAAGCTCGGTTTGGATTGAGCGGAGAATGCCGCGTTTCTGGCTCACGAGGGGAGAGGCCGCCGCGTACAGTTCTTTGAGCGACAGCTTCCGGCCTTGAATAAGGAAACGTTTGTTGTCATTCTTCACCATGCCGATCACATCGAGGCCGCGAGCCACGATTTCGCCGATGAGCGGCGCATGGGTAAACCAACTGTCCATTAAGACGTAAGAGGCATGGGTCCCTGCCTTCAGCGCCCGATCCAGCATGGACACGATGACCTGCGGAGCCGGCAGCAGCGCCTCTTGACGGCGTTTGTAGCCGTGCGACCGTTTGTCGATGTTCGCGTTCATGCCGTTAATAGCCGATTTGCTGGAACTCAGCAGCGCAAAATCAAGCGGCAAGAAGGTATGGCCGTCCGACCAACCCAGCGTGAGCATGCGGAACCCCTTGTAAAACGTGCCGGTGGCATGATCTTTGAACCTGGCCAGCAACTCGACCGCTTTGCTGCGATTACGTTCAAACATGGAATCATCGATGATGAAGACGGAGTCGCGATTCGCCGAGGTCAAGGCATCTACCTTCTGCACGGCAGCTGCCCCGAACAAAGTCAGGAAGCGACGCCAGGCAAAGCCGGTATGATTGAGAAAGCGATAAACGGCATCTTTGCCGGGAAACGAGTCGGCTTTGCTGCTCTCCAGCAAACGAAACCAGTTCTTCTGATGAAACAACAACACGAAAACGAGTTGAAACAATCGGGCTGGGCTGAAGCCAAACCGTTTGCGAAATCCGGCTTGCTGCAGAAACTTTAGGACATTCAGTTCTTGAAAAGCAAGCTTTAATTCGTTTGGCAGTTGATTGAGACCAGGCTGATCGTTTATCATGATGGAAGACACCTCTTCTGTCTGGTAGTGATTGCTCGATACTCTCACTTTACCAAACGAAGTGGTGTTTTTCTATTTTGCAAGCCAGGTATCGAATTGCTTATCATGCCTGCTGCTGCAAGGATTCAAGCCGATTTTTTATCTGCGAAAGTTGAGTCATTTACAATAAATGTACCTAGACATCTTCTAGCATCTTCTTCACTTGTTTCGTAATCAGATACCAGCGTTAGATATTCATCTAATACTTCATAACTCAACTTTCGCAGAACGAAAATCGGCTTTAATGCACGATGTAACTGAATTGAAGGCCAGTTCATTATG
>NZ_JCAMRT010000023.1:0-84159 GCF_059821225.1 Paenibacillus sp. sg306046
GCTGCTATCATTTGATTCCTATTAGGTTTCGTACGATTGCTTACACGCGAAGAGCCGCCCGGCTGGGGCGGCTCTTCGTACTGCTGTATGTTTCGGTTAACTTTTTGTATGACTAGGCTTGCCTGTATTCCTTGTACTACGGGCGGTCTATTTTTTGACTATTTATATGTGCATTAGACCACATCGCTTACGTTCCCATATATACGGTATCATGTAGCAGCTTTTCCGGCACCGGCATCAAAAGGCGATTCACTATTCTTGAAGATGCCAGTGAGCGAGTAGAGGAGCCGGGACAGCAGCGAGCGGCGTTCAGCATCAGGCGGCTGGGCAGACACTGGTGAAGGAGGAACGGCTGTCAGCTCAGCTTTTGTCCCGTTTGCCGCTAGCGAAGAACGGCTCTCGCCAAGGGAAGCCGCTGTTTTACGTAGGGCTGGGCTCAACTGGTCTGTATAAATGCCGTGAACGCCAAGCTGCTGCAGCCGTTCCCACTCCTTGGCATCATTGATGGTATGCGCGTACACAGCAGCGCCTGCATGCTGCAGCTGTTTTATCCATGAGGCATCTACCCGTTCGGCTGGCATGGCGATGGCTTGAATTTTCAGGTCGCGGACTTGCTTCAAAACGTCGTCTTGGCTGAGCGGCGACAGATACAAGGAGAACAAATAGAACGGGAACGGGTAGATGGACCGTACCTGCTTGATCATGTCCGGTGAGTACAATTCAGGAATCACGCGCTCCAGCAGCTTGGGTTCGATCGCTTGAGCGGCCTTGACAAGCAGCCGGAATTGTCGGGCGATCACCTGTGGATCGGTCTCCTTGGTATCGGTAATCAGATAGGCATCGGGATAATCCAGCAGCAGCTTTAGCAGCTCTTTGACATCCATTCCCTGATAACGGTCCAAAATAGGTCTTTGTATGAACTGCTCGTACGTCATTGGCTGATCGGCAAACTGCCCGGAAGCAACCGACTGGCCAAGCTTCTTGGATAAGTAGTCAGACCAATCGTGGCGGGCTACCAGACGGCTATCCGCTGTCAAAATCAGATCGGCTTCAAACACACGGAAGCCTTGCTTATAGCTTGACACAAATGCCTCGCGTGAGTTGGTGACAGTCACGCCGTCAATTTGCCCCAGCCCGTGGGCAATATAGGAATGCCGCGTCCATCCATCCTGTGCGTATGCTGCAGGCGCCGGAGCGTGAATCAACAGGCCGCAGCTTACAAGCGCAGCACAAATGCATGCTTGGACGAAAAGCTTGAGACGAGACATCAGGTTCACTCCTTTTCACGTGTTTGAACTATGTTTACACCAATACGGCCATCTTGTAACAGCCTTACCGCAAAACGGGCTGTCCTGAATTTCTAGAAGCTGGTAAAATGGAGTACAAGCAGGCGATAACCGTGGTATAATGGAGCAGACCTCTATGAAAGGAGCGATACGTATGGCTCGACAAGTACACAGTCAGGAAGTCAAGGCAGCCGTTTATCAGAAGCTGCAGGAACGCGGTGTCACAATTGAGGCAATAGCATTTATAGTGAAGGAAATGCAAAGTCCGTATCATCCCGGTCTCACCACGGAAGCGTGTGTGGACGCCGTTCATGCCGTGCTGCAAAAGCGGGAGCTGCAGCATGCGATATTAGTCGGAATTGAGCTGGATGTGCTGGCGGAGAAAGGGCTGCTGTCCGAGCCGATCCAGTCCATTATTGCAGGGGATGAAGGATTGTTTGGCTGCGATGAGACCTTGGCGTTAGGATCAGTGTTCGGATACGGCAGCATCGCGGTCACGACCTTCGGCCATCTGGACAAGCAAAAAATCGGCATTATCCGTGAGCTTGACACCAAAACAGGAAATGGCGTGCACACATTTCTGGACGATCTCGTTGCCAGCATTGCCTCGTCGGCTTCAAGCCGCATTGCCCATCACCAGCGGGACCAGCAGGAGCGGGAAAGCGCCGTTACCTTTTTACCGACCGCGGATATCCCCGAAGAAAACGCCGGTTGAGCTGATCAGCGGTTCAGACTAATGACAGAAATCGAAGCTCCCTTAGCTCAAATAAGGGGGCTCTTTTCCGGTTATACTAGTCTTGCACGGCACAATCAGATTGCACAACGGGGTGAGACTAGGGTGAGATGGATTTATTGGGTCAAGCTGTATGAAAGCAAATTTCAAGCGGGATGCTTAGCCAAACGGATGGAGGAAGACTGGTGGATTTACGGGTATGAATGTCCGGTAGAGGTCGAAGTGTTCCGTTCCATTAAAGGGCGATTTGGGGTACGTTATATGGTTTAAATTATTACTTGACTACAAGGTTTTGTTTGGTGTATATTTATTTCTGTCGCTGTCATTGGCAGCATGCTTGAAGCATCGCGGGGTGGAGCAGCCCGGTAGCTCGTCGGGCTCATAACCCGAAGGCCGCAGGTTCAAATCCTGCCCCCGCAATATCATAGTCAGGGCCCTTAGCTCAGTTGGTTAGAGCGGTCGGCTCATAACCGATTGGTCGGGGGTTCGAGTCCCTCAGGGCCCATAGCGAAGAAACCNTATCATAGTCAGGGCCCTTAGCTCAGTTGGTTAGAGCGGTCGGCTCATAACCGATTGGTCGGGGGTTCGAGTCCCTCAGGGCCCATAGCGAAGAAACCCTTGTGTAGCAAGGGTTTTTCTATTGTACGCCCAGCATGGGCGTCATCTCTAGGGTGAAAGTCCCGAACGGGGGCAGGCGAACGCCTAGCGTTAGCCAAGAGCAAGGGTGTCCGCCGGGAGGCGGAATCTGGAGGAAGATGGGGGCAAATGCATGAGCCAAGGTACACGAACTCAATTGGAGGCAGAGTTAGTCGGATGAGTCACCCATACATGACAAAATCCTAAGTCGCCAAAGATGAAAATGGTGGAGCAACGCATAGTAGATCCTGTCATCCTGCATCTCATTGGAAAGTGGCTGCGAGCGGGAGCTTCGATACAACGAAGTTCGATTACCTGGGTTTTGAAGAAGTTCCGGGCTACAAAGTGTATAACAACCCAGTGAATCAGAACGGTGTGCTGCGGTTTATCGTGGCGAGCCAAGGACAAGCCTACGGGATTACAGGCGAGAAAACCTTTGTAAAGCTGAAGCTGAAAGCGAAAGCAGAAGGCGTCGGCAAGGTAGATGCGTTGAAATGCCGGATCGCCGATACACAAAGTGAATTTGACTTGAACGGAGACGACTGCCGTGAGGATTCCTTGCTTGTTGAAGGGATTGCGGATGTAAACCGTTCGGGCGAGTATACGCTGCTGGACTTGGAAATTGAAGGCTACTACTACGGACAACTGGCTTCCAACACACCAGCTCAGTACAACACTGCTCAAGCTGGTACGGATCTGATTGCCGATGATGATCTGGTGCATATCGTTAATCAGATGCTTGCGAATCCAAACTACACACCGAACTTGTAACATAGCAGAAGGATGAATTATGAGTAATCGAGCCGCTCCACAAGAGCGGCTTTGTTGATTTATCAGCCTTGTCCTAGCGTATCGGTTAAGCCATCCTTCATGAATTTCCTCTACATGGGTGGCGATACCATTCATGCCCAGTCGCTCGGCAGCGGCCTTCGAGGTGACCTCAAGCCGCAGAAGGAAAGAAGCATGTGTATGCGCATGTCGTGAATGCGGATTTTCTTCATCTTGCTTTTGTAAAGCGTTTCTGTTCCTCATACTCCTTTTCAAGTTGATGTTTAATGAGGATCACATTTTTCGAGAGGAATTGCTATCGTAAAAACATAAATACCATCTGTATGAGTCAACCGTAAAGTTCCACCGTGCAGCTCAATGATGTTTCTAGCAATAGAGAGGCCCAATCCAGAACCAGCCTGAATGCCGTCACTGCTTCGCGAATCATCAACTTTGTAGAATCGGTCAAACAGTCTTTCTTCCTGCTCATGGGATATCGAAGGGCCGCTGTTTTCTACTTCAATATAGATCCGTTGATCATCCGATTTTAATGAAACGCAAACACTTCCTGGTTTCATGGAATATTTCAGGGCATTCATCAATAAATTATCAATGGCTCTAGCGAATTTGTTACTATCAATTGTCGCTAAATATGAAACAGTGCCTATGTTTTTTATGAGCGTAATTTGGTGTTCTTGAGCTAATGGTTCGAATTCAAATAGCATCTGCTCAAGTAGTTGATACACATCTATTGGCTTTAAATTTAATTGAATATCTGGAGTCGTAATTCGCGTGTACTCGAATAAATCATCAATGAGCTTCTTTAAGTGGATAGCCCTGTTGTACGAATTTTGAATAAACCTCTCATACTCCTCCTTGTCTTGATAGGAGTCGGTTCTCAAAAGTTCTAAATATCCAATAATGCTTGTAAGCGGTGTTCTTAAATCATGGGAGACACCCGTAATTAATTCCATTTTGGATTTTTCAATTTCCCGCTCCTTTTTCATTAACTGCTGCAACCTTTCTGCCATGATATTGATGTTCAATGCAACTTTTCCGAGTTCATCGTTTCGAATGACTGGAATTCTGTAATCTAAATTGCCATCAGCGATAATCTGAAGCCCACCCGCCAACGTAACGGTATAATTAATCATGCGGTGGGTTAGTTTATAAAACGCCAGAGGGAAGCATCCGAAAAATATTACAAAAGAAAGATAATTAATATAATTTGGAATTGGAACTTTCAATGACAAGAGATAAATTAAATATGCTCCGATATTTGATAAAAGAAGAGTAATGATGAAGCTAAAAAGAAATGACCAAAATGCCACAAATCGTATGCCTCTCATGCGTTTGATCTTTTTGGTTTCTGTTTTATTTTTCAATTTTATAGCCAACTCCCCAAATGGTCTTAATATATCGGGGCTCTCTTGGAGGATCTCCCATTTTTTCGCGAAGATTCCGGATGTGAACCATCACGGTATTGTTGGAATACCCGGTTGGCTCATTCCAAATGGTTTCATAGATCCGTTCTGCACTAAAGACTTGCCCTGGATAGCTAGCTAGCAGCTCTAATATTGAAAACTCCAACGGAGTAAGTGTAAGTTCTTTATCTTTTAGCGTTACTGAAAATTTTACTTTGTCAATGACGAGATCCTTAATGCGAATTAACGAATCCTTTGTATTTGAATCTTTTTCTGTGAAAGCCTGGCGCCGAAGCTGGGCTTTGACACGGGCTAATAATTCCAGCGGATTAAAGGGCTTTGTGACGTAATCGTCGGCTCCAATAGTAAGACCTGTGATTTTATCTATGTCCTCTTCTTTTGCAGAAAGAATAATAATAGGAACTGCGGAAGTTTCCCTAATTTTTAAGCAAGTCTTTATTCCATCCATTCGAGGCATCATCACATCTAAAATAACAAGATGAACTGAATAAGACTGGAGAAAATCCAACGCCTCCAGACCATCGGCAGCCTCCAAAACGTGGTAACCCTCGTTTCTTAAATAGACATGAATAACATCCCGAATTTCTGCATCATCATCCACTACAAGCACAGTAGGCATTAGACACTGCTCCTTTTTCTTTTTGTAATCATCAAAATAAGAATAATGAATAAAGGTAATCCAATATACATGCCATACTGGTAAATTGTGGTGCCTATACTTTGAACATGCTTACCGGCGTATTGGCCAATTACAAAAAATGTTGATGTCCATACTAATCCTGTTGTGTAGGAATAGAGAATATAACGACGGTACGCCATTTTATTGATTCCTACTAGATACGGAACTACATGTCTTACCACTGGAATAAAGTAGCTAAGGCATAGCGCGAAGTTACCGTATTTATCTAGAAGTTGCTCTGACTGCTGGATATGCTTTTCGAAATTTTTCTTATGACGAATTTTATCCAGCACTTGAGGGCCTAAAAACCTGCCTAGAAAGTAACCAAGCGAGATTCCGGATATTACTCCTAAATAAGTAATGAAAAATGCCGGAAGGGAATGAAGTAAGCCCGCTTTACTAACAGCCCCGCCAGTCATTACAATAACTTCGTCCGGTATAGGCATTCCTACAATACCAAGCCACAGAGTAAAGAACAAGGCGGCATAGCCAAAGTGAGAAATCCATTGGATTAATGTATCATAATTCATTTCAATCTCCCCCTTTTTTTCGGCATACATAAACAAAAGCGGGGGGAAAATTAAAAGGAACGAAATCAATTTTTTCAATCGTAAAGTCTTTTGACAAGTGCTTTTTCATTTGCAGAGAATACTGGAAAGCGATAAAATATCCACCTGGTCTTACTGCTGCGGTAATTTGGCTAAGTAGTCTTTCTCTAAGTTCAGTTTTAAAATTGAAAAAGGGCAGGCCGCTGATTATACAGTCCAGATGATCAATACGACTTTGCTCCATAACATCCGTCATAAAGCAAGCATTCGGGTAAATCGAGAAAGTGGGGAAACGTACTTCTAAATTGCTTCTCATTTTATTATCCATTTCAAACAACATAACTTTTGTTGAGCTTGTTGCTTTAGACTCGATAAAACGAGTGATTGGTCCAGTACCTGAGCCAAGCTCAGCTACTGTATTTACTTCTTTCCAAGGTACGGATTGAACCATTTTACGCGCCAGGAATCTGGAACTGGGGATTACGCTGCCGACTTGTTTGGGATTGTTCAAAAAGCGTTGCAAAAACATAAAATTATGATTGATATTCAATTAATTTCCCCATTTCCTTATTTTTTATTTCTGAATCATTCGTTGCTAAAAAATGAAATATGTCATTTCCCAGAAGCTTGCCTTACTGTTCGATATGATTATTTTACCGAATAAATCTAAGGAATCTCCGGGGATAACTCTAAAGAAAATCTAAAGAAAAGTGGATAATATTACGCGGACCTTAGATGAAACTTGAACAAATGCGCGGCACCGAATGACATCGGTTTGCCGCGCATTTGTTTATTGTTTCATTCATTTCTTTAGATATTCTTTAGAAATATCTCAGTAAGCTCCTAAGAAAGTTATCCTATTGTATTCTCATTGAGATTTTAGTATTAATTGTAAATTTCCAGCTTATCAAGCAAAAAGTAAAGAAGGGAGTGCTTAAATGAATCGAATGATTCGGTTTTCGATGAAGAATGTATCAGCCTTGTTTATCATCATGATTATGTTGTTTTGCGTCGGTACATATGCGGCATACCATATGAAGGTTGAAAATATGCCGGATGTTTCATTTCCTATGGTGATGGTTTCAACTTCGTATGCCGCTGCACCTAAAGATGTCATGGAGCAAGTCACCAAGCCACTCGAAGAGAAACTGGCAGTTATTAAGGATCTTGATTCCATGAACTCGACATCAAGTGAGAACAGTTCTATGATCATGCTTCAATTTAAGCAGAACGTCGATACAGACAAGAAAAAACAGGAGATTGAAAGTTTAGTACAAGAAGTTACTCTGCCAGCTACGGCCGGCACACCACGAGCATCAACACTAGGTGTAACATCAGTACCTTCGATTTATATGGTTGTTTCGACTAAAGATGGAATGAGCCAGACGGAGCTTGATAAGCGTTTCGAGAATACGATGAAGACGGAGCTTGAATCCATTAAAGGCATGGACCATATGAATGTGATTGGCGTTCGGGGAACGAGCTTGGACATCGAATTACATGCTGATGCGCTTCATGTGTATGGACTCTCACCTTCTCATGTAATTAACGCTATTCAAGCGGCCACAACGATGAGTCCCATTGGAAGCATCGAAATTAATGGTAATGACAAAATGGCTCGTGTTACGGGAGATTTGACCAGTTTATACGACTTAGAGCGACTTGAAATTACAACCGCAAGTTCAGAGGTGATTTCTCTGTCCCAGGTCGCTAAGGTAAAGGCTGTTACCGAATCTAAATTTATCGGGAGATATAACGGGCAATCTGCAATCGGAGTTATTTTATATAAAAGTTCAAGTGCAAATGCTGTCGAGTTCTCTGATTCGGTTAATAAGCTTATCAAAGAATGGGAGCAGTCTCTGCCCAATGTCATTGTTGGGAAGACAGAGGATAGCGCTGACGAGATCAGAGAATCCATTGCTGGAATGGTTAAAGAAGGGATCACGGGGGCTCTCTTGGCTTCGCTTATGATACTTGTTTTCTTGCGGGATATTCGTATGACGTTGATTGTACTGGTGTCAATTCCGTTATCCATATTAATCACGTTCCTTGCCATGTGGTACCTTGGGCTGACTATAAACACGATGACCTTAGGTGGAATTTTTATTGCAGTAGGACGTGTGGTTGATGACTCTATTGTTGTTATTGAAAATGTGTACGCTTCGCTTGAAAAAGCGCAAGAGCGACATGAATCGGTCATATTGATTGCCACAAAACAAGTATCAATGGCGATCACGTCCTCAACCTTGGCGACTGTAGGCGTTTTCGCACCAATTGGCATGATTGGCGGTCTAGTGGGAGGCTTCTTTAAACCATTTGCAATTACAATCGCTATAGCTCTTTTATCTTCTCTGCTAGTGGCACTGACGGTTATTCCGATGCTTGCCAAAATCCTTGTGCTTCGCTCCAGGAAGTTCAAGCATTCATCGCATAACGCCTCTGCCGAAAGCAAATTTATTTTGTTTTATGAATCTGTCTCGCACTGGACGCTCAATCATCGGTTGATATCGTTGTTGCTTGCCGGTGTACTCTTCATCGGAACTCTAGTTGTAACCATTCCACAGATCGCAGTTTCTCTTCTTCCTGACAGTCAAGCATCTACATTATTCTCATACTCGATCAGCTTGCCTAAGGAAACAGCATTCGAGGCAACCAATGCAAAAATTCAAGAGCTTGAGCAGTTGTTAATAGATGCTAAAGACAGTAACGGAAATCCATTATTTTTATTTGTCGAAGGTTTGATTGGATATTCTGGAAGTGATAAGGAGCAGACGTCTAACGCAGCGCAGCTTTATGTGAGAGTGAACAATGACGTTGATGCCAACAAAGTAAAGGAACAAGTAAAAACACGGTTATTGTCCGAACTGCCCCATGGCTCTGAAATCTTTGCAAGCGGCGTTGGCGGAGGCGACGGGGTAAGCGGTTCAGCTTTTTCTTACAATTTAAAAGGCGATGATCAAGATCGCCTGACTGAAGCGGCAAAATTGGTTAAAGCAAAGCTGCTGGAATTTTCCGATCTCAGTGAGGTCAAGGACAGTCTGAGTGACGGGAAAACAGAAGTTGAAATTAAGGTTAATCAACAGAAGGCCCGTACATTTGGAATGACGGCATCTTCCGTAAGAGATACGGCGCTCATGTGGATACAAAAGCAGCAGTTAGGCGAAATCAAGCTCGATGGCGTCAAGTATGCGATGACGGTTTCACTGGAGAAGTCTGATATAAACTCGCTAGAGAAACTGGGGAATTTACCTCTTTCTTCGAATTCCGGTTCTGTTGTCTACTTAAAAGAAGTTGCCAAGATTGAGCTTATTCCAAGTGCCACTTCTCTGAATCGTTTAGGTCAAGAACAACAGATTCAGGTTACGGCCAAAATTAACTCGAAGGATAAGCAGGCGGTAAGTGCGATGGTTTCCGCTCAGCTCAATTCTCTCCAGCTTCCAACTGGAGTGGGTCGAGAGGTTGGAGGCGTATCTTCAGAAATAAACGACAGTTTTTCACAGTTATACTTAGCTATTGGTGTAGCTATCTTTATCGTATACCTGATCATGGTTTTATGTTTCGGTAATGCATCTGCCCCATTTGCGATTTTGTTTTCTCTTCCGCTGGCTGTCATTGGCGGGCTAATCGGACTTGCCGTTACTCAGGAAGCATTGAATATCACGTCCATGATTGGATTCATGATGTTGATCGGTATCGTGGTTACGAATGCTATCGTTCTGATTGATTTGGCACAGCAATTGAAAGAAGAAGGATATGCCGTTCGCGACGCTTTGATTCAGGCGGGTAAAATCCGCTTGCGCCCAATAATAATGACAGCGGGAGCGACAATCATGGCTTTGCTTCCACTATCGTTAGGATTTTCCGGGGAAGGTGCGCTCGTCGGAAAGGGACTTGGTATTGTGGTCATTGGAGGATTGATTTCTTCAACGCTGCTTACTTTGGTCGTTGTTCCCATCATCTATGAGTTAATAGAGCTATTCAAAATATTTGTTTCAAAAGTATTCCATCGAAATAGAGAAAATATAGGTACCCAAACATCGCTCAAGGCTTAACATATTTGGGGAGATAGGAGGAGGTTCTAGAGATGAAAAGCAACAACATAACGAATCATTCAAAAGGTATCAAGCGGATTGGATTCACTGCTATTCTGGTTATAATCTCCATGATGATGACAGCGGGATGTTCCATGTCTGGAAATCCTTCGGGTGGAAAGGCTGAAGCGCTCCTACAGACCACTTCGATCAAAACGGAAGATGTTGTAAGACGAAGCATTGGTGATCCGGCAGAGCAGGCGGCGGAGGCTGTGCCTGGCACTACAATTGATGTCATTCCAAAAGTAGGAGGTGTTGTCGTCGATGTATTTCGAAAACGGGGTGAATTCGTTCAGAAAGGAGATGCTTTGGTGAGTTTGGATAGCGCTGATGCTGAATCTGATAGACGGAAAAATGAGCTATCTGTTCGTACTGCGAGCCAAAACATAGAAAAGGCAAGGGCTGACCAAAATAATAGTAGTAAAGAGCTGAGTGATTCTGTGGAACGAGCTAAGGTAGCAGTTAAAAATGCAGAACAAGACTACAATAAAAAGAAAAATGATTATGATGATGGAAAGGCTACAGAGCATGAGATAGAGTTGGCCAAGCAATCGTTGGACAGCGCACAAATGAGTCTGGAATCAGCACAAAATAAACGTTTAGCAAATGATCATTCCAGTTCTATCGCTTCCTATGAAAGTCAGCTGGATAACGCCAAGTTACTACTCGATGATTCCATTCGTTCATTGGAAAACTACAGGATCGTGGCTTCGGCTAGCGGAATCCTAACGGATTTTACACCGGCAGTTGGCCAAACCATTTCGTCCGGGAAAATCGGTCAAATCCAACAGATAAACCCCATCCTGCTAAAAACGGAGTTGTCCGAAGCCAACTATCAGTTGGTAAAGGGAAAAAAAGAGATTGTCTATTATCATTCGGATACGCCAACAGACAAAAAAACGGCTGCCATTAGCTACTTGGCGCCTGTTATGAGTGCGCAGACCAAAACGTTTACCCTGGAAGTGGAGGTACCAAATCCAGATTTAGTCATACGAGCAGGCAATCGCTATATGGTGGAGCTGACGACTGAGGAGGAAAAAAGGGTCATCACGGTACCAATACTGGCTGTTATTCACGAGGAATCGGATACATTTGTATTTGTTCAACAGGGAGATATCTACCAGAAGAGAAAAGTTACAATCGGCCGGATAAACGGGCAGTATCAGGAAGTCGTACAAGGTCTTAAGGAAGGCGAAAAGTTAGTTGTGACAGGTCAACATCAGCTGAAGGATGGACAAAAAGTAGAAGTAAGCAACGAATGGAGGTAAAGGAATGATAAGCAGATCCATGCGGGTCGCAAAAAAGAAAGCGGTTCTGGCAGTTTTGCTGGCGCTCACCCTTGGGAATATGCTGACATACGGCAGTATTGCTTGGGCTAATGAGGGTTCAACAAATGAAGTACATGCTTCGTCCTCAAGTCCGTACAATTTGACCGATTCTATCCTCACCGCTATAAAAAGCGCTTCTGTAACAACTACGAAAGACGGAACAAGATTGGCATTAACAGTGCGCTTCTATAACAACAGTGCTGAAAAAGCGCGCATTCCAACCCACGAAATAAGAGTGAAGACGACAAGTGGAGTGGAATATAAGCTTGAATCCAGCCAGAACAATAAAGGTGTGCTTAGGCCGTTTGAAGTAGCGGAACTCTCATACATGTCCACGATCAAAGGCAGCAAGGAAGTTTTGTTAACAAGCCTTTCATTTGTCAAGGTTAATGAATATACATATCCGAAGAGTGAGACCTATTTATTAGAAATGCCTTTGGATAGGAAAGTTTGGTATGGAGCAAGTCGCCTAGAGCAGCCAGCACTGACTAAGGTGAGTTGGGGGGAACCATTTACTTTAGAAGGGTTAAACTCTAATTTGATTTACACGCCGGTGAATTACTCCGAACAATCCTTAATTCATGGAACTGAAGCGATAATTACTTTGGCCGTGGAAAATAATGGAGTAGGAAGAGAGGAGCTTCCGGACATACGCATTGATGGTCTCTCAGACGCAAAATCATATACTGGAAAACGAATCTCACAGGAACCAATTCAGATTGAAGCTGGAGAGAAAAAGTATATTCATTTTTCGATTCCCGCGACCAGTGATGCGAACCTTAAGAATTTCATTGTGATTACATCCGATGTATTTCAAATGAGTGAAACACAGGAAACGTTGATTGATACGGGAAGAACTTCTATTAACATTCCTGGTGAAGATCAACTGAATACCATCCATCAAGCGAACTATAAGCTGGGGACCCCAATTGTCCTTGACCCACAGTACCAATTTGCTCAACATACCGATATTTCATTAATGGAGCTCCATGTACAAGATTCAGATGAAGGTTTTCAGATGGTAATCGGAAAGTTTGTAATTGCCAATAAAAGCGATAACGTGATTGCGCTGCCTTCTTTTGATACAGAGCTTTTAGGAAACGGAGGGAAATCATTCGCGGGTGTAAGACAAACCTATGTAGCCCAGACCTTAAATCCTGGTTTGCGTTACGTGGTAAGCTATGTGTATCGTTTACCGCAAACAGAAGCAACCCGTTATTTCACTCTTAAATTGCTGGACAGCAAATCTGCGGCTCCCTATAAACTACCTGTAGCTTCTGTTAAAACGGAGGTGCAAAAAAATACGGAAGCCTCTGATTTCATGCTCTACCCATTCCATGTTAACCTTGAACGTGTGGATGTTAGTACGAATTATTTCGCTTCCAACGATACGTATCATTACAAATTAAGGCTGACACTTGATATAAAACAGGAAGAGAATGTAATTGTAGATCAAGGTACATCCAAGCTTTATTTCGAGATCGTGGATAATCTGGGCAGGGTTCTTGGATCGGCTAGCCCTAGCTTCTCAGGATCAAAAAAGCTGGTAAGCGGAACCCAGATCATTTTTACCAACGACATCCAAAGCGAGCAGTTTGAATTCCCTGTAACGGTTAACATGTATGAATTGGTTGAAACAGATGCAGGGCTGGGTAAACGATATCTAAAAACAATAAAGTGAGACCGGATGTTTGAGATTGAGACGAACGCCGACTTTTACACATTTTTTCGTGTAGAGATCGGCTTTTGTTGCGTTTAAAACTAAAAAAAGGGAGGAAAGCACAATGAAAATCAAACTTCTGGGTATTGAAGTTACTTTTGGTCGCCCACGCTTACTCAAAATGTGGGCTTTGAAAGGGGTATTAACATCTTACAAAAACTAAAACGAGCTGCCAGGCAGCTTAAGTCCAATTTGCTTGTTCTGTATCTGTCTTACAGAGACCCTAGAGTGAAATGGTATGCAAAGCTGTTTACATTGTGTGTTGTGGCTTATGCGTTCAGCCCCATAGATCTGATTCCTGATTTCATACCGATTCTAGGTTATGTTGACGACTTAATCATTGTCCCATTAGGCATAGTTCTTGCCCTTAAAATGATACCTAGCGATGTTATTGAAGATAACAAAGCAAAGGCACTGGAGATTCAAGGTAAGCCTATAAACTGGTTTACAGCTACCTTGTTTATCATGGTTTGGGTACTTCTTGCCGTGTGGATGTCTATGTATATCTATAAGAGATTCAATTATTAGGGAAAAAAGAACTGATGGTTAGCGGAATTCAAGCAGAATCGACTTGCCTCAGCGATGGTTTTGTTCCTGGTTTAATGGCTGGTTTGCCTCCAAAAATTCCAATCGTTATTTCATCCTCAGGGTGCGGAATGTGAGAGGTAAACTGCTTGCCAGGCATGCGATCAAAACCGTCATAACCTTCTCTTTTATATTGGGAGCTGTTTATATCGTATTATTTTTTACAGGACATTTGAGCTTGCCCATGGCGATTATCAATTTAATCTGGGGGATATTGGCCGGTATAGGGGGGAATATGAATCAAT
Source organism: Paenibacillus sp. sg306046 (assembly GCF_059821225.1). Taxonomy (NCBI): domain Bacteria; kingdom Bacillati; phylum Bacillota; class Bacilli; order Caryophanales; family Paenibacillaceae; genus Paenibacillus; species Paenibacillus sp. sg306046. The sequence continues at coordinate 14,065 of NZ_JCAMRT010000023.1, forward strand.
ATTTGATGACGTCTGCTGCTCCCAATGCGCCTGATTTCGCCAATGGATTATTTTTAACAGCTGCCATCTTAGGGGTAACCGTTGGTGCGTAAGCAGGTGGATTGTTTATCGCAGAAATGGGTACGCCATACGTCGTGCTCGTGGGCATAGTATCGTTGATCCTCAGTTTTGTAAGCCTGGCGCTAAGAAACAGCATGCTTATACCAGCTCGGCAGCTTTCAAAGTAATGGTTGACCTTAATAACTGTTCATGCACGCGCTGTTTTTAGTCCAGAGGGACCATTCAAGCTGACCACAATTGAACGCAGGGAGCAGATGTTAGGGTTTTATCTCAAACCCCGAATAAAAAAAAGAAGATGGCTTACGCTTCGGTGCGAACCATTACTCAGCACGATGGAGAACGAATAATATTTAATTTTAGTACAAGCGCGAGAGGCACGCCTTCACCGGCGTGCTTCTTTTTTTGAACATAACAAGACGCGGGATGTTAAAGTCCTGCTATGTCTTGATGACCTTCATTCCTTCGTCGGTGTAAGCTCTGCTTCGTAAACGAGAATTCGGAGGGGTTCGTTGCTTGTATTTTCCAATCCATGGCTCCAGCCCGGTTTATTCAACAATACATCACCTGGCTTCACATCTCGCATGATGCCGTTAACTGTCATACGTCCTAGTCCTTCCAGGATGACATAGACTTCCTCATTATTTCCATGTTGATGATAACCTACCGAAGTACCGGGTGGCATGACCATATAATACAGAAACTTTAGAGAGCTGTCGAAATCACTGTCCTCATATAACTTCACACTTTGTACTTCACCGTTCCCCTTATGGCTGCTGCCGACTTTGTAATCAGATTCGAGAAAATTTCTAATGATCATGGTAGGGCCCCTTTCTTTGCTCACATTTTAACATAACTCTCCAGAGCGTAAAACTGCAAAGCTCCAATTGTCAATGAGAATTGTTTTCAATTGTGATATGATAGCCTCAACAGATGTGAAAGAAAGGACTGACCGATTTATGAAAGTTAGCGACCATCTCGTGTTGTGGAATCATGTTCTCATCCGAGTGATGGACGTTCGCCGCATGCTGCTGGAGCCTGGCGAGGCGATGCGCGGTTATCGCGTGCCGACAAGCGTTTTTTTGTATGTTACCAGCGGAAGTGCCCAGCTTCACGTGGACGGAATCGAAAGCCGCATGCAGCGATTCCATGTTCTGCACGTAGGCAAGGGGCTTACTCTGGACATTGCAGCCGCGGAGCAGCTGGAATATTATATGGTATTGTACAAGGCAACCTTGCCGCTTCCGAGCCGATATGAGCTGATCCATCTCATGGAGCGCGAGAATCCGTTCCAGTTGCGCTATAGTTTGTCGCCTAAGCTTCCGATCTCCTGGCTGCAGAAGCTGGAGCATATGTATCACATATGGCAGGCGCCCAGTCCGCTGGATAAATTTAAAGTGAAGACGTTATTCTATCAATTGCTTTACGAGCTGGTTGAGCAGTTGTATGAGCAAGGCGTCGATGTCATCCGGCCCGATCTCGTAGGCCAAGCCATCTATTATATGGAGGAGCATTATCAGGAAACGTTGACGCTGGAAGCGTTGGCCGACACGCTGGAATGCACATCCCGACAATTGCTCCGTTTGTTTAAGAATCAAATGGATACAAGCCCGATCGAGTATTTGATTCAGCTGCGCGTGAACAAGGCTAAGGAGCTTCTCATCTATACTGACAGAACGCTGAAAGAGATTTCGGAGGGTGTCGGCTACGCAGACAGCTATTATTTCAGCAGGATTTTCAAAAAGCAGGAAGGCGTATCTCCCAAAAGATTCAAGGAGTCGGTTGACCGGGAATGGCGTCGAAATAATCCATGCCCGCCGTCGAAATACTCCATTGTGGCGGGCGAGCCTAGACGCTATAGTAGTAATGGTTATGAGAATCATTATCACTATCGAAAAGAGGGAGATTCACAGATGTTTAAGAAGTCAAAAGCCTGGATGACAACCATGGTTGTCATCTGTTTCACATTACTGCTCAGCGCCTGCTCAACCGGCTCAACGGCAACGCAGGTCCCGGCCGCTAGCAGCCCCCCATCGGCCGCAACCAATAAGGAAGCCGATACCGCGCGAGTCATTAAACATGCGATGGGCGAAACGACGATCAAGGGTACGCCATCCCGAATCGTTATTTTGACCAATGAGGGGACGGAAGCGCTGCTCGCGGTCGGCGTGAAGCCGGTTGGAGCGGTTATGTCCTGGCTTGGCGAACCATGGTACGATCATATTAAGAACGAAATGCAGAATGTGACGGTCGTCGGTGATGAACTGCAGCCGAATCTTGAACTGATTGCCAGCTTGAAGCCGGACCTGATTATCGGGAACAAAGTAAGGCAGGAGAAAATTTACGATCAGCTGAAGCAAATTGCGCCTACGGTGTTCGCCGCTGATTTGGTTGGGGATTGGAAGGTCAATTTCAAGCTGTACTCCGAGGCGGTAAACAAAAAGGATGAAGGCGAGAAAGCGATGGCTGATTTCGACAAGCGGGTAGCGGAAGTAAAAGCGAAGCTTGGCAGCAAGGCAGCAACGAAGGTTTCGCTGGTGTGTTTCTCGGCGACCCAGGTGCGTATTTACCAGAAGCAGACATTTGCCGGCGTATTGCTGAGCCAACTGGGTGTTGCGCGTCCCGAGTCGCAGGATAAGGACTCTTTCATTGAAGTGTTGAATAAAGAAAGTATCGCTAAAATGGACGGCGATGTTCTGTTCTACTTCGTTACGGAAGCAAAAGGGAAGACCGATGCTGCGAATGTAGTGAAGGAATGGACGAATGATCCGTTATTTAAAAATTTGAACGTAGCGAAAAACAATAAAGTCATTCAGGTAGATGAAGGAATATGGAACTCCGCAGGCGGATACAAAGCGGCAAACCTGCTGCTGGATGAATTGATTAAGTATTTCGATGTCAAATAATACAGCCACCTTGCTCCACACGCGCAAGAGTAAAATGATTGGGTTGACGGCGGGAGCTGTGGTTCTGCTTGTGCTGGCTGCAGCTAGCGTTTTACTAGGTGCGCAAACATTTGGGTTAGGCGATTTGTGGGTGAGCTACAGACATTTCGACGGCTCAAACGAGCATTTGATTCTTAGAACGACGCGGGTGCCGCGGGTGCTGGTGGCTGCTGCCGTAGGCGCCTGCCTCGCGGTAGCGGGCGCCGTCATGCAAGTGTTGACCCGAAATCCGCTGGCGTCCCCTTCCATATTCGGCATTAATGCCGGAGCTTCCTTATTTATCGTGATTGGGCTGATCCTGTACGGCTCGGCGCTTACGATGAATTCGATGATTTGGATCGCGTTTGCCGGCGCGCTGTTCGTTGCGATTTGCGTCTACGCCATGGCGATGCGGGGCAGTTGGTTCGAGCCAGTCAAGCTGACGCTGGCTGGCGCGGCAATGGGGGCTTTTGCCTCGTCGATCACGTCCGGATTGATTCTGATTAACAAGCAGTCGCTGGATACGGCCTTGTTCTGGATGATCGGCTCCGTGTCAGGGCGGAAGTTGGACCATTTGCTGTCCGTAGCTCCTTACATGGCGATTGGCGTAGGCCTCGCGCTGCTTCTATCCGGCTCCTTCAACATTATGATGTTAGGCGAGGAAAGTGCCCGGAGCTTGGGGCAGCGGGTGACGCTCGTGCGGCTCCTATCATCGCTCGCTGTCGTGCTGCTCGCCGGGAGCTCGGTGTCGGCAGCCGGTCCAATCGCGTTCATCGGACTGATCGTTCCGCATCTGTGCCGGGCGCTGATCGGCCAGGATCACCGTTGGCTGCTGCCTTGCTGCGCAATTAACGGAGCTGTGCTGCTTGTAGCGGCTGATCTTGCTGCACGGTTCGTCCTTATGCCAAAGGAAGTTCCTGTCGGGATCGCCACAGCGATGCTGGGCGTACCCTTTCTGATTCATGCGGCAAGGAGGAGGGAGCATGGCTAAATCGCGCTCGGGAAGATCAGCTTTGATCATCATCAGTTTACTTCTCGGGATGATCGTGCTTTCGATGTTCTGTCTCTCCGTCGGCAGTGTAAGCATTCCGCTGAAGGATGTCCTCCGTTCGTTGACCGGACAAGACCTGGGCAGCTCAGACCTTATTCTCCTGCAATTCCGTCTGCCGCGAATTGCAGCCGCGATCCTGATCGGGGCGGCGCTGGCCGTATCAGGCGCTCTGCTGCAGGGAGTGATTCGGAATCCGCTCGCTTCACCCGATATTTTAGGCGTCACTGGAGGCGCATCGGCAGCGGCTGTTGCTTTCATGACATTGTTCGCCGGCTACAGCGTCCATTGGATTCCTGTTGTGGCGGTGTTGGGGGCGCTGCTTGCAGTCCTGATCAATTATACCCTTGCCTGGAAGCGAGGGGTATCGACCTACAGGCTGGTGTTGATCGGCCTTGGCCTTTCGACCGCGTTGGGGGCGCTCACCATGTTTCTGCTCATTAGCGGTCCGGCTTACCTGGCGGCTCAGGTGTTGAACTGGATGACGGGCGGCGTCTACGGGATAAGCTGGAAGTACGTGCAGGTCATCTTTCCTTGGATTGCCGTCTTTATTCCCTTGTCCTTGCTGTATGCAAAGGAACTGACGATTCAGACACTAGGCGATGCGACGGCTGCAGGGCTCGGCAGTCGGCTCCAGATTACCCGAGTCATGGTGCTGCTCTACAGCGTAGCACTCGCCGGTGCGGCTGTCGGGGTAGCCGGGATGATTTCATTCCTCGGTCTCATGGCTCCACATATCGCTCGCAGGCTCGTCGGCAATGCGTATTCGCTCGTGATCCCCGTTGCGGCTTTGATCGGCGCGATTTTGCTTCTGCTGGCTGATTTGGCCGGACGTATGCTGTTCATGCCGCTTGACATACCGGCGGGAGTATTCACGGCGGGTATTGGCGCCCCGTTTTTCTTGTACTTATTATTCAAACGCAAGCCGATTCATTGACAACAGGCAGACATTGGTCGCCAGGCGTTAGCTGCCCGGCGGCTTTTTCGCGTTCTGGGTTTCCCGTGTCTAATGGTGAGCCTAACTATTTTTGTAGGAAATAGGTTCCAGCTGCGCACCACCGAGAGAAATTTGCAACGGCCCCTCTACTTTTGAAGGTGTATCCTTTATACTATGAAGAAGATTATCGCTCCTGCCAGTAAATGCATGCCGACTAATGATGCAACGTAAGAGGAGGGCTTGAGCTGAGGAAAAACGGTTTGATTTGGTGGCTATGTATCCTGATTGCAGCGAGCGTGACGCTGGCCGGCTGCTGGCAGAAGCCTGAGCCGCTTGCGATTGGGCTCGTCCCTTCCAATAATCCGCAGACGATGATGACAAATTTCGAGCCGATCCGCGTTTACCTGGAAAAGAAGCTGGGTCGCCAGGTTGAGGTAATGGTGCCGGCTGATTACGTCGGGCTTGTCGAAGCGATGAAAAGCAAGCAGGTTGATATCGGCTGGTTTGGCGCTTTTTCCTATATCGCGGCCGAACGTGAAATTCCGCTGGAGCCGCTTGTGATCCAGAAGCGAGCAGGGCTCGGCATCGCTTACCATGCCTTGATCGTTACTCGTCACGATTCCGGCATTCAGACGCTTGAGCAGCTGCAGGACCGCGCCTTTGCTTTTGTTGACCAAGGCTCGACGTCGGGTTTTGTGATGCCGTTTGCGTTATTCAAGAGCAGAAACCTGGATTACAGCCGCTACCTGGGGAGCGTTTCATTTGCAGGCTCGCATGATGCGGTGCTGACGGCTGTCATCAACAAACAAGCGGATGCAGGCGCGGTGGAGGATATTACGTTCAAGCGATGGGTGGAGGAGGGCAAGCTCAAGCCGGAGGACGTGCGGACGATTTGGCAGTCGACGGAAATTCCGGGCTCGCCGTTTATTGCGCGGGCTGATTTGGCGGCTGAGACGAAGCAGTCGTTTGTGTCGGCGATGACAGCTCTGCACGAGCAGGAGCCGCAAGCGATGAAAGCCTTTGATGCTAAAGTGGAGCAATATGTACCGGTTGAAAGCCGATTGTACAACGAAATCCGCAACATTGCGAACATTCTTGGAGAGGCATTCATTGTCGAGAATTTTTTGAAAGGAAAATAGACGTGAAGCGCTTTAACTGGAAGAAGTCAGAAGCTATCAAACTGAATAGTATCAAAGTGCGGACAACGGGCTTTATGCTCATGATTGCCCTGGTCTTAATATCTGCCTTTGGTTTTTTTTCGTACCAGCATACCAGGCACAGTCTGGAGCAGCGGTTTGAGAAGGAGTCGGAGCTGCTGCTGCAGCACACCGTGCTTGATTTCAAGCATGTGATTGTACATACGAACAGTTTTATGAGTCAACTGGTGTTGACCGATGAGGTTCGTAATGCCGCTGTCATGGCCATGCCAGGCAGCTTGCCGCTTCAACTGCTGCAGACGGCGCTGCCGGATAGTAAATCCGTCAAGCTTGGTATGGAAAACGGAACGCTGCTGAGCGGGTCCGCCGACCGGCTGCCTTCCAGCTACGATCCGCGCAATTTCGGCTGGTACCTGGATGCGAAGCAGCGCCCTGGCGAGGTGGTATGGACGGAGCCTTATCTCGATTACGATGACCAGACCATTATTGTGACAGCGGCACGCGCGGTGTTCGACCCTACAGGGAAGCTTGGCGGGGTTGCCGCTGTCGATTATGAGCTGTCTGCGCTCAGCGGTTCGCTTAGCCAAATGACGGTCGGCGCCGACGGGCTGGTGCTTCTGATGAATGCATCAGGCACCCTTATTGCGAATACGGGCAACCAGTGGATTGGCGAGCAAATGTTCAAGGACGATTTTCCGCGTATCGCGGCGGCGGCCCAACGGGAGCAAACGGAAGTTACGATGCGAGGCAAGCGTTATTTATTGAAGGCCGCTGCCCTGAAGGAAAGCGGGATGCTGATTGCGACCGCGATCAGCCGGCAGGAGATCCGGTCCGCCTTATGGACGGCGCAGCGTCCTGTTTTCGTGACAGGATTTTTATGTCTGGCCGCCTTTGGCGTTATCGCCTATGTACTTGCGCTGCGGGCCATTGCTCCGATCCAGCGGCTGATCGGGCTGATGAAATCGGCCGAATTCGGCGACTACGATGTGCAGGCCAAGATTGGTAGCTATGAAGAAATAAGAAGCTTGGCGAGAGGCTTCAACACGATGATTGACGGCATCAAAAAACGGGACGAAGAGCTGCATCAGTCCAATCAGCGTATTTATCGACTGGCTTATTATGATTCCTTGACCGGACTATGCAATCGTCGCAATTTGATGGAAAGCCTGGATCGAACAATGGCTGACAAGCTTTATGCTAAGATCGGACTCATCTATATTGACCTGGATAACTTCAAATGGATCAATGATACACTCGGCCATGCGGCCGGTGATCAGGTGCTGGTCGAGGTAAGCCGGCGTCTGGAGCTGGTTCCGTTTCCCAAGAAACAGGCAGGACGCATCGGAGGAGATGAGTTTGTTATGATCGTCTATGAGCCTGAGACAGCGGAAGCGGTTGAACAGGTGTTGCGCTCTATCCTTATCGCATTGGAACAGCCGATTGAGATCGGCGCGGAGTCCTATGTCATCTCAGCCAGCTTGGGCGCAGCCTTGTATCCCGACCATGGAAGCTCGCTGGAGCAGCTGCTGCAGAAAGCTGATATGGCGATGTATCGGGCCAAAACCGGCGGGAAAAATCAATTTAGTTTATGGGCAGAACGCGGCAGGTGACCTTCGATGATGTCGAAGGTCCTTTTTTTGCTGATCACCTTGTCATTAGCTTGGGTAAGCTATACATTTTCGGAAGACAGGATTATGCGTGAGATTGAAGACAAGATGGGCAGCCGTCTGCAGGCGACGATCCACGAAATTCAATACAAGCTGGCGGCCATGTCCGGATTCCGCAAACGATTGCCCGGGTGGTAGAAGCACGCGGTACCGCGCTCAGTCCTGACGATTACAAGGAAATGCTGCCCCATATTCCCCAGCTGAATGCAGATACGTTAGGTGTTGGGGTGTGGTTTGAGCCTGAGCGTTATAAAGCGGGACAACCGTTTTTTGGTCCGTATGCGTATAAGGACGGGGACAAGGTGTTGTATACGGAGGATTATATGAAGCCGGAATATAATTATCCGCAGTGGCCCTGGTACACTAATGGCGTCAATTCAAAGGAGCCGGCCATTTATACGGACCCTTATTATGATGAGACGTTGAAGACGACGATGATTACGGCAACAGTGCCTATGTATGATGCAAGCCGACAGTTTCTCGGGGTTACGACCGGAGACATCAGCTTGAACAGCATGCAAGCGATGATCAGCGAAATTCGGGTCGGGGACAGCGGCTGGGCGTTTCTGCTGGACAACACCGGCAAGCTGATCGCGGACCGCGATGCCGCCAAGGTGATGAAGGAGGAGCTGCCCGGCGCGGCCAATCCTTCGTTTGCTGCGCTGGCTTGCGCTATGATGGAAAATCAGATTGCAGGCTCCCTTCAGCCGTCTAAGGGTATATTTGAACAGGAAGGCGAACCCGTCCAGGTCTTTTATTCGCGAATTCCGGAAACCGGCTGGAGCTTCGCCTTGGCGATACCGGAGCGGGAGCTATACGCGCCGTTGCAGTCTTTGCTGCAGCGCATGCTTGTGATGATTGTGATTGCCGTACTGGTAACGATCGAGGCGGCCCGGGCGGGGGAAGCAGGCAGAGGCTTCTCGGTTGTGGCAGGAGAGGTTCGTAAGCTGGCGGAGCAATCGTCGGCTGCAGCCGGGAAGATCGGGGGCATTATCGAGGAGATTATGGGCATTGTTGACCAGACGGCCGACCGTATGGAGGAAGGGAGAGAAGCGGTAGCAGTCGGCATGCAGAAAGCGGGCCAGACGGGCGAATCGTTCGAACGAATCCGGAACGGGGTAAGCGAGGTCACGAATCAAGCGGAGGACGTGTCGGCCGCCGTAGAGCAAATTTCGTCCTGCATGGCAACGATGGTACAGGCTATGGAAGACATTTTCGAGCTGACGCGCGGCACGGCCGATCATTCCGGTTATGTCGCGGCGGCTGCGCAGCAGCAAACGGCGGCCATCGGGCAGGTTGCTTCCTCGGCCTCCTCTATATCCGGGCAGGCCGAGGAATTGAAGCTGCTGCTACAGCGATTCCGATACGAGTAAATGCCATGAGGCTGTCGAAGCAAGGCATTCGTGCTCTACGATAAGGTAAATGAGTTTCGTATGTAGACATGCCTCAGCATGAAAGCTGCTCAGATGATCAGACAGGTGAAACGAACGTCACCGATCCTGAAGACGCGAGATGGAACGCGACTTGAAACGCGACAATCGAGACTTGCGGCGCACGGAGCGGCTGGTCACGCCGGGGAGCGAGCGGGTTCCGGTGACACGAGCGAAGGGACGGCAAGGCTTGACCGGGCTTTGATCCACTTGCGCGGCTTCAGACGTCCCATTCCTATGTTTCCAATTTTGATAGGATTCTGCCGAGATGCCTAACTGGAAAACGATACGTTCACAATCTGCCATGTGCTTCAAGGGAGTTCCTCCTATTTCCATAATCAGTACTCTATAAAAAAACCTCTATCGAGGCCATTCAAGGATAATCGACCGCGTTCTTAAAATAAACGCCACCTTCCCCAGGGAAAGGTGGCTCGGTTGCACTACTAGCTCCGTCGAATCCAAGTGCCCACATACAGATTCGAGTTCATTGCTCTACCTGAGTACCAGTATAGCAGATTTATTTGGCTAATTCTGTTTATTTTCACACGAAGTTAGCTATTCGACAAAACCTCTTATAATTAGATGTCATTTTCCAATTTTCATTTTGGGGCAAGGCGTATAAGCTGACGAAGCTTGGACCATGCTAGTCAAGTCTGATTAGCTTCTTCATGATCGGGGTAAGACATGGTGACGATGTTTTGTGGAGGATGCCAAGTATGAATCATTTCGCCAGCTACGATGAAGCTTTTGAATACTTGAAATTTATGCAGTCTGCCCGCGAGCAGTCGGAGCAAGCCCGGCAGCTCGACGATCCGGCTGACGAGCATCCTCCGGCTTCTCGTCCAGGTTTGTTAGCTTCGTCCAGACTAACGGATATCTGCAGCCCGATGTAGGTTGCTCCAAGATCCGCGTTGCGGCGGCAGCTTTTCAGACATACCAATTCCCCGGCTGTGGGGACAGTCGGGGCGTTGGCCTTAAATCGGTTACAGCCGGCTTTGCACAAGCGAGCATTCAGCCGGCAAGCTTTACGAGCACCTAACGTTTGCCTGCAAATTGTCCGGAGAGCTGCTGCTCGGCAATTTGCACCAGTCTGCGCGTAATATGACCGCCGATGGCTCCCGTATCGCGGGTAGCCATGTAACCATAGTAGCCATCCTGAGGGATTTGGATGCCAAGCTCTTGCGCCACCTCGTATTTCAATTGTGCTAATGCCGAGGCCGCTTGCTGCACGACCAGTTGGTTGCTGGAACGACTTTGACCTGTAGCCATATCTAAAATCCCTCCTGGGTTTATCTTCATTGACTTGAATTCGCCAATGTAGGGATATGTTCCCCGGCAGGGTGCAATTCTATGCAAGCTGTTTCAACATTTTGTGATGAAATAGTCGGCCCCCTCATATACTTAACCAGATGATGAGGGAAGGAGAGAAGCCTCATGCCTTCGATTATTTTGGCTCCGATCAAAATTACGGGCAATGACGGGGAGCTTGTGTTCGGCGACGTGCTGCAAATTACGCCCAAAAGCACCTCAAAATCGGCCTCTGGAGCGGGCGGCGGCAACACCGGGGATTTCAGCGCAACCTTTACGCTGCTGAGCTTTACGAATACACTTGATCCCGATATTGCGGACAGCAATAATACAGCCAATAATTAACGGTGTCAACGCGCGGCTCTGCGGAAAAGCACACGTTACCGGATCTGACGATGCGGGCGTGTGCTTTTTGCTGCGGCTTGCGACAAGCGGCAGGGGTTAGAACTGGATATCCACTTCATAGAAGGGCTGGGACGCTGCTTGCTTGCGCAGGCTGACCTGCAAAATACCGCCGCGGTACAACGCCTTGCAGCTCGTTGCGCTCACAAGGCTGGGCAGGCGAATCGTCTGGTTTTGCTCGTGCGCAAGGCCTTCCAGTCGGAGTGTGCTTACATTGGCGAGCAAGCGGATTTTGCGGGCCTGTGCCTTGTCGGGAATATGCACCTTGACAATGACATTTTTGTGGGTGTCGAACACCTCGGCATGATAATGATGCTTCAGGCTTTGAACCTGAGCTTGCGGCATCGCCTGCTTCATGACTTGCTTGATATAGCCGTCAACCCACGACAAATCCCCCGGAATATCCGAGGCGGGCGTGAAGGGCATTTTGCCGCCGAAAAATTGCTCAAACTGCTTCCAGTTCATATCGAAATAAGGATTAGGGGAAGAGGACGGAGGCTTGTTGGCTTCGCTCATTTTAATCACTCCTTTGCCATTACTATATGAACGGATCATGGGCGGCATGAATAATAGGAGCGGGAAAACATACTTTGCGGCTCGGCGTCATATATTGAAACAAATCCATGAGAGTAGGGTGTTGCTTCATGCCGGCGATCGTGGGCTTCATCAAAATTAACAACGTCAGTGCGGCCTCGATCGTTCATATCGGGGATTCCGTGCAGATGGCGCCGCAGTCGGTGGCAAAAACGTTTGCGGGTGCAGGGTCGTTTAATACGGGAGACAATTTGCGGGTCTATAACTATGTAAGCACAACCAATACGTATGACAATGATGTGCTGGACTCCAACATTGCATTGACGAATTAAGGCAGGTGTTCACGGGATGGCGACTTGGACGATTCATCAAAGTATTGTGATCCATCAGCTGAAAATTGGCGGGGTCAACAATTCATCGGTGCTGCAGATCGGTACGGCCGGCGCGATCCGGTCCCTGTCCAATTTATACAATACCGGCGGCTTTACCGGGCCTGCGCCTGAGCTGGGTTTTGCCGGCGCCGGGGGGGAGCCTTCGCCTTTGCCGCTGGTGCCGCTGCCGGTTCCATCCACCAGCTAAATGCCAAACGGAGGAATATGCCATGTGCCCGAATTCGCAATTCGAGACCTATTTCCTGCAGCTCCAGACGTATCTGAAATGGCAAACGGAGCGGATTCGTCAGCTGGAGAGCAGACTTGACCGGATGGAGAAGGAATTGGAGCTGGTCAAAGGTCAGGATCGTATCCATATTGATAAAATTGAATACAACTTTGATCAGCTAAAGGTGGAGACATTGGAGGGGACGTTAAACGTAGGCATATCCCCCTCCGGCATGAACGGACAAAACATTGATGAGCTGGCCGTTGGCGGCAAAACGATTTCCACGAACACGTCCAGATCAGAAGCGTTCGAGCGTATTCAGCGGCAGGTCAATGACTATCTCACGAAGCAGCTCCCAAGTGAGCTGGCCCAGGTGAAAAGCCAGTATCAGCTGACGGAGGCTGACGGCTTCGATCAGAAAATCGTGCTTGATCTGCAAGCGCAAGCTCCCCAGCGCATCGACTATTATATGCAGGCGACAGTCGGATCGCCGCCACGCTCGATTCCGCCGGAGCAAGAGCAGATTATTGCCGCTAAAGTCATCAATGATATGCGAGCAGGCCTGGATCAGCTTGGGCTGAAGCTGCAGCAGCAAGGAGGAGAGATGGATGCGTCAGAACAGCCCGGAGACGATTTACCTGCAGGTGGAAAATAAAGTGCTTAGCGTCGGGGACATCAGCCTGGACGGTGTGGCGAGCGCCTCGTTGTTTCTGATCGGCGATGCGGATACGATTACGTTGTCCTCCGTATTTGACACACCCCCGGAATCGTTGATTATCGGGCCAGCGAAATTGATCACGGAAGAGGAAGCCTAGATGATCACGGACCGGGAACGAACCAGTCGTGTTCAGGCGATGACGGTGTACAGCATCGGTTATGCCTCCGCTTTGTTTATCGGCGATCTGGACGTGTTCGAGCCGGACAGCGTCGCACTGGCCATTCAACGCGAAATCAGCCGATTTTCCGGATCGGAAGGCGAGCTTTCCGCGTACCCGATCTTTACCGTTGCGATCCCTCAGCTCCAGCCGTTGCTGCATACGGAGCTGACGGTTCGTAATACGATTCCGGACATCCAGGTCGGTACGATTCGACTGCTCGCGGTTTCTTCGTCATCCTCCCTGCATGTAGGCCGCTTGCATCGCACTACGGCTCAATCTCGCGTCAAAAATATTCGTGAGAAGCTGACTGCGCCTTAGGCAGCGGCCTTGCATCTATACACATGGAGAAGAGCCATGCTGGTGCTGGCTCTTTTTTGCGCAGTCTGCAAGGCTGGCATTCTATGTTATACTAGACAGGAGATAGACGCCTGCTCAGGTCGCCGGGATTGCGGGAGCAGGCTCGAAGACATGAGGGAGTGAGTAATGTGGCACGCAAGCGCTTGGAGCATGTCGGCATCATGGTGCGGCAGCTGGAAACGTCGATTGAATTTTATGAGCAGGTTGTCGGGCTGACGTGCAAGGATGTGGTCGGCCATACCAACGGAGTCATACGATTGGCTTTCTTGGGCTTCGGTCAGCAGGGAGAAACGGAGCTTGAGCTGATCGAGGGTTACCAGGATGACTTGCCCCAGGAGGGCAAGGTGCATCATGTAGCCTTTACGGTGGACGATATTGAGGAGGAACTGGCTCGTATTCGCGGCTTCGCGCATGTCCGGCTCATTGACGAAGCGATCACCACGCTGCCGAATGGCTCGCGGTATTTCTTCTTCCATGGTCCGGACGGCGAGTGGATCGAATTTTTCCAGTCCACAAGGTAGGTGCTTATGAAGCAGGGAGCAACTAACCGAACCTTCAACGAGCCGCCCGCCAAAATCAATTGTCTCGTATGCAAGCATTATTATGTCACCTGGGAGCCGAATTTTCCGCGGGGCTGCCGTTCCTATGGATTTAAAACGAGGGAAATGCCCTCAGCGCTGGTGCTGCGCTCATCCGGGCAGCCCTGCTTAACCTTTGAGAAGAAATGACGACGGGTAGTCCGAATGTTGGGTACAGGCTGCAAGCAGTGCCAAACCAGCTCGACAGGGGGGAACCGACTATGCTGTTCAGCCAAGCGCAAAAGAAACTGCTGCTGGAGCTGCTGAGGCAAGAGCGACGCCGGCTTTTTTCCAGGCATAAAGGAAAGCTGCTGGATCAGACGATCGAGGATCTGGCACAAATGGTTCGTAATGAAGAAGTCAATGCCGTTGAATTAAAAAACAATGTCGTCCCATGGTCTGCGCGGAAAAAGCGGTAAAGCTCCACTGGAGATTGGAGCCCGACAGGGAAGCTGTGCTGCCGGAGTCGGTCGGGTATCCTTAACTGAAATTAGCGCTCGGCCTTGGCCGGGTGTTCTTCCGTTTGCCGCCGTCCGTCCACGCGTAATTCAATCAGAGCAGCCAGCTTGTCCGCTGCAGGACAAAGCCCGGCACAATAACGGACATTGGCGAACACATGGAACCCTGTCTTGAAAACGACGTGTCCCGTATGTGAGCGCAGCGGATGAAGCTGTCGGCACCCAATACAGTAAAACATACGAAGCCCTCCTTAGTCGCTTGCTGTGCTACTATCACAATATGGTTGTTCGCGTAGGAATATGTCAGGTTTCGCAGGATTGGAATGGAACAGGAACCGTTTGGACACAGCTTTATGTAGGAGGAAGAAAATGTCTGATCAAGCAGGGCGATATACAGAAAAATGGGCGCAGTGGAGGGAGACGCTAGGCGAACTCCCTGATGCGGGTGCAGAGGCGCTGGTGACAGAGCTGCTGCAGGAGATCGAACGTCTTGCAGGTGAAAACAAGAGATTGAAGACAGCGCTGCTTCAAGCAACGACGGCCCGCAAGCCGGCGATGTCCACCAAGCTGAGCGAAGCGCTGCGGGAATAAACAACGGAGAGCCGATGAAGGCTCTCCGTTTCGTTTTGTCATACAAATGTAATCATTTCGCCAGCAGCATTCGACAAATTACTTAGCCCGCCCATGTTATACTAAGGACACGCTTAGGAAACCTGAGCGAACCTTGGGAGGGATTAACATGGGAGAAGAAGAAAACGTAGTATTGTCTAACGAAGAAGCGGTAGAAGAAGTCGTTGCTGAAGAGGCTGAGCAATCAGAAGCGGAAGAATTGGAAGCGGTTTCTGAAGAGTCCTCCGGCGAAGAAGAAGCAGCTGAGCAGGAAGTGGCAGCTAGCGAGGAAGCAGCAGAGGAAGAAGAGTCAGCCTCCGAAGAAACAGAATAAAGGCTCCCAATTTTCTTCTCCTGCAGGATCAAAAGGAATACCCGTAAATACTAAAACAAGACCTGTACATGCAGATGTGCAGGTCTTTTTACTGTTATAGGCGTGTTATGGCTATTCCACGGTTGTACAGGTGGACCCTTATCATAAATGACGGCTAAATTTTCCGTACCGGAGGAGCGGAGAGGCGTTATAATGAGAATATTTAACGGCGTCAGGAACAACGCGGTTTATCATTAAAATGCCAATGGAGGTTTATATGAAATACAAGATTAGTGAATTAGCTTCCCTTCTAAACGTTTCAACGAATACCATTCGAAGATATGAAACGATGGGTTATATAACTTCAAAAAGAGCTGAAAACAGCAATTACCGCTATTACAGTGAAGAAGACCTGTCCACGTTTATGAACGTAAGATTATTGCGAAAGTATGGTTTTACCCATACAGAAATCGGAACGATGAAGAGCAGTGATATGGCCGGCTTAATCACTGTATACGAGAAGCGATTGAAGAAGTTTGACGAGCAAATCAGCTCTTTAACAAGTTTAAGACATCGGCTCAAAGATGATTTGGTTCTAATGAAGAAAGCCAATGATAGTAAACCAGTATGTTACCTAAGAGACTGCGTTGCTCTTTCCTATGTTCTTTATCAAAGCGGGGACAAGCTGTTAACGGAACCCGAACGCATCATGGCCATTCAGGATTATTTATATTTGTCACCGGAAGTACAGCGAATGTATTTGTTCAGAAAAGAAGATATAGAAAACGACCGGGTCCTGCTCAATGTGGGTTGGGCGATTAAAACGGCCCATGTGGACAGATATCATATAAACGAAAATGCATATACGGAACGCTACGAAAAACGTAAATCCCTGATTCATGTGGCTAAGCTCCCGGTACATGCAGGAAAAAACATAAAAGAAGACTTACTGAAAGAACCCTTTAAGTATATGCAAGAGCATAACTTAACATTGAACGGGGACATTATTGGAATTGTAATTGCCAATGTGACAGAGGACCACGAGGAAATGCAGCATATTTTAGTCGGTATTCCCATAGCAGAATTGTAAACGCTTTATTGACTATGACACTGTGTCAACCTTCATAATAACATACGTGCAGGAGCGCAAAATGAATTGAAGGAGGAACAGACACAGGCGAAAGAAAGCAAAAAGAGCACCATCAGAAGAACCTTCAATTGAGAGGAGTGTAAACATGCAAATTAAATTAAAGAAAGCGATTAGCGAATTACTGATCGTTGCTATGCTTTTCACCCTGGCATTCAACCATATTGCACTTGCCGGTGATCCAACTGACAGCCGAAAAATTGACGTATGGGATTTTGGAGGAATCCAAACTTCAGGAGATTTATACAGCAACAAAATTACACCGGAGCTTCTTGACAGCAAGCCTACAATTAAATCCGGTGCATTTGTAACCACGGCATTTGGAGATTTAACGATAGCTAACCCGGTTACAAGCGATCGGTCTTATTATTATAAGGCAGATGGTACGACGATAGGTGACAATTCCTCCGGTTTCTGGGGAAGTCAAAAGTATAGCTATGATGACGGATATCAATCAAACGGAGTCTATTACGCAAATGGTACAGGGGGCCCCGCGAGAAGGTTTTTGACTCTTGATCATGTTGTTGCCGGAGATACAATTACGGTGTATGGTGGAACAAGCAGTGGAAATGAAACGATTCACTTGGTTCACGCGGCAGTCCGTGTAGACGATACAAAAGTAACCGTAACACCGGACCCTTCAGAAGCTCAGGATAGCTCAGCCCCGTTTACTGCAACCGCACAAAAGGTTAATTTGATTGCCCAATATTCGGGGTCTTACCAGATTTATGTGACGGCCGGTGCAGGCGGAAAGCCTTATTTTCAAAGAGTCGTGAGAACTCCTGGGGTTAAGGTAAGCGGTACTGTGAGTGTAAACGGCAGTGATATTTCGGCAGGTAATGCCATTAACTTTACCAATCAGACAACAGGTGATACAACAACTGTGCAGGTGAATGCTGACCACACCTTTGATGCAGTTCTTGCCGCTGGTTATCATTATATTGCGACGCTTAAGGATGTAACCAGCTACAGATTTTCCGATGAAACAAAGCTGATCAGCACGTCAGCTTCTGACATTTCGCTGGGGAAAAATGTGAGGCTGGACGTTATAGCTAACCAACTTGCCACAATAAGCGGCAAGCTTAAGGGCTTTGACAGTAATTATGATGTAAGTAAATTACAAATAAAGATGAATCCTCCAGATGGCAGTCTGGCCTCAAAGGTTCCAGTTAAAGTTAATACCCAGGCTATGACATTTACAGCCGATGTTCAGGATGGCGTATCGTATACCGCCGTGTTGTCTGGCGTAAACGATTATGAAATTGTCGATGGCGGTAGTGTGCATATAAGCGCCGACACCGTTCAGGATCTTACAGTTGGGAAAAAAGCATTATATACTGCAACAGGTATATTTGAGGGATTATTATCAACAGCTCAAATTTCAAGTCTTACATTTACCAATGTTGAGGATGGATATCAGTATACCGGGACAGGTTTAAACGGAGGATATACGGTGAAACTCAGGAATGGCGCGTACAGCGTTTCAGCAGCTAGTTCCGAAAATTATAGCACAAGCTCTCACGTAGTTATTAACGGGCAGGATGTCACAAAGGATATTTTGTTTGTTGACAACAAGGCTCCGGAGCCGCTGGCCTGGGTTCCAGATTTATACGTTGGCGACAGCTCAAAGGAGCATAACTACCGTACAGTTAAAGACGCTCTTGCTGCAGCAGCCCGAATGAACCCGGCAGATGAAGCTCAACGAATTACAATCCATATTGCGCCGGGTGTATACCGGGCCCAGCTTACCATTAAAACGCCATACATTACCCTGGTAAATTCGAATCCGAATCCAACCGGTGACCCAAGTACGCAGGTTAAGCTTACCTGGTATTATGGGATCGGATACAAATATTACAGTGCCGGAGTTGACGGCTTCTATGATGCGGAGCGTGCATTTGATAAGTATGCCAAAAATATCGTCAGTAAATGGGGCGGCACCGTTTATCTGACCAGCACGGCAACACACTTTAAGGCTAAAAACATCGTATTTGAAAACTCCTTCAACAAATATATGACAGATGAGGAATTGGCAGATGGTGTGGAACTGTCGCCGACTGAAAGCGGAACTACGATAAATGTAGAAAGAAAGTCTTTTACAGATGTGACTTCAAAAGCGGCTACGGAAAGAGCGGCAGCTATCATCATCGAAGGAAACTATGCCGAGTTTTTAAACTGTAGTTTTCTTGGAAGCCAGGATACACTTTACACCGGCGGAAGCGGTACGAATAGCAGCTACTTTAAAAATGCGTTTATTGAAGGCAACACAGACTATATATTTGGTGACGGAAATGTAGTATTTGATCATGCTACCTTGAATTTCGCCGGTTATAGTAATCAGGCTGTAGGCGGCTATATAACAGCAGCGAAGGATACAGCAGCCCATGGATATTTATTCAGAAACAGCACAGTAACCGCGCTCGGTAAAAATATGCATTCACCGGGCTTCTTCGGAAGACCTTGGGGAGCAGGAGCAAAAGTAACCTTTTTAAATACGAAGCTTCAGAACAGTTCCGTCATCGAGCCTAGCGGTTGGAGCGATATGTCCGGCAACAGGCCTGAAAATGCGAATTTTGCCGAATACAACACAACTTACAATGGTGCAGCAGTCGATACATCCCAACGAAAAGTACCTGCTTTAACTGATGCTGCTGCAATAAAGGCTGCCAATTTTTTTGGAGGGTGGACACCATCGTATTATACTCCTGACAGGGATACGCCTCCAGCATTCAAGACAGTTCCATTCTTCACAACGGATGACGATCTTAATATACCTTACACAGGAAACACCATTAGCTTGGGTTATGAATTTGATCATCCGAACGATAATCTGAACGACAGCTCGTTGATCCAGTGGTACAAGGTAAGCCCGGATGGAACGGAGACGTTGGTCCATGCAACAACAGCCTATATTTCAAAAACCTACAAAATTACAAATGCCGATGCCGGCTACTATATGAAGGCTGTTGTTACACCTGAAACGGTTCAAGGCTTAATGGGTACACCGAAGTCAATTCAGCTCGACAACCTGGTTAAGGTTGGCTCATCCGGCGGCGGCGGAAATGAGATTCCGGATGGACAGCGGGTAAATATTTATGTAGCGGGCGATTCAACGGTCAAGACGTACGGCCCGACAACAGATACAGGTGGCTGGGGAGAATATTTACAGAGCTTTTTCAATTCGGATAAGGTGAACATTGTTAACTATGCCAACGGAGGCAGAAGCTCAAGAAGCTTTATCAATGAAGGAAGTCTTGATAAAATTGCCTCTACCATTAAAACGGGCGACTATTTGTTGATTCAGTTTGGACATAATGATTCAGCAAATCAACAAGGTTATTTGTTGGAAAGATTTGTTTCCATGGGGGAACCGGATGCAAATGGAATTTATCCTTCAAATCCAGGTGCTAAAGAAGCGACTCCGTCTACTCTTCCGGCACAGTACGGCCAACTGTATTACCCGTATACCAGCGGTACCTTCAAGTGGTATCTGCAGCAGTATATTGATGTAGCAAGAAATGCAGGGGCAACGCCTATTTTAGTTACGCCTGTTGCCAGACAATATTTTAACCCGGATGGAACAATAAGAACGCATCATGATGCCAAGGATACGACAACGGGGACGGTTACAACCTCCAATGACGCTTATGTAAGAGCAGTTGAACAGTTAGGTAAGGAGCAGGGTGTTAAAGTAATTGAACTGTTTGAGGCAACAAAAGCTTCCTTTGAAAAAGCATATCAGCATGACCCGGCGGCCAGTAATGGAAGCTCTTCTTTCGCAAAAGCAATTATGGTTCCTGCAGATTCAACGCACAATAATAAAATTGGAGGTTTGTATAACGGCGGTTTAATGGCCAAGGAAGTAAAAGGTCTTGAATATAACATCTCTAGCTACGTTATTCCACCTGTAAGAGTAGGCGGTGTAGACGGCAAGAGCCACGTACAATTTGAAGTGGACTCACGCAGTCAAGTAAGTGTATATGCCGCAGATGCAAGCGGTGTTTATACAAGTCGGCTGGATCGTTATTGGACGGATGAGACGCAGGCGCTTATTGACAGCCTTTCTGCTGCAACGGAACAGCCTGTAATCACTTCAGTCGTACAACCCGCAGCTCGAACCGTAACGCAAGGCGGCACAGCTGCACTTCCGCAAACGGTCAAAGCGGTATACAGTGATGGAAGTGAAAAGGAGATCGAAGTAGTCTGGGATGCGGTCGACACTACAACAGTCGGAACCGTAGAAGTTCACGGAACCGTAGAGGGCTTTGCTGCAGGAGTTACAATGAAGGTGACAATAACCGCAAAAACGGCGCCTGCTTCAACCATTTGGATTGTTGGGGATTCGACCGTAAGCTCTTTCACGGATAATTACTATTATCCAAGGTATGGCTGGGGCACTCAGCTTGGAAACTATCTCGATGGCTCATTCAACCTGCAAAATCTGGCCTTGTCGGGAAGAAGCTCAAAAAGCTATATCGTTGAGCCGCAGTATCAGACATTGCTGAGCGGAATGAAAAGCGGAGATTATTTGCTTGTAGGGTTCGGACATAATGATGAGAAGGCGGAAGCGGAAAGATATACCAATCCGAATGGAACCTATCGGGACCCAGGTTCATTTGCTCATTCCTTGTATGAAAATTATATTAAACCGGCGCAAGCTGCAGGAGTTCAAGTCATTCTTTCCACTCCTGTCGTTAGAAGAACGGATTCAGGCGTATGGAGCAATTCCCAGCTTCATCTTACAGCCACTTCCGGAGGTTTTGCAGGCGGGGATTATCCACAAGCCGTCCGAGATTTGGGAACAGCACTTCAGGTGCCGGTAGTTGATATGACGTCTTTAACAAAAGCTCTTTATGATCAGCTTGGTTCGGCAGAAACACTGTATCTGCATGCCTGGACCTCATCAAAGCCGACCAGTGTCGACAATACGCATACCAATATCTGGGGCGGAAAGTATAATGCCTATCTTGTAGCAAAAGCAATTAAACAATTAGGCGTTAGCGGACTCGCAGAGCATGTGATTGATGCTGCAGCGCCGACAAAAGCCAATACGTTAGCTTCAAATCCTGATTACACAGAAGTGCCACATGCGGGTGAATTGCCGCAAAGCGCTTTATGGGCCGACCATGGGATTTGGAAGGGGACTGTATTCGGTGATCTTGGCGGTGCTCCAAGCACTGCAAATCAAACGCTCGAAACAGACAGCAATGGAAACATGCATATTGCAGTAGCAAATAATAAAGGGAAAATAGCCAGTGGCGCGGATGGATTGGCCATGTACTATTATAAAGTTCCTGCAAACAGCTCATTTACGTTAACAGCGAAAGCGAAGATTAATGGCTTTAGTTTGAATGATCAAGTATCCTTTGGCTTGATGGCCAGGGATGAAGTGCTTATTGATTCTTATATCAACACTACGATGGGCGATTATGTTGCAGCAGCTCCTTTAAAGCTTACCAAAGCAGCGACAGGAGGCTACTGGAACAGCTTCGCCAGAAAGAGTGGAGTACTTACCCAAGGGGGAACGGCTGTAAACCCGCTTGCGGCGGGAGATACGGTTGATCTTCGCCTTGAAGGCAATTCGGACGGCTACGCGGCTAAATTTGGTAATGAAGCAGCGATTACGGGAGGATTTGATTTTAAGCTCACAAGTATTGATCCGGATTACGTTTATGTAGGCATGTTTGTAGCAAGAAATGCAGATGTTACCTTCAGCGACATCAAGCTAGTCGTTGACGGTGTTGAAGTGACAACCGGGGGTACTCCAAATCCGGACCCGACAGACCCAACTTCACCGGCCGACCCCGATTCGACTAAGGATCGAGAATTGCGCAAATATGCGCTTGAAGGCTATGCGGCTGCCAGAGGGGTTACGGGAGGCGGATTGCTTCAGGAAACGTCTAACCGGTATTCCAAAGTGTCCACGGCTGAGCAATTCTTAAAGGCGCTCGCAGACGCGAAGTCGAGTGGAAAAGCGAGTGTCATCGAGCTTACGGATGATCTTGCTTTGGGCTCTAAAGAGATTGGCGATGCAATGACGAAGTATAGCAGTATCATCAAGCCGGCCACTAATCAGCCGTTATTGCACCCGACGCTGCTCCAAACCGGTGTGTCTACACTGCAGCTTTTCGGAATGAGCAATTTGACGATTTTCTCTAAAAATGGCGCGAAGCTGACCCATGTCACGATGGATATCCGCAATTCGAGCAATATCATCATTCGAAATCTGGTGTTCGATGAGCTTTGGGAGTGGGATGAAGCAACCCGTGGCGATTACGACCGGAATGACTGGGATTATATCACCATTCAAGAAGGAAGCACTGGCATTTGGATTGATCACAATACCTTCTATAAGGCTTATGACGGAATCGTTGATGTAAAAAAGGCGGGAAGCGCTGCTACTTCGGATGTCACCATTTCGTGGAGC
The DNA here is from genome assembly GCF_059821225.1 of Paenibacillus sp. sg306046. NCBI lineage: Bacteria > Bacillati > Bacillota > Bacilli > Caryophanales > Paenibacillaceae > Paenibacillus > Paenibacillus sp. sg306046. The sequence goes on from NZ_JCAMRT010000023.1 coordinate 36,896, forward strand.
AAATTTTTGCCGGGAAGTGAAGGCTCCTTCTTTGATGAGATGATGGCGCTTCTGGAGGCCAACCCGGAGCAGTATTCGTACTACCAAGAGCTGATGACCACACATGGCATGAGTAAGGAACAGCTCCGCCAGTACTCGGCTGCTCAAAAGAAGACGCACTTGATCGGAGCTTCGGATTCCGAAGAAAACACATCGAATTTGCGAATCACACTTGCCAACAACTACTATAAAAATTCGATGGACCGGATGCCAAGGGTTCGTAAAGGTTATGCTCACGTTTACAACACCATGATGGATGCGACGGAGCTGTACAACCTTAAACATGCGTTAACCGATGAAGATGCAGCGTTGAAAGTAGTAAGCAACGGCGCGATTTCCACACAAGGCGCTTCGGTTCTGGTGGAGAACTCCAGCATCAGCGGCATTATCAAACCGTTGTTGAGCGGAAATGGTTCAAGTCCTGCGGGATATATCGGGGCCTTGAATTCCGTATACGAGTTGGGCGGCACCGAAACCGAATTAACGGTAACCGATAGTACCTATGCGGGACTTGTTTTAAATGTAAATGGGTTTAAGACTGCACTACCGTACAGCTATAACGTGTATGATGCCAGGTCATTAGCCTCCTCGGTATTGCCTTACGCAGGAGCGGGCGCGATTTCCATGTCGTCGGTGCAGTGGCAAAAAGCGGTTTATAACAATCTTGCTGTGGAGGATAAAGACGTGCAGGCTCCAGTGTGGGTGTCAGGCCGTCTGACCGCTTCCCAGGTAGCGCAAACCGGATTGACCTTGACCTGGTCCGGCGCAACCGACAACGTTGGGGTGACCGGCTACAACATCTACACCGTAACCGGTGCGACATACACAGAGCTTGCTTCTGTAGGCAACGTGACCGAGTACCGTGTAACCGGCTTGAAGGCAGATACGGGCTATACCTTCAAGGTTCAAGCTGTTGATGCTGCCGGAAACCTGAGTGTGGACGGACCTAGCGTGGCGGTCAAGACGGACCGCGACAACCGGGACGACAGTTCGGGCGGAGGCTCTGCCGGTTCTGCTTCGGGCAGCAGCGGCGAAGCCAATGGCAGTATTGGCGAAGTGGTGAAGGAAGAAGTGAAGGACGGCGTGGTTACTGCGGTGATTGATGCAGCCAAGGTATCCGACCTGCTGGCACAGGCCGCAGCTGATGAAAAAGTATTCAAAGTCGTAGTCAAAGCAGCCGGCCAAGTGGTGAAAGCCGAATTTACAGCCGATGTATTGCAGGCCTTGTCCGGCAAAACCGGCGAAGCCATCTTGCAGATCGAATCTGAAAACGGCACGTACAACCTGCCTGCGAATCTGATCAATGTCCCGGCATTCGCTGCGCAAATGGGTGTCTCGGAAAAAGACATCAAGATCAGTGTGAAGATGGAGAAGGTGCAAGGGGATGCGGCTGAAGGGGTAAATAACGCGGCGTCCAGGCTGGGAGCAAAAATTCTCACAGCGCCGATCGAATTCAGCCTTACGATCGAAGCAAGCAACGGCATGAAACAAGAAATCAGCCAATTCAGCACCTATGTCGGCCGTTCATTCACGCTGCCTAACGCTGTTAATCCTCAGACGGCTGCAGGGGTGCTGTACAACCCTGATACGCAAGACTATACACCGGTACCGACGGTGTTCAATGGCAATGAAGCCACGCTTCTGCGTCAAGGCAACAGCATCTACACCGTTATCGACAATCCGAAGACTTTCGCCGATCTTGCTGGTCACTGGGCGAAAACCGATGTCGAGACGCTAGCCAGCAAATTGATTGTCAACGGCGTATCGGCCTCGCAGTTTGCGCCGAATCAACAAATTACCCGCGCGGAATTTGCGGCACTGCTGGTTCGGGCATTGGGTCTGGATGAAGTGAAGGCGTCCGGATTCAGCGATGTGGCTGTCGCCGACTGGTTCTCTGGAGCCGTGGGAGCGGCTCAGAAAGCAAATCTGATCAGCGGATTTGAGGATGGCAGCTTCCAGCCGAACGCTAACATCACCCGCGAGCAGATGGTGACGATGATCGTCCGGGCGCTGAAGCTTGGCGGCAAAGAGATTCAAGCGAATGCGCAATCGCTGGAGAAATTTGCAGATCATGCAGGTATCTCAAGCTGGTCTAAGGATGCTGCGGCTCAAGCCTTGGCTGCGGGAATCATCCAAGGCACCTCCGATTCGACATTCGCAGCACAAGACCATGCAACACGCGCACAAGCTGCAGTCATGCTGAAGCGCACGCTGCAAACCTTGAAGTTTATGAACTGAATTGAACGAGAATAAGAAGGAACGTCCGCTCCCAGGGGACTGACGTCCTCACGTCAGACAAATTAAACCACCTTCAAAGGAGTCCTGCTACATCATAAGATGTAGGGACAACTTTGGAGGTGGTTTTATGTTGGCGGCAGTGTTAGATGCCTTTTTAGATCAATTTTTGCATATTGTTACAGGCTTGTAGGGGGAGGAGCTAAAGAACTTGGGGGAATGATTTTCTAACGTGTATGTGAAAAGACAACGAAAGCAGTTTATCTCGAAAGGTGGATACTGGATCGTCTACACTAAGTTGGACAGAAAAAAATAAGGGCTTGTAGAATAAACCTATCATGCTAAGGAGCGGATCTCTACAATGCCTAAAAAGCAAAGACGCACGTTTACAACCGAATTCAAAAAGCAGATGGTGCAGCTCTATAAAAATGGCAAGACCAGAGCAGCGATTGTGGAGGAATATGACCTCACAGCTTCTGCTTTAGACCGCTGGATCAGCCAAGCTCAGACAACGGGCTCCTTCAAGGAGAAGGACAATCGCTCGTCAGAAGAAGAGGAGCTGATTGCTTTACGAAAAGAGAATCAGCGTCTGAAGATGGAGATGGATAGTTTAAAGCAAGCCGCGCTGATCATGGGACGAAAGTAGCTATCATCCAAAAAAAACGTGATAATACTCGGTATCAGCAATGTGCTTTCGTCCTGCAAATCTCGAGAAGTACATTTTATTACGAAGGCCAAGAACGAGCCGCTGAAGATGAAGTCACGGAAGCTATTATGGATATCTTTTCAAGAATCGAAAAGCCTACGGCACACGCAAGATTAAAGCGAAGCTTCACGAGCGCGGATTCATCGTCTCTAGACGCCGCATTAGCCGCATCATGAAAGAGAAAGGGCTCGTTTCCACTTACACGGTGGCACAATATAAGCCCCAGAAATCGTCCTGTAACGAAGCGACGACGGCCAATGTTCTGAAGAGAGAGTTTGATCAAACGGAAGCTAAACGCTTCGTCGTCAGTGATTTGACGTATGTGAAAGTCCAGAACCGATGGCATTACATTTGTGTGCTGGTGGCTCTGTTTAATCGAGAAATCATTGACCAGAGTGCAGGTCCGAACAAGGACGCTGCTCTATTTACTCGTGCCTTCGCGACCGTTAAGAGTGATCTACAACAGATTCAGTGGTTTCATACCGACTGTGGTAGCGAGTTCAAAAATCAGAAGATGGACGAGCTCCTGGAGACGTTTGAAATCGGTCGATCACTAAGTATGAAAAGCTGTCCGTACGACAACGCTGTGGCTGAAGCTACCTATAAGATTATGAAAACAGAGTTTGTGAAGCAGATGACCTTCCAGAGCCTTCATCAGCTAGAATTAGAATTATTTGATTACGTCAATTTCGTGAATCATTGTATCAGAATTACTCAATCTCTCAGCAGTGACGGAAAAGGGTTGTTGCCTTATACAAAAACAAGAGCTGGCACCCGATCCATTAATTTGCCGGAAGAAACGATTAATCGCTTAGCCAAACATAAACGAATTATTGATAAAGAAAAAAGGGAAGCAGAGCCAGGAGTGGTTTGTACAGTAAATGGGACACCAACGAACAAGAGCAATATACGTCGTGTATTTAGCCGGAGTTAAGAAAATCAAATTCCATTCCATGAGACATACTCGCTACCTTACTTCTACTTCAAGGTGACAATCCCAAGATTGTTTCCGAACGGCTGGGCCATGCTACAGTAAGACTGGCTCTCGATACTTATAGTTATTTGCTTTCCAGCATGCAGAAGGAAACAGCGAGTAATTTCGGTAAGCTGCTATTCGGTAGATGAGGTATGTTTGTCCATAACGATGTGGTATAATTAATTATCAAAGTAAAGGTTGTGATTCTATGGAAAACAATCAATTGAATCGGATGGAAGAAATGCTCGGAACTTTAATTAAGCTGGTAGGAGAAATGAACGGCCGCGTAAGATCATTAGAAGAAAAATCAGAAAGCGTGGAAAGAAACATTCAACAGATCAAAGAAAACTTCAAAGAACTGATTGAAGGCCAAGAAAGGCAAGATCGTATCTTGGAAATGCTCTCCATCAAATCGATTGAAACGGACTCTTATATTCGCGATTTTAAAAGAAAATTATAAAGAAGCTCACTCAGCATTAGGAGTAAGCTTCTTTATTGGATGCGTATGAGCAGAAAATGACCTTTTATATGCTGAAAAAGCAATCTTGACCAATTCTTGACCACGGGACTGAACGCAGCTTGTATTTGAGCTGAAAGAAACCTCTAAAAAAAGAAAAACCCTTGATTCCTCAAGGTTTTTTCTGTATGACCTGTAGTGGGCTCGAACCACTGACCCCCACCCTGTCAAGATGGTGCTCTCCCAGCTGAGCTAACAAGTCAAGATAAGTATTAATGTATTTCATATAATAACAAGAAAGCTATACCTTGTCAATACATTACAATCATTTTGTCGTTGTTCTGTGATAATGTCATTCCATAACTGTTCTGAGATAATGTCCCTATGGGACAGGAGACAATCAAATTGACTAGCGCAGAGAGGGGCAGCGAAAATTGCTCATCGGAATAGGATAGAAAGCCCGGATGACTCAGTCACAAAGGTAATCATGTTTTTCCTATATATTCATCCATTTTCTTCAAATGGAAGACTCCCCTCCAAGTAGTCGGTTTATTTATTAAACCTGTCTACTTAAAGGGAAGCATATCACAGTGTGAGCGGTCCTTGTTAGTATGCTTTAGGAATGGTGACCGTGAAGCCCCCCCAATGTGGGTGCTCATAATCCATGTGATTTCCATGTTCATCGTAGTGCCCCGGCTCTGCCGCACTCACCCCAAAAACCCTCCAGCCAACGTAACCAGAAAAACAACGAGCACAATGATGCTGCTGATCCGGCTCATCCATATAAATGCGTCGCTGGGCTCCGATTCTCCCTTGACCATCCAGCCATATCGGAGATACCAGCCAAACTTGGGAAATATAATATTTAAAACCGCGATTGCCATAAAGGCAAAATAAAAGAAAAGCATGGTCATCAGCTCCTTCATTTATCATACGGTTCCGTATCGTGTTATGTTTCAATAAAGAAATATTCGCAATGAACGGCTTGCAGTGCGCCGTAGGTTTCATGCTGCCCGGTATGCTATAATAGCTCCAGAACTTATATGGATGATGGGATGGAGGACTTGTGATGAAGGATTGGCAATGGAAATTCCAGCAGTCCCAGCCGCAGCTGTCGACGCAGCCAGAGGCGCAGGAGCTGATGCCGCAGCCGGAGGAGGAGCTGGATTGGGGAGAGCATGAATTCGGAACTCATCGGTATCATGTGCGGAGGCTTGTGCATGATTCGCTTGCGCTGCTGCCGCAGCCGGAGAAAGCGGTTGTACTGGGAGCAGGCAATCATGGGGATGTCGATTTGCCGGAGCTGGCCAAGCATTTCCAGCAGGTGACCGTATTGGATACCGAAGACAATATGCTGGAAGAATGGCTGGAATCGGTAGGAGGTATTGCCCAGCAGCGCTTGCGTTCGCTTACACGCGTGGATTATACGTGCCTCGATCAGCTGTCGTTTTATGAAGAGTTCGAGGAACTGCTGCTGCGTGAGGCGTCGGCTGCGGAGCTTGCGGCTTTTATCCGGGATGCGGTATTCCAGGTCAAGCGCTATGAAGCGGTGCCGCATTTGAAAAAGACGTTTTCGTTCGTTATGTCCTCCGGGGTGCATACGCCTTTGTTTTATCCGGATGCGCTTTTGCAATTTCATCCGCACATGTCCCGGTTCACCGAAGGAGAGGTTCGCAACATCCTCGATGCGCTGGTTTATTTGCGCAATGCGCTGATAGGCAACTACAATAAGCTGCTGTTGTCCTTGCTGAAGCCGGATGGCCGGATTACGGTGTGGACGGATATGATTGTGCTGAATGAAGAACACGGCTGGATTGCGGATGAGCTTTATGAACACAAGACGGATGAAGAACGGACCCGCTTTTTATTCGAGGTATTTGGCAAATACGGGATGGAGGCTGCGGTTGTCGGATTAAAGGACTTGTATGACAAAATAAAGCCCGATCAGCAGCAGTTCAGAAGCTGGATCGGGCAAGCGGATTCGGGAAAACGTTATCTTAGTGTCGGGTTATCAGGCAAGGCACGCTGAGAGCGGGCGGAAGTCCATCTCTTCCTCTGCCGTCAGGAAGCTGCAGCTAGGCATCGGCGTCACCTTGCGCAAACGAATTGCAAATTGGTTAAGCGTGCCGGCCAGCTCCGAAGTGTCGATATCATCCAGCGAAAATTGCAGGCTGTACTCGAAGTGGCCCGGTTCCGGTTGGCAAGCGCGAACGATGACGCCATACGGCCGCAGCTCCTTGCCCAGGCAATTGAATTTGAGCTCAGCAAGTAATCCGAGCTGCTCCGGAAGTGGAGCTTGCGTATAAAAACGTGCGCCTCCCGCACTCAGGTCGATAATGGCGGCTTTATGCAGTTTGACAGTTGTGTCTACCCAATCCGTACCGATAATTTTAAGCTCGGCACCTAGCAATTGGGGCAAGTGAAGTCGGAAAAAGCTTCGTTTATTAGTTTGCTGGCTCATCGAACAAACCTCGCATCCGTAATTGTTAGGAAAATATTAGTACATGACTAACTATAGCCTACTTACGCGCTGATAGCAATCTTTGTCCTTATTTTCACTTAACAATTCAGGAATTCAGGCCTAGTAAAGCGGAAGCTCGATGCAGATGTCGGTATCCTTGCTATGCAAGACGGCGTTGTTGCCAATAATTTCGATGCGGTCGATCACTTGAAGTTCGGACGGAACGGCTGCGGTAGTCAAGGAAGAGTTTCGTTCAAGCACGTTAATTAACTGGGGAATCGCTTTCTGATCGCTGGAGATGAAGCTGACAGGTATTTTCTTGTTCTGAAAGAGAAGTTCCGTAGTCATTGTGGATATACCTCCTTATAATGAATCGGATAAGTCAAGTATAGCACTCTTCTCTGTTAATTTCGACCAAAAAAATGTTACATAAGGTGACATATCTAGCGCGTAAAAAAACGGCAATTCGACACTAGCTATGTGGTTTATACTAGACTTTCGGCAGGACTTTAGATGGATCGGATTGGGCAAAAATACGGCATAGCAGAAGGGGACGGGTTCACATGAAGAAACGGTATGGCGTCATGAACAAAGCAGAGCTGGAGCAGGAGGTTCGTCAAGCGCGCGCGGAGCTGGAGCAGGCCGGATTTGCCAGCCAGCGGGCAGTGGCCGAGCGTAAGCTGTATACGGCGCAAGCTTATTTGCTCGACCCTGCTGAGTTCGGGCCAGGCTTGTATAAGGTTGATGGCGTTCAGCTTCCATTCGAGGTCGAATATTTGAACGGTATCATGGCCTGGGGACGGCTGGGGGATGATCCGGAGGCAAGCTTTCCGATCTCGATGCTGACTCGCTTCTAAATACGGCACATGTCCTTCGGGCAGTTTTCACATTGGCAGATCGTACGCAGCTCCTCCAGCTTGTGAATCAGAATGAGGTTGTTATGCATCGACAAAATGCCGGATTTTTTCAGATCCGCCAGCATGCGGTTCACGCTTTCGCGGGTTGCGCCGATCATGTCGGCCAGCTCGCTGTTAGTGAATTTTTTTGTAATTAAAATTTCGCCCTGCTGCTCCTTGCCATATGTGTGGCAGAGCCGGATCAGGGTGGAGCAGAGCGCGCCCGGCTTGCCGAACATCATCAAATCGCGGAATTTCGTCTGGGTCATCCGGTGCATCAAGCCCATCCATTTCATAAATTCAACAGCCAGATCGCCATGCTGCCACAGCAGCACCTCAAGGTCCTTCTGTTGAATGACACCGATCGTGCTGTCCTCGGTCACCTCGGCATTGAAGCTGTTTACCGAATTTTGAAACGGATCGACCTGACCGAACAAATCGCCTTTGTTATAAATATATAAAATGTAATTTTTACCCTCATCATTGCTTTTTGTCATCCGAATCCGGCCCTGCTTCAAGAAATAGAGCCGATCGGCCGGATCGCCCTCCCAGAACAAATGGCTCCCTGCTTCGGCTTTCAACTCGTACATGATATCCTGAATTTTGAGCAAATTCGTTTCCGAGAAGCATTCTGTATTGGAAACATGCAGCTCAGGCTGCTCGCTATGTCGCATGATTGGTTCCTCCTGCCCGATTTGCGAGTCTTTGTCTGTGATTTGTTCCTTCTACCATACCGGATCAGAGCGTCATGCGATGTGATGCAAATCACAAGCGGCGTTGAACGGCCGGCAAGTGTGATCTAACTAACATGCAAATGTGGCAGGAAGGTGTATAGTTGGGGCTAGAGTTCACCTTTGACGGAGGAAGTGAGTACGGATGCTGACCGGAGTTATTTTGGCGGGAGGCACGAAACGGACGATTCGCGGTACTTCCGCGGATTTGTTGCCGCTCGCCTCAGAGACGGTGCTGGAACGCCAGATTGGGGAAATGGGCAAGCTGTGCGGAGAGATCATTATTGTAACGGAGGAGCCGCGGCTTTATCTGGAGCATGTTCCGCGTACGGTACGGATTATTACCGATTTTTTTCCGAACCGTGGACCGCTTGGCGGCTTGCATGCCGCGCTGGCCTTGTCACGGCACGCTTATTTGTGGGTGACGGGCAATGCAATGCCTTTTGTATCCGCAGAGGCGGCGCGGCTGCTATGGGAGCATGTGCTGTTGTTTCAGGAGGACGCCGCAATGCCCGAGGTTCGAAAGTCGCCGTTCCCGCTGCACGGCATTTATCGGCAATCCTGCATAGACAGACTCGGCGAGATCGTTGAGTCCAGTCCATTTGAGCAGCGCTGGGACGTTTTCCTGGAGCGCATCGCGTACCAGATCGTGCCGGTGGAGCGGATGAAGGGACCGGATATGCATGCGGAAAATGGTGCCTTCTCACTGCGAATCAAGTCAGAAGCTCATTATGAGCAAGCGCTTCAGTTATGCCCGTCCATTCAGGCTCCGCTTCATAATTATTGGCAGCGGGGCAAGGAGCTATGGCTCGAATAGATTGGATAAGCCCGGTTGATGCTAAGCATGAGGTGATGCGTATGAACCGGGCGTTATGGACGTCCCTGACCAGTATTGGAGCGGCTCAATTATTGAAGATTGCAGCGAAGCTGGAGAAGCGCGATGAGGTCGGCTTGCCGGATTTGACGGCGACAGGAGGCATGCCCAGCTCGCACGCGGCTGGCGTCGTGTCACTGGCCTCCTATATCGGGCTGAAGCACGGCTTTCGCTCCGATACGTTTGCTATCGCATCGCTGCTTGGCTTAATCGTGATGTATGATGCGATGGGAATTCGCTACCATGCCGGACAAATTGCCAGCGAGGTGAATGAACTGGAAGCGACCGTCAGCGAGCTGGTCCGCGACCATCCTGAGCATCGCCATGCAAGCCGGGGAAAGCTGCTGGAGGAGCGGCTCGGCCATATGCCGGTCGAGGTGCTGGGCGGCGCTTTGCTCGGCTTGACGATCGGCTGGCTCAGCTACGTGACGGAGCCGGCAGCCTGGCGGCTTACAGGCTGGTCCGGGCGCTTTCTCCCGCGATGATTGGCTCCGGCTGGTCCTGCAGTCGAACGACAGGCAATGTAATGGTGAAGGTCGTACCCGTGCCGACAAAGCTTTCGACCTCCATCAGCCCTTCGTGATCCTGCACAATTTTATGGCAAATGGAAAGTCCGAGGCCGGTGCCTGAAGCTTTTGTCGTATAAAACGGGATGAAAATTTTCTCAAGGTCGGTCTCGGATATCCCGGCGCCTGTGTCCGCGATTTCCAGCACAGCCTTGTCGTTTTGGACATAAACCCGGATATGAATGGCGCCTTGCTCAGGCATCGCCTCCAGCGCATTTTTGGATAGGTTCAACAGCAGCTGCAGCATCTTGTCTTGATCCATTCGAATTAAAACATCTTCTTCGTAAGGGACAAAATAAATATGATGTCCAAGCCGTGTTGTTTCCGATTCAAGCAAGGAAATGACACGTTGAATGCAGCTATGGATAGACTGCACCCGGTATTGGGTCATGTGCGGTTTGGAAAATTGCAGAAACTCGGCTGTCAGCATGCTCATCCGGTTAATTTCATCCATAATCAGCTCGTACCACGGTTCAATGTTATAATTCCCCGACTTCGATATTTGCAGGAAGCCCTTCACGGTCGTCAGCGGATTGCGGATTTCATGTGCCATGCCGGAGGCCAGCTCTCCGACTACACGAAGCTTCTCGCTGCGCAGCATATGCTCCTCGCGCTTTAGCCAGCTATCCCGTTTCATCGTATACAACCGATGTTCAGCTGTAGACATCAAATCGTCCTTGGTTCGTCCATCATGGGGGAAGCAGGCGATGCCATAATTGATTTCGATGCCGGTAAGCTTAGGAAATTCGGAAGCCAGCAGTTGGGTAATCGTGCTAGTTGCTTGCTTGTTATCCTGAAACTCGATCACAATGGCAAATTCGTCTCCGCCGTACCGGCTGATCAGGATGCTCTCTGGAAACATAATACGCAGAAGCTGGGCCGATTGCTTCAGCATATCATTGCCGCCCTGGAAGCCATTGGCCGTATTTAACGATTTCAAATCTTTACAGTCGGCCAATACAAGCAGCACCGGCTGACGTTGCGTGACAATCAGCTCCATTTGCCGATGAAACTCCTGAAAATTATACAGCCCGGTGAGCGGATCATGGGTGCTGAGATGTTTTTTTTCGTTTACAAGCAACAGCTGCTGCCGCTCCATGTCCTTGATCAGCTTGCCGAACAGCAGCGACAGCGTAAAGCAGCTAAGCGCACCGAACAGCGTGTTTCCCAGTGAGGACAGGTCGAAGGGCAAGTAGCTGAAGGAAACAGCCATATAGGTCAACGACAGGCAAACATTCCAGATGACGGATGCTGCCAGCCTGGAATGGCCCCGGCTAATTTGGATCATATGGAGCAAATACAAAGGCAAGCACCAGGAGGAAGCGCTTACGGCATGAAAAAATGCGAGCAGGGTAAGTTGAACAAGCTGGGAACGAAGGGAACGCGGCAGAAACAAGCTTGCCATGTACAGCAACGCAACGGCGATTAGCAGCCAAGCATGAAGCGATTTTTGATGCAGCATGGACCAAATGCAGACAAGAGCAGAGTAAATCAGGAAGATAAAGGGACCTTTCATGACAGAACTACAACTCCTATTGCCTTGAAAATTTTATTCATATGGTAATGAAATTCTGTGCTGCGCGATGAAATCCTGCTTGTGTGCCGGCCGAATAGATGAAATTTAATAATTTTCAATAATTTGGGTTGTCATGACGCCAAATAACCCCGGCTATTGAACGTTCAGCCAGGGTGTCTTCGGTTCATCTTTGCCTGAAAATGCTAGAAGCCAGGCAAATTATCCAGATTATTGGCCGGATTGCCGTCTGCATTGGAACGGAGGTGCTCATCCCCGTCTCGTCCGCGGAACACATTCACTCCCGCGATTTGTCCGTTTTTGGCGAGCTGCTGGGCTTCGATATAATCGACGACAAGCCCTGACGATAATTTAAGCTCAACAATGTCGCCATCGCCGTTTTTGCGCACGGCTATAACATGATCTTGCGGTTGACTCATCTTCTTGATCGCCTCCTTACTAGAGCTAGGATGTGCGATTCAGCCTGATTTTATCCGCTAGTCGTTGATGCTGGAGGAAGAGCGAGCCGGTTCGGCGGCCAACGTGTAGAGCCGGCCTTGCTCGATAAAGGACATCGACCCCGTCTGTCCGATGTAATCCGGCATACGGTCGGAATAATGCATCAGCAGCGTCTGCTCCTGCAGCTCTCGGGGTAGCGTCAGCAGCTCGTCCAGACTTGCATGGACGAAGCCGGGAGACTGCAGCTGGCAGTCATGCAGGAAATGTCTACAGCCGTCCGCATGCAGCTTCAACAGCAAGTCCCGGTTGAACACGGAATCAGAGCTGTAGAAAACGAAATCGTTTAACAGCAGCGAATAACTGGATTTCCCTTGAATATGAACGCTGGGCAGCAAGCGGATCGTCAGGTCAGGATGCACACAGACAGGCGACTGCTCGCCGATCAAGATGACCTCGAAATAATCGCTCAGCTCGGAAATGCCCTCCGCGTTGTTTTCAAGGCCGCCGCGCAAGGAATGCTCCCAAAGCTCGCGGGCAAACGTATGCGGCAGGAACAGCGGAATGCGCCGTTTGAAATTATACATATTCTGAAAAGCAAATTCCTCAAGCCCGCCTACATGGTCAGCATGAATATGTGTGATTAAAATGCCGTCGATCGCGTCGATCGGCAGCCCAAGCTCCAGCAGGGCGCGCGAGGCTGTAAAGCCGCAATCTATTAACAGGGTGAAGCCGTTAAGACGAAGCAAAGCATTATTATTATAGAAGGATTTAGCGAATGCGCTTCCTGTGCCGATCATTTGAAGTTGCAGGCTCACAAGCTTACCCCCACTCAGCGTTTGGCGATACCTTAATAATCTATCATGGCAACGCACGTTGATTCAAGCGGGGAATGTCACATTTTGGTTAAAAAATTTAAAATGCGCTCCAAGGCGCTATAAGTGGGTAAAATTCGACAAGCGCAGCGTATCATCTCCATATTTTGTATTTCAGTAAAATAGAAGCGCTTACACACACAATATATGGGTAAAGCGCGGCGAAAAAATTTGATAAGTTTGCAAAACCTCCGCAACTCTTGGACGGGGCCCGAGTATAATTTAGCAAACGCGAAAAGATGATGGAGGTTGCTTGCAAATGAAAGTACCGCGATTGCTGACGATAATGCTCTCGCTTTCCTTATTTGGTACAACCGGCGCTCTGGCCAGCTCCGCTTTGGGTGATTTTGAAGGCTTTGCGAAAGTAAGACTTCTTGTCAATGACCAGGAGAGAGCTTTTGGCTCGGATGAGGTGCCCGGTTTTCTTGTCAAGGGGAGCGCTGTAGTGCCTGCCCGTATATTGTCTGAAACGCTGCAATCTATTGTCAAATGGGATAACAGCAGCAAAACGGTCTCGGTGTATAAGCCGAATGTCCATATGGTGGTGGCGAAATCGGTAGGCGCTGATTATTCGATCCAGAAGCCGTTTGGCGGAGTGAAAAAAGGGGATCAGCTCAATTTTGCCGTGTTCGCGCAAGTTGATGAGTTGAAGACGTCGATGTACTCCTTCCGCATTGCGATCATATCGCCAAGCGGCGCCCAGGTCGACGCCAAGGAAGAAATTGTGGACGGGTCCAAAAGCAGCTTCTGGTACACATGGCCGTTTAACGGCGTGACCTTCAACGAATCCGGCGCTTATAAGGTGCGCTTCGCGATCAAGCCAACGGCGGACAGCGATTATGTCGTCGTTTCCGAGAAGTCTATTTTGTCAGACTGATGCATGAAGCGCGTCGGTCTGATTCATTGACTTGGAATCGGGATGCATGGTACGATACGATGGAGTAATTACTTTATAAGATGAAAAGAGGGTTTTCCATGAGCGATCACATTCATGACGCTTCCTGCGATCATGATCACGAGGAAGAAATTTTTATCGTGACGGATCAAGACGGTGTGGAACATGAGATGGTGATGGTGTACACGTTTGAAGCTAGCGAACGCGCTTATGCCGTGCTTCTCGATCGTAATGATATGGAAGCTGACGGTGTCATATTCCGCATCGAAGAAGAGGATGGCGAAGCTTTTCTGGCCAGCATCGAAGACGAGCAAGAATGGGATCGCGTTGTTGCGATCTACAATGAGATCATTGAAGAGCAGGAACAGGAGCAATAAGCCTGTCACGATAAAACCCTTCTTGCTGCGGGCAAGAAGGGTTTTTCAGATGCGGCCGATCGTTTCATTTTATTTGCGTGGATTGAAGTACATGATGCGGCCGTTAAACAAATGGAGCTCCGCTTTCCAGAGCTTGCCCAGGTACTTGCTGAACTCGTTCCCTTTGGACTTGTCGCCGTGTGTGCTGTCGTCCGGCAAGACGAGCTGAATGAAATGCCGTTCTTTGTCGTTCACCGTCTCGGAGCCGACGCCCATCACGATGTATTTGTACAGCGGGCTGGTGCCTTTCAGGTAAAACCACTTGCCTTCCGCTTCGGGTTTGGTCTCGATGGTGTAAGGAAATCCGGCGTCGTCATACTCCCAGCCTAGCTGGGTACCGGTTTTCGCGAGCTGTTCACGGTAATGCTCCAATTGCTGCCGTAGCTCGTCCAAGCTTAAGGAGGAGAAGGCCGAGCCTTCAACGAGTTTGATATATGCGCTTTGCGCCATGACCCATACACCTGCCTATTTACGGACTGGAACGTTGTTCCTGTGCTTGCATCATGAACATCATAGCACTATGACTTCACAAATACAACACTTGCAAGCGCATTCGGAGCTTGCCGGAGAGAGAGAAGGATGGACAAATGGAGAGAGACGCAAAGCTGACTTTTGACGGGTATGTGCTAGTGACGGATATGGATGGAACGCTGCTGAATAAGGAGAAGGAAATCAGCCCGGAAAATTTGGCCGCTATTGAGCGGTTTGTCCGCGAAGGCGGACGGTTTACGATTGCGACAGGGCGGATCGTTGGCCCGGCCGGGCAGTTCGTACGTCAACTGCCGGTGAATGCGCCAGCCATCTTGTACAACGGAGCTGTTATTTACGACTATGCAGCAGAGCGGCCGATTCATGAGACGGTGCTGCCGCAGACGAGCATAGAGGCGCTGCATCGGGTGATGGACGCTTACCCGGAAATTGGCGTGGAAATTTATGTCCAGGGGGAGCCTTACCCGTATACGATCCGAGACAACGACTTGACGGAGCGGCATCGCCAGATCGAGCATTTCCCGCTGCAGGCGGTAGAGACGGTGGAGGAGGTTCCGGCCAGCTGGTTGAAAATTTTGTTCGCTTGGGAGCCGGAGCGTCTGGACCTTGCTTGCGAGGGGATGGTGCGGCTGACTGCCGGGCAAGGCATCGAATGGGTACGCTCCGATGACCGGTACTTCGAGATGCTGCCTCAGGGCGCTACAAAAGGGGACGCGCTGGAGCAGCTGCTGCTTCGTCTCGGGATGGAGATCGGCAAATGCGTCGCGATGGGCGACCATCTGAACGATCTGGAGATGATCCGGCGCGCCGGGGCCGGCGTAGCGGTCGGCAATGCGCACCCGCTGCTGCTGGAGGCGGCTGATCATGTATGCAAGCCGCATACGGAGCACGCAGTCGCGGATGTCATTGACTGGCTGGAGCAGCGTATTTTGGCAGGCAGTATGTAGACGTCTGCGTTCCAGGTGCAAGGCGCAGTTTACGCTCTGCCCATGCGCTACCTGATGATTATAACACACAAAAGCCGCTTGCCCGGATGGGGCAAACGGCTTTTGTTCGGACAGGCGTCGGCAGTCGGCGGCGTGTCTAGAAAATAGCAGGCGTCTCGACAATGACCTTGACGTATTCGATGCTGCGGTCCTCAGGTCCCTTGACCGGCAAGCCTACCTCGATATGCTCGGTAATGTAGTCGATCAAATCCTGCGAAATGACTTCGCCAGGAAGCAAAATCGGGATGCCCGGCGGGTAAACATAAATAAATTCGGCAATAATCCGGTCGGCCGACTCTTTAAACGCGATCAGCTCGGTATCGCCATAAAACGCGTCGCGAGGCGAAAGTGTCAGCTGCGGAATTTTCGGAATTTTGATGATCAGCTCATTGGCGGGCCGGATCGTGTAATTTTCCTCGGACAGCCGCCGCAGCGCAGTCAGCAGTACGTCAATGTTGTCGCGTGTATCGCCAGGCGTAACCAGGCACAAAATGTTGTACATATCGCTAAGCTCTACTTCGATGTTGTAGTGCTCGCGAAGCCAGTTTTCGGCGTCGTAGCCCGTGATGCCGAGGTGGCGCACATGAATGTTAACCTTGGTCGGGTCACAGTCATACGTCGCCTCGCTGCCTAAAATCTCGCGTCCGAAGCAGGAGAGTCCTGGAATCGCGTTGATTTCCCGCCGGGCGAACTCCGCCAGCTCAATGGCCCGCTCAGCGATCGCTTGTCCGTTCAGCGCCAGGTTGCGGCGGGCGCAGTCCAGCGAAGCAAGCAAAATGTAGGACGTGGACGTCGTCGTCAGCATACTGATGATCGTTTTCGCACGACGCACGTTAACCCGGCCCTCCCGGATGTTCAGAACAGAGCTTTGCGTCATGGAGCCGCCAAGCTTGTGGACACTGGTTGCCGCCATATCCGCGCCTGCTTGCATCGCTGACATCGGCAGCTTTTCATTGAAATGAATGAGCACGCCATGCGCTTCGTCCACCAGCACCGGAATGTTGTAGCTGTGGACAATATCGACAATTTCCTTCAGGTTGGCGCAGACGCCGTAGTAGGTCGGATTGATCACAAGCACGGCCTTGGCGTCCGGATGACGCTCCAGAGCGCGTTTGACCGAGGAGGTGGTGACGCCGTGGTCGATGCCCAAATTTTCATCGCGAACCGGCTTCAGAAACACCGGCTTCGCTCCCGCGAAAATAATGGCCGACATGATGGATTTATGCACGTTGCGGGGCACGATGATTTTATCCCCCTCGGAGCAAACGGTCAAAATCATGGTCATGATCGCGCCGCTTGTTCCTTGTACGGAGAAAAAGGTGTGATCCGCGCCGAAGGCTTCGGCTGCAAGCTGCTGCGACTGCTCGATGACACCGGTCGGCTGATGGAGATCATCGAGCGGCGCTATATTGATCAGGTCGATGGACAGCGCGTTTTCGCCGATAAACTCCCGGAATTCGGGGTCCATGCCCACACCCTTCTTATGTCCTGGAATGTGAAACTGCACCGGATTGCGCGCAGCATGCTCTTGTAACGCGGTGAACAGGGGAGTTTTCGTCTGATCCACGGTTATCCCTACCTTTCATGGCTGAGTTATAGTTGATGAATAAAACAAGCAAACATAACGAGTATAGCAAAAAGCGACACGGATGCAAGCGATTTTTGGCTTTCGAAATGTTAAGATTTGCAGCAGGCTGCTTTGGGGATGGCTCACGGGCATTGCGTCGCTGCCGTCAAGCTCGCTTATTTCCATCGCGAAATGAGATGTGTTACATTGTAGAGAGCAAATTAACAAAACTTAAAGGGCAGTGTGATTGGGATGGATAAAAGGCTTCTTGTCATCATGGTGCTGATTATGACCGTATTTATCGGCTTCGGCATTATTATCCCGGTGCTTCCGGACGTTGTGGCGGGCACCGGTGCCGACGGCTTCCACCTCGGGATGTTGCTGTCGGTTTATTCGCTGGTTTCCTTCGTGATGTCGCCGTTTTGGGGCAGCCTGTCAGACCGGGTCGGTAGACGTCCGATTATTATGATCGGCACGCTTGGCTTCAGTCTCAGCTTTTACGTGTTTGGCCTGGCGGGGGATAACCTCATGCTGATGTACGTATCGCGTATTTTGGGCGGTCTGTTCTCGGGAGCGGTCACAGCCTGTGCGGTCGCTTATGTGGCCGATATTACATCGGAAGAAAATCGGACGAAGGGCATGGGCCTGGTCGGGATGTCGATCGGACTCGGGTTTATATTCGGACCGGCCGTAGGCGGCTTGCTCAGCGGCTTCGGGTACGGGGTGCCGTTTTTTACAGCGGCGGGGCTGGCGCTGGGCATGTTTGTGTTCGCGCTGCTGCTGCTGAAGGAATCGCTGACACCTGAAAGCAGACAGCGGTCGCGTGAGGTGAAGCAGTCGCGGTGGGCCGCTTTTGTTGGCTCGCTGAAATATTTGTACGTGCTGTCCTTTTTCGTCTCCTTTTCCTTGGCCGGTCTGGAAGCGACGCTGCTGCTGTTTGAACGCGACGCCATCGGGGCTACGCCGACGCAGCTTGGCCTGATGTTTGCCGTCAGCGGCATCGTTGGCGCGCTGATCCAGGGCGGCGTTGTCCGCCGGCTCATTAAAAACGGTCAGGAGTCGCGTGTCATTGGCATCGGCCTCGTGCTGTCGGCGCTTGGCTTCGTCCTGATTTTGTTCTCCAGCAGCCTGCTGACGGCCTCGATTTATTTGAGCGTGTTCGCCGCAGGCAACGCGCTGATCCGGCCCTGTGTGACCTCTCTGATCACGCAGAAGACGAAGGTTGGGCAGGGGGTAGCCTCCGGCCTCAGCTCGTCCATGGACAGCCTGGGCCGGATCGCCGGACCGCTGCTGGGCGCAGGCATTTACGGCTACAGCCAAAGCTTGCCGTTTGTCATCGGCTCGCTGCTGTCGCTGGCGGCCTTGTATCTGCTGTACCGGTTCATCATCCTGGACCGGGCGGATACGGAAGCGGCAGGCAAGCTCGTGTCGTAGCAGCGGCGTAGAGGCGCAGAGGCAGCTTGCCGCTGCGCGCATGAAAAAACCTTCGGTCTCCACGTTTGTAGTGGGGCCGAAGGTTTTTTGCGCAGCCATTGCGCTGCAATTGCCAGGTTGGTTGCGCATGCGATACGGAGACGCCGCTTTCTGGCAGCCACAGGTGGACAGGGAGCCAGGCCGAATTATTGCTCGGCAGCTTGCTTGGCCTTCTGGCCCTTGACGGCCTTGCGATCCAGCGATTTCTCGATCGCAGGCGTCAGCTCTTCTTTGATTTTGGCGACGAGCTGGTCCTTGCTGATGCCATGGGCCGCGGCAACCTCGGTCAACGATTTACCGGCCTTCAGCTCCGTTTTCAGCTCGCTTTCGGTGATGCCGAGCAGTGCGGCGAGCTTGTCCGGGGCAGGCAGCAACTGATGTCCTTTGCCTCCGCGGCTATGCCCCGCGCCGAGCTTCTTCAGATCATGCTGGACCAGAAACGTCAGATGATTGTCCAGCTTTTCCTTCATCGCCGCCGCCCGCTCTGCCGTCAGCTTGCCGGAGGCTACGGCCTGGTCGAGCTCTGCGATTCGCAGCGCCTTGAGCTTGGCGATCAGATCGGCTTCGCTGATGTTGCGTTCCTTGGCGACTTCAGCCAGCGTCTTGTCTTGCAGCGCTTGGGTCAGGTCCGCTTCGGAGAGGCCAAGAATGCCAGCGGCTTCGCTGATGATCGCCTTGCTTGCGCCGCCGCGGTCTTTGCGGCCTGCCTGATCCTTCATGTGTTTGCCGTGCTGACTTTTGTCGGCTGACGGGCTTGCCGTATCTGCTGAGGAGCCGCCCGTCCCCGTTGAAGGCGCGACAGCCGCGCTGTCTTCGGCATTTGCCGAAGCGCTCAATCCGTACCAGGCGCCGCCGCCGAGCAGCAGCGTCAGCGCCAGCGTGGAGAGCATAACCTTGCTTGCTTGTGCATGCTTTTTCATCATTACCCAATCCTTTCTATGGTAAGATCCGGTTATTGGCTAACCATCTGTAGCATAGTCAAGCAGGCTTAAAGGAACGTTAATTTAACCTGAGTCCTGTCTAAATTTTTGCTTAAAAGCCGGAGGATGTTCTGCACCGGGCCGCTCAGCTGCTCGGGCAAACCTACAGCTTGGCCATCTGATACAAAGGAAGCAGCTCCTCGAAGGTTTGCTTGGCAAGCTGCACGAACGCGCCGCCCTCCAGCCGCGCGGAATCGGTGGCTGCAACGGTGCGGCCGATTAAAAATTCAACCTTCTTCACATCGCGAAACCGTTCCAGCGCTTGCGTCAAGCCTTCCCGGCCCAGCTCGCTCAGTGTGACATGATCTTTCTTCATATGATCAAACGACAAGACGAGCTCGCCGGGAAGCGCGAGCAGCTCCTCCAGCCGCTCTAGATAAGCGGAGGCGATGTTTTCTTTATTAGGCAGCTCATAGATCAACGCGAGCCAAATAAACACATGATCGTCGAACAGGCCGATCTGAAAGTGGGGATGCTGCTTGTAGCCGCGTTTGTTGCCTGCAAAGGCCATCCACGTATCGACAGGGGCGTTGACCTTGCGGCGCGCGTGCTGGGCGATATGCAGGAACAGCTCCTCGCCGGCCTGCACGGACAGCTCCTGCAGCAGATCCTCGCTCAGCTCCCTGAACCTGGGCTGAATACGGCTGCGAATCGCTTCCATCCGCCCGTCAAGCCCTTCAATTTGAAAGGTAGCAAATTCGTGCTCAGTAAATCCATGGAATGTCATACAGTTCCTCCTCATCTGTCTCTTGCTCTACTATAGCACACGAGGGTGTGGCTGACACGATGCAGCGAGTTCCGGT
Organism: Paenibacillus sp. sg306046; assembly: GCF_059821225.1. Classification (NCBI taxonomy): domain Bacteria; kingdom Bacillati; phylum Bacillota; class Bacilli; order Caryophanales; family Paenibacillaceae; genus Paenibacillus; species Paenibacillus sp. sg306046. The sequence goes on from NZ_JCAMRT010000023.1 coordinate 57,290, forward strand.
GAGTTAAGGCGAGCTCGGGACGCAGGCTCACACGCTGCGCACCTATCAGATGCCCAAAAAAGTGCCCGGCGGCCATCGGCAGCCGGGCACTTTCCGCACACTTGGCTTCATTCCTATTTCTTGGCTTTCACTTCGTCGAGCAGCGTCAGATCAAGGAATGGGCCCAGGTCGAGCGATTCTTTTTTGACATCCTTGATGTAGCCGGCGTCGATAGAAACCTTCGCCATTTCCTCGACCGCTTCCTTACTCACATCGGAAGTCAGGTTCAAATGGCTCAGTGCCGCTTTGATCAGCGCCAGATCCATGCCTTTGCCGCTCAGCGCTTTAAGACGGTTGTTAATCAGCTCATAGGATTTGTCCGGGTTGGCCTTAATGAATTCAATGGCGTCCGCATTCGCTTTCACCGCTTGCTTGGCGGTTTCGCGGTGCTCCTTGAGGAACTTGTCGCTGGCAACAAGAAGCGTCAGCGGATAGTTGCCTTTGTTAGGCGGTATTTGATCCCAAGGCACGATCACTTTACCGATGCCTTCCTGCTCCATTTGGGTACCCCACGGCTCCGGAATAAGGGTAGCGTCGATTTCTTTCTGGCGCATAGCGATCAGCGTGTCCGCAGGAGCGCGAGCGATAATTTGTACGCCGGCTTTGTCCGTTGTTACGTTCAGGCCGTTTTCCTTGAGCAGCAGGCGCAGCGAAATTTCGTTTGTGCTGCCTTTGGTCGGGATCGCGACCGTTTTGCCGACGAGATCCTTCGGTGAATTGATGCCCGAATCTTTGCCTGCGACAAGCACGGCGCCGCCGTTGTTGGAGCCGGAGATGATGCGGAAGTTTTTGCTTTTCAGAAACTGGTTCGTTGCCGGACCGGGTCCGACATAACCGATGTCAATCTGGTCGGTCGCAATGGCGGTGGAGAAGTCGGAGCCGTTGTCGAACGCCTGAACTTCGATTTTCACGTTGTCGCCCCATTGCTTTTGGAACAAGCCCTGCTCCAGCGCGATGTAGCCGGCTGCGTGCGTGACGTTTTTGAAAATGCCGATGCGGACTGTCGACGGCGCCGCGGCCGCCTTCTCTCCGCCCGTCGCTGCGCCGCCTTGCGGCGCAGGCTCTGATTTGCTGCCGCAAGCGGTCAAGGTCAGGGAAGCGCCCAGTACGATTGCAAGTACAGTTGACCATTTTTTCTTCATGTGTTCTCTGCTCCTTTTTAAATGAACTGCTGTTGCATAAGCCTAAGCTTTGGATGGGCCTGCGAGCCCGTAACGCACAAGCAATTTATCCTCCAGACGCTTGAAGCAGAAGTGGTCGGAAATCGTGCCGAGCACAGCGATAATGATCACGATGCAAAGCATCAGCGCCGTATCGGCGAGGTTTCGCCCGTCCTGCAGCAATTGTCCGAGTCCGACGCCTTTGGCGATCAGCTCGCCGGCTACCAGCGCGCGCCAGGCGAATGCCCAGGCGACGCGAACCCCTGTCATCATATGCGGGAAGGCCGCAGGAACCATGATCTGGTAGAACATCCGGAAGCCGTTGCCGGTGCCCAGCGTCAGCGCCGCCTTCGTATAAATGGCCGGAATGTTTTTGATCCCGGTGCGGCTCGACATAGCCATCGTCCAGGTCGCGCCGAGCGTTGTGATGAAAATAACGGAGAAGTCATTCATGCCGAACCAGATAATGGCGAAAGGCAGCCAGGCGATACTGGGAATCGTTTGCAGCGCCACGACCAGAAACCCTATCGTATCGTCGATCAGACGGTAACGAGCAAATAAAAAGCCGAGAATCGTACCTACGGCAATCGCAATAAGGAAGGAAAGCAGCAGTCGCCGAATACTTTGCAGCGAAGCCTCCAGCAGCTGTCCGTGGACCATGCCGTCATAAAACGCCTGGAACGTTTGCAGAGCCGAAGGGAATTTCCAGCCCCAGTCGAATAGTCTAAATCCCGCCTCCCAAGCCACCAGAAGCAGAATCAGAAAGATCGTTCTTCTTAATGCTGTACTCATCGCCGGTTTCCTCCCTCACTACTTTCTCCAGCTCGTCGGCGAGCGCCTCCATAATATGCGCTTCAACATGATGCAGCACCGGATCGGCCTGGTTGCGCGGACGCGCCGCCTGGACGGCGAACTCCTTTTTGATGCTGCCGGGACGTGTGGACATGACCAGCACCCGATCGGACAAGATGACGGCTTCCCGAATATTATGGGTAATAAACAAAATGGTTTTGCGTGTCTTGAGCCAGATTTCCTCCAGGTCTTTATGTAAAATAAGCCGGGTTTGTTCATCCAGCGCAGCAAATGGCTCATCCATAAGCAAAATGTCCGAATCCATCGCCAGCGCGCGGGCAATCGCCGCCCGCTGCTTCATCCCGCCGGACAGCTCATGCGGATAGCGGTCGGTAAATTTGCTCAAGTGGACCGCCTTGATATGCTCCTTCGCTATTTGCTCGCGCTCCGCTTTGCCGACGCCTTTCTGCTTGAGCCCGAACGCCACATTCTCAAGCACCGTGAGCCACGGAAACAAGGCATGCTCCTGAAACACAACGACCCGGTCCGGACCGGGTCCGCCGCACGGCTTGCCGTTAACGGTAATGCTGCCTTGCTCCGCTTTCTCAAGTCCTGCTACCAGATTAAGCAGGGTGGATTTGCCGCAGCCGGATGGGCCTAGCAGGGAGACGAATTCGCCCTTGCCAATGGTAAGCGAGACGTTCTTGATCGCTGTATAAGGGGCTGAGCCCCGTTGCTGGAACGTTTTGCTGACGTTGCTGATTTCGATCAACGCAATCACTCCTTTATAATACCGTCGTTCTGGCGGGGAGAAACCTGGATTATTTTCAAACTAATTCTATAGGAATTCAATAAAATGTCAACTTGATTTTTAGGCAGGAAATTGGGCGATTTTGTCGAATAGTTTGCAATAGTAGATTTTACCACAGAAAGGGATGAGCCGTATCAAACGTTATCAACGCGTGCTGCTGGCAGGCTGCGTCATTAGCGGGGCATTCGCCGCCGGCGTGTACGCCCAGGATGTGCTGCAGCGGGTGGACGCTTACCTGCGTCCGGATTTTCAGGTGGTCATTGACGGCGAGGCGGTTCGGATGGATAGCCCGGTGCTGGTGTATAACGACACGAGTTATTTGCCAATGAAGGAAATATCACAGCGGCTCGGCTCCAGCGTGTACTGGAAGGGCGAGACGAAGCAAATTTATATTAACACAAGAGTCAATACCGAGCAGCGTCAGGAAACGCCGAATCAGTCCTACGAGACGATTGAGTTGAACAACGCGTTCTCAACGATGGTCACTTATTTGGGCGCGGATTATCCCGTGCTGATTACGTCCAGCGTCAAGGTCGGCAGCTACGGACGTTATTACCGGGAAGCTGACGTGAAGCGAATGGGCGTCGATACGGACGGGCTGACCAAGGCAAAGGAGCGTCTCACTAACGAGGTGTTCATTAATGAGAACGAATTGCAGAGACGCTGGCGTCAGACGCCGGCTCAGGTGTACGCAGCGGGGTATGAGGCCTACATTATCGCTGACGAAACGCATCCGAAGAAGCTTGATATTTTACGCAAGCATATCAAGGGGATGGAGAAGGCGACATACGGCGATGCGGAATACACGATCAAGCCTGTGATGGCGCAGAAGGTCCCGGATAAAGAAAATACGTACGATCTGCTTTATCTGGAAACCGTCAGAATGCTGAAGGTGTATGTGTCGCCGATCATCCGCTATAAAGTGGCGCGGCTGGTCGTCACGCAGGATTGGCAGAACCCGGACTCCTACGTGGTCAATATCCAAAATACGACCGATCTGGAGATCGAAGCGCAGAAGCGGGAGCATCCCGACGACAAGTAGGAGGGAACGTCTGTCCGCAGGGGGAGCCCCGAGCAGAGGCGCATTCGCCAGGTCCGTCCGCCGCGTCATGGGCCGCCGACCGTCGGTGAATAAGTGGCTTTACAAACAGCTCAATCAGAGCCTGGCAGGGGCAGCAGCCGGGCTCTTCGGCTTGCCGGCGCGGCTTGTCCCGGCCGCTCGTGATTGGCGGCGCAGGCTGGCGGCACAGGGGGGGTGGTTCAGAGAAGATATGCGGACTGGCGCGGATTGAGAACGCTAACATGCAGCCAGGCAGGCAAAAAAATAGGTGCCGGTTGCCGAAAAAAAGTCAATAATCCAAGTTGCTAAAACATATGATTCATAATAAGATAGTATCAAGAAACTGAATAGTCAGAAAATTCATTCGATCACCGTTTTACACCTGTTGCAGCTACCGCAGCAAGGGATGCAGCCTGTCTACACCGATATACCTTGAGGGAGGGGATTGCCGTGAGCAAAAGTCATGAAGTTGAGTATTGCAACCTTGAGTTACGATTTGACCGTCGGCTAATCCGTAACTTCATCAAAACGCTTATTCAGGAAGGATACTCCCTGTACTGGAACGAAAATGAGCAGCAATTCATCGTTTCCATCCGTACCGGACGCAAGCTCGTCAAGCTGAAATTTCAACGGATCGGCGACCGGTACAAAATTGTCGGCAACTATTCCTTCAAGGACGAGAAGCTGGCGGAGCTGATGGAGAAGATGATCGGGGACACTCGCGGACATGCGGTTGTGAAGCGGTTCAAGGACCGCCAGATTTTAATCGAAAACATTATGTTTGGTGAAATCATCCGGATGGTAGAAATTTCGGGGGTGGAGCATAAGGTGTTATTCCAAAAACAACCGGCTGTCACGTTGGAAGAGATGATGCAGGCATTTCGCTCCAAGCGCCCGGATGAACGGATTCCGGTGCTGCGGCTGGAGTTGGATTACGAGCTGGCCGTTCTGCACGAAGCGCTTGGGGAAGGAGATCAGCCGAAAATTGTAGCCTGCACAGAGAAGCTGAAGGAGCTGCGGCATGAAATGTTATTGCTTGAGATGTAACCAGAGCTTGAATCGTTAGGCCTTCCCGGGAGCAGACTTGTTCTGACGGGGGAGGCCTTTCGCATTTAAAAAGTGATGATTGTTAACGTGTGCAGTACGTGATATGATGAAGGGGAGAGGTGGTTTCATGAGCGACGTGACGATCAAGGATATCGCCCGCATGGCCGGCGTTTCTCATACGACCGTCTCACGGGCCCTGAACGACAGTCCGCTGATCAATCCGGAGACCAGAGAGCGTATCAAGTCCATCGCGGGCAGCCTGAACTACACGCCGAATTACAGCGCGAGAAGCTTGGTGCTTGACCGCTCGTACAACCTGGGGCTGTTTTTCACCACGCTGCACCAGGGCACTTCGTCCGGCTTTCTGTATGCGGCGCTGCGCGGGGTGAATGACGTGATCAAGGACGGGTACAATTTGATCGTCAAGGGCATTGATGATTACAAGAGCTACCACGCGATCAATCGCAAAAGCTTCGACGGCATCATTGTCATGAGCCAAAGCGCGGCGGATCAGCCCTTTATCGAATATGCCGCACAGCGGAACATCCCGCTGATCGTGCTGAACCGGCAGATTGGGCTGGAGGGAGTCTGGAACCTTGTTCCTGACGATCAGAACGGCGCCTGCCGGATGACGGAATATTTGCTGCAGTGCGGCCATCGGCGGATCGCGATCATCGAGGGGAAGCAGGGCTTCAAGTCGTCCGATGCCCGCAAGGCCGGCTACCTGGACGCGCTTCGTGCCGCCGGCATTCAGCCGGAGGACGAGTTGTGCCTGCGCGGCGAGTATGACTTCGAGAGCGGCTACGCCGCGATGAAGCGGATGCTGCTGCTGCCGAACAGGCCGACTGCCGTCTTCTGCAGCAGCGACGATATGGCGCTGGGCGCGGTGAAGGCGGCGACCGAGCAGGGGTTGCGCGTGCCGGATGATATGTCCGTCGCCGGGTTTGACGACACCTTGTACTCGGCGTTTATTACACCGGCGCTGACGACCGTCCGGAGGCCGATCGAGGAGATGAGCCGGGCCGGAGCAGAGAAACTGGTCGCCTTTATCGAGAAGAAGCTTGTGCAAACCAAGCACGTTGAGCAAATGTTTCACACGGAGCTTGTGATCCGCGAGTCCGTGAAATCGATATCCGAAGGAGAATGACACGATGAGCGTATTGAGAACGCTGCTTCAGGACATACCGATTCCGCAAATGGTGCGGATCAGACAGAAGTTCGACGGCACGAAGCTGGATAACCCGGCAGAGGACTTGAAGCGGGAGCTGGCGAAGCCGGGCGCGATTGAGCGGGTCAAGCCGGGTCAGCGCGTTGCAGTTGCGGTCGGCAGCCGCGGCGTAGCGAACATCGCGGATTTCACGCGCGTCACCATCGAAGCGATCAAGCAGGCCGGCGGCGAGCCGTTTATCGTTCCTTGCATGGGCAGCCACGGCGGCGCAACGGCCGAGGGACAGAAGGAAGTGCTGCATCATCTGGGCGTGACGGAGGAAGCGATGGGCGCGCCGATTCTGTCTTCGATGGAAGTCGTCCAAATCGACCAGCTGGCCAATGGGCTGCCGGTCTACGTGGACAAGTATGCTTCGGAAGCGGATGCGATCATCGTCATCAACCGCGTCAAGCCGCATACGGCGTTCCGCGGGCCGATCGAGAGCGGCATCATGAAAATGATTTCCATCGGACTCGGCAAGCAGAAGGGCGCGGAGGCGTGTCATCAGCTCAGCTTCAAATATATGGCTGAAAATGTGCCGGCCATGGCCCGCATTATGATTGACAAGCTGCCTATTTTGTTCGGGATCGCGTTGGTTGAAAACGCCTATGACGAAACTTGCCTGGTCGAGGTGCTGCCAGCCGAGCAGATCGAGGAGCGCGAGGTTGTGCTGCTGGAGATGGCGAAAGCCCGGCTGCCGAAAATATTGTTCGATCAGATTGACGTGCTGGTTATCGACTATATCGGCAAAAACATCAGCGGCGACGGGATGGACCCGAACATCACGGGCCGTTATCCGACGCCTTACGCCCATGGCGGACCGGATGTGTCCAAGATGGTTGTGCTTGACCTGACGTATGAAACGAAGGGGAATGCCAATGGCGTGGGCACCGCCGATTTCACAACGCAGCGGCTTGTGGACAAAACCGACCTGGCCGCCACTTATGCGAACGGGCTGACCTCGACGGTGTGTGCGCCGACGAAAATTGCGACGACGCTGGAAAATGATTTCTACGCGATCAAAGCAGCGGTGAAAACGTGCAATATTTTGGACTATACGAAATGCCGCCTGGTGCGGATTCAGGATACGCTTCACCTGGGCGAAATCGAAATTTCCGTCAATTTGCTGGAGGAAGCGAAGCAGCATGCGGATATTGAAATTTTGACCGAGCCGTATGAGCTTCCCTTTAATGCCGAAGGAAACCTGAGATAAAGGAGCGCAACAACGTGCATAAGCCATATATCATTGCCGCAGATATCGGAACAACCAGCGCGAAAACGCTGCTGTTCCACCGGGACGGGCGCATTTTGGCCTCGCATGCGGTCGAGTACCCGCTGCACACGCCGCGGCCGGATATTGCGGAGCAGGACCCGGAGGAAATTTACCAGGCGGTGCTGACGGGGATTCGGGCCGTTGTCGCGCAGGGCGCCGTGCAGCCTGACGAAGTGCTGTGCGTTTCGTTCAGCTCGGCGATGCACAGTTTGATCGCTATTGACGAGGCGTTCCAGCCGCTGACGGCATGCATCACCTGGGCGGACAACCGCAGCGTCGGCTATGTGAAGACGCTCCGGGAGGGCGGCGCAGGCCACGAGATTTATATGCGGACGGGCACGCCGATTCATCCGATGAGCCCGCTGCTCAAGCTGATGTGGTTCCGCGATAATCGTCCGGACCTGTTTGCTTCGGCCTTCAAGTTTATCGGCATCAAGGAATATATATTCGCCCGTCTGTTCGGCGAGTGCATCATTGACCACTCGATCGCAAGCTGCACGGGTTTGTTCAACCTGCGTCAGCTCGATTGGGATGTAGGCGCGCTGGCCGCGTGCGGCGTACGCCGCGACCAGCTGTCGCGTCCGGTGCCGACGACGCATATCGTACAAGGGCTGCGGCCGGATGAGGCGGCATCGCTCGGACTTGCGCCGGACACCGCCTTCGTTGTCGGCGCATCGGACGGCGTGCTGGCCAATCTGGGCGCAGCGGCGTTTGAGCCGGGCGTCTATGCAGTCACCATCGGCACAAGCGGCGCGGTGCGCGGCGTCGTCCGCGAGCCGATCACCGATCCGAAGGGGCGGCTGTTTTGCTACGCGCTCAAGGAGGATTTCTGGGTAGTCGGCGGCGCGATCAACAACGGCGGCATTATGTTCCGCTGGGTACGCGATCAGCTGGCGACTGCCGAAGCGGAGGAGGGCCGTCGTCTTGGCCTGGACCCGTACGACTACTTGACCAAGCTGGCTGCGGAGGTTGAGCCCGGCTCCGGCGGACTGATCTTCCTGCCGCTGCTGGCGGGCGAGCGTGCGCCGTACTGGAACGCCAACGCGCGCGGCGTCTTCTTCGGCTTGTCCTTGTACCACCAGAAGCCGCATATGATCCGCGCGGTGCTGGAGGGCGTGATGTACCGGATTCACTCCGTAGTCGAGGCGCTGGAGGAGCTGAGCGGTCCGACGCGGGAAATTCGCGCATCCGGCGGCTTTGCCCGCTCAGGCGTATGGCTGCAGATGATGGCGGACGTACTGGGCAGCCCTGTGGCCGTGCCCGATACGATCGAAGCGTCCGGCGCAGGCGCAGCCATGCTCGGCTTGCTTGCTACGGGCGAAATTGCCGATTTGTCCGGCGCGCACGAATGGGTCAAGGTTCACCATACGCTGCAGGCGAATGCTTCAGTCGGCGAGGTGTACAGTGAGCTGACATCCATTTACAGCCGTGTCTACCATCAGCTGAAGGGCGAGTTTGACGCAATCGCGGCTTTTCAGCAGAAGCATACATTAGGCTAATTTAAGCGAGTTATCGAGGAGGAACAGAAGAAAATGGCGATGAATTTATTTGATCTGACAGGCAAGACGGCAGTAGTAATCGGGGGCAACAGCACGCTTGGCGGTGCGATGGCGGTCGGATTGGGCGGCCACGGCGCCGATGTGGCGATTGTCGGCCGCAACCAGGAGAAGGCGCGTGAAGTGGCGGCAGCCGTTGAGGCGGCTGGCGGCCGGGCGCGCTGCTTTGAAGCGGATGCGACGAGCGTAGAAGACCTGCAGCGGGTGCTGAGCGAAGTGCTGGCGTGGACAGGACGTTGCGACGTGCTGATGAACTGCCCGGGCAAAAACAGCGTAACGCCGTTTTTTGACCTGCAGATGGAAGAATGGGATTCGATCATGGACGTTAACCTGAAAAGCGTCGTGCTGGCTTGCCAAACGTTCGGGAAGCATATGGTCGATAGCGGTCAAGGCGGCAGCATCATCAACATTTCCTCCGTTTCCTCCGAGCCGCCGTTGTCGCGCGTATTCACGTATTCCGCGTCCAAGGCAGCCGTCAACAGCGTTACGAAATTTTTGGCAAAAGAGTTTGCGCCGGCAGGCGTCCGTGTCAATGCCATTATTCCGGGCTTTTTCCCGGCTGAGCAAAACCGCAAGATTTTGTCCCCTGAGCGCACAGAGTCCATCATGAAGCATACGCCGATGAACCGGTTCGGCGAAGCGGAGGAGCTGCAGGGCGCAGCGATTTATCTGGCTTCCGACAAAGCTTCCGGCTTCGTTACAGGCTCGCTGCTGCGCGTTGACGGCGGCTTCGGGGCGATGACGATCTAGTCGGGCTGTGAACGGGGTCTTGAAATTGTATTGAGAATGACTGATAATGAGTTCTAAAGCAATCCTGCTGCGCGGCTCACGCTTGTGTCTTGTGTGGGCTGCAGCTTGCAGGGGTTTATAAATATGTGCTTATCAGGAAGGAAGAGAAAACCAAATGTCCAAACAGCAAATCGGCGTTATCGGTCTGGCGGTTATGGGTAAAAATCTGGCACTGAACATCGAAAGCCGCGGCTTCACGGTGTCCGTGTTCAACCGTTCCCGGGAAAAAACAGATGTCCTGCTTGAAGAAGCCAAGGGCAAGCAGCTTGTCGGTACATACAGCATCGAGGAGTTTGTAGCGTCGCTGGAAGTTCCGCGCAAAATTTTGATCATGGTGCAGGCGGGCTTCGCGACTGACGATACGATCAACCAGCTTGTCCCGCATCTGGACAAGGGCGATATCATTATCGACGGCGGCAACGCCTACTTCCCTGATACACAGCGCCGCAACAAGGAGCTGGAAAGTCACGGCATCCGCTTCATCGGCACAGGCGTTTCCGGCGGTGAAGAAGGCGCATTGAAAGGCCCTTCGATCATGCCGGGCGGACAAAAGGACGCTTACGAGCTGGTTGCTCCAATTCTGACGGCGATTTCCGCCAAAGTCGGCGACGACGCTTGCTGCACCTACATCGGACCGGATGGCGCTGGCCATTACGTAAAGATGGTGCATAACGGCATCGAATACGGCGACATGCAGCTGATCTGCGAAGCTTATCAACTGCTCAAGGACGTGCTTGGCGTCAGCACACAGGAGCTGCACGAAATTTTCGCCGACTGGAACCGCGGCGAGCTGGATAGCTACCTGATTGAAATTACAACGGATATTTTCACCAAATATGACGAAGAAACCGGCAAGCCAATGGTTGATGTGATCCTCGACTCGGCCGGTCAAAAAGGTACTGGCAAGTGGACAAGCCAAAGCGCGCTCGATCTGGGCGTTCCGCTTTCGATTATCACGGAATCCGTCTTCTCGCGTTTCTTGTCCGCAATGAAGGAAGAGCGCGTTGCAGCAAGCAAGGTGCTTGGCGGACCGGAAGCGAAGCCGTTTGACGGCGATCGCGCCGAGTTTATCGAAGCTGTGCGCAAGGCGCTGTACGCGAGCAAAATTTGCTCCTATGCACAAGGCTTCGCACAAATGCGCGCAGCCAGCGAAGAGTATGGCTGGGATCTGGAGTACGGCAACATCGCGATGATCTTCCGCGGAGGCTGCATTATCCGCGCCCGCTTCCTGCAAAACATCAAGGATGCGTATGACCGTAACCCTGAGCTGCGCAACCTGCTGCTCGACGATTACTTCAAAGCGATCATCACGAACTACCAGGATGCCTGGAGATCTGTTGTATCGGCAGCGATCTCGCGCGGTATTCCGGTTCCGGCGTTCGCTTCCGCACTCGCGTACTACGACAGCTACCGCACGGAGCGGCTGCCAGCGAACCTGCTGCAGGCGCAGCGCGACTACTTCGGCGCCCACACGTTCAAGCGTTTGGACAAAGAAGGCACGTTCCACTACCAGTGGATGCAAGAAAATTAAAAGCGGCTTGGTTCTTCCCGTCTGCCGGGCTGGTCGCGCAAGCCGTATGACGCTTCGCGCAGCCAGCTTTTCAGCCGGTCGGCCTCCAGGTCGAAGCCGTTGCGCGGCTGGATGAGCAACAGCGCAATTTCAGCAAAGTAACGGAAGTTTTGCAGCAGCCGTGGCTGGGGAAGATCCAGAAATTGGGGATCTTGCTCAGCCACCTTTTTTTTAATATATTCGAGTATCCATACAATGTCCTCCTTATATAGCGGCCGGTCCGGGTCCAAAATTTGCTCAAGTCGTTGTTCGGTCAGCTGAAGACCGGAGGTCGGGCTGGAGGCGGAGGATGCAGCGCTTTGCGGCATAGGAGAGCTCCCTTCAAAATAAGATCAGACGGCCGGCAGGGCCGGGCACAGCTTGTGAAACGTTGGGATTTACATCCAGCTTATGTTTTTGAGCGCCTTTCTATTCACGTTTGGCCCGCTGTGATATGATAGGAGCAGTTTGCAGACAACAAGAAACAAGAGGGAAGCGGAAACAAAAAGCGGGGTGTGACACGTTGGGCAAGCGTAATATTGTCTTGATTGGGATGATGGGTACAGGAAAATCGACGGTTGGCGTCGAGCTGGCGGACCGTCTCGGGTTTTCGTTTACAGATTCCGATAGCGTTGTTGAGCGGCAGCAAGGGATGAGCATCAAGGAGTTATTTGATCGGCACGGAGAGCCGGTGTTCCGGCAGGCTGAGTCGGCCGCTATTGCAGAGCTGATGCAGCGGGAAGGACAAGTGATCGCGACCGGAGGCGGCGCTGTGCTGGCCGCTGCCAACCGGGCTGCGATGCAGGAAGGCGGCTTGGTCGTGGCGCTTGCGGCCGAGGCGGAGACGATTATCCGACGTGTAAGCGAGGATCAGAACCGGCCGTTGCTCCAGGGGAACGTGGAGGAGCGCGTCAGAACGATCCTGGCGAGCCGCAAGCATGCCTACGACTTCGCCGACTTGAAGATCGTGACGGACGGGCGAAGCGTGGCCGAGATTGCAGATGAAATCAGGCGCGCGTGGGAGCAAGCTTGCTCAGCCTAGTCAATTAAAGCTTAAAGCTGCTCCCAGGCCAGCATGCCGCCGGTCATATTTTTTAACTGGGTAAAGCCTTGCGCTTCCAGATAGTCCAGCGCGCGTCCGCTGCGGTTGCCGCTGCGGCAGACGAGAATCGTCTCGCTGTCCTGCGGAATGTCGGCGATGCGCTCCGGAATTTGCATCAGCGGAATATGAACCGCGCCGGGAATGATGCCTTGGGCTACTTCCTCGTCTTCGCGGACATCAATGATATGCAGCTGTTCACCGCTCGCCAGGCGCTGCTTGACTTCAGCCGGGGTAATGGTTTGCATAAACAAAAATCCTCCTTGGTTAAGGGAATAACGGCCTGGAGACCGATTTCTCCCATCATACCTAGGAACGGGAGGGCGCGTCAATGACCTGGCTGTACATTGGAATAGCGGGTGTGGCCGGAGCACTGGGGCGTTTCGGCTTGTCCGTCTGGCTAAATGGCATCGAGGCGGCCTATTTGCCGTGGGGAACGCTGCTCACGAACTGGACAGGCTGCTTCCTGCTCGGCTTGCTCGCGTATTGGCCGCGGCTGGCCCGATATCCGCAGCTGCGGGCAGCGGTGACTACGGGATTTGTCGGCGCCTATACGACTTTTTCAACTTTAAGCTGGGAGCTGCTTCAGCTGCTGCAGGCGCAGCTTTACATGCAGGCTTTCGTGTATGCGTCAGCGAGCTTCTGGGGCGGGCTGTTATTTGTTCGTCTGGGCAGCAGGATCATTTTTCGGCTGGCGAAAAGGGGAAATGCGGAATGATGTCGAATCTAATCATGATGCAGATGTTATGGGTGGCAGCCGGCGGATTTTCCGGAGCTGTATCGCGTTACTGGCTTGGCCGGGCGATCGCCGCGCGATTCCCTGCTTCCCGCATTCCGTACGGCACGCTGACCGTCAACGTACTTGGCTGCTTTCTGATCGGCTTGCTCTGGGGACAGCGGCCAACCGCCGATCTGGCTTTGCTGCTGGGTACGGGGTTTCTCGGCGCCTTCACGACGTTTTCCACGCTCAAGCTGGAAAGCGACTTGCTGTTTCGAGAGGGAAACGGACGAAGCGCCTGGCTGTACCTCGGCTTGTCGTATACGCTGGGTCTGCTGCTGGCAGCACTCGGTTATGCGCTGTAACATGCGCTGTAACGCTACTGGACAAAAAATGCTGCAACGATCCAAAACCATATTTAATTGAAGGAGCGAATACATACGGATGAAAGCTATTGTCAAACCAACGCCCCGCCTGGAAGGTACAATTAACGCCTTGTCGTCAAAAAACTACACGACCCGCTATTTGCTGATCGGCGCATTGGCCGATGGGACAAGCACGGTGTATTACCCGGCCCACAGCGAGGACAGCGATGCGATGCGCCGCTGTATCCGTGATTTGGGCGCCGTCATCGAAGAAGATGAAGAGAAAATGGTCATTCGCGGCTTCGGCAGCCATCCGAAGGCGGTCAGCGAGTTAAATGTGGGCAACGCAGGCGCGGTGCTGCGCTTTTTGATGTCGGTAGCGGCTTTTTTGCCGGAGGTTACCTTTATCAACAAATACCCGGACTCGCTGGGCAAACGTCCGCATGACGACTTGATCGACTCGCTGCGTCAGATGGGCGTCCAAGTCGAGCACCGCGAAGGCAAGCTGCCGATCACGATCCGCGGCGGGCAGCCGCATGGCGGCAAGCTGACGGTGTCGGGCAACATCAGCTCCCAGTTTCTGAGCTCGCTGCTGTTTGTCGCGCCGCTGCTGCAGGAGGATACTGAAATTACGGTGCTGCATGACCTGAAATCAAAAATTATTGTCGGTCAGACGCTGGAAGTCATCGCGCAAGCGGGAATTACGATCGAAGCTTCGGACGACTTGATGTTTTACCGTATTCCGGGCCGCCAGCAGTACAAGCCGCAAAGCTATACGGTTCAGGGCGACTATCCGGGGTCGGCGGCGATTTTGGCGGCGGCGGCGGTCACCCACTCGGATGTGAAGGTGCTGCGGCTCGCGGAGCAAAGCCGTCAGGGCGAGCGGGCTGTTGTGGATGTGCTGCGCGCGATGGGCGTCAACTTGACGCATGAGCAGGACATTGTCCATGTAAAGGGCAACCAGACGCTGAAGGCCGGAGAATTCGACGGCGATCACTTTACAGACGGCGTGCTGGCGATGGTAGCGGCGGCTGTATTTGCCGAGGGGACCTCGCGGTTCTACAATGTGGAAAACCTGCGGTACAAGGAATGCGATCGCATTACCGACTACTTGAACGAGCTGCGCAAAGCGGGGGCTGACGTTGAGGAGCGGCAAAGCGAAATTATCGTCCATGGCCGTCCTCAAGGCGTAACGGGCGGTGTTGAGATCAACGCGCATTACGACCACCGGGTTATTATGGCGCTGACCATCGTCGGCCTTCGTTCGGAGAAAGGTCTTGTTATTAACGATGCGCACCATGTCGCCAAGTCGTATCCGCAATATTTCGATCATTTGCTGTCGCTTGGCGCGCAAATTGAGCTGGTAGAGGAGTAAGTCGTTACATCATCTAGAGTTGAGTATGCGACAAGGGCGGTGACAAACGTGACCATACTTTGGAAAGGCCTCCAGGTTACGTTCGGGTTTTTCCTCGTAGGCGGCTTGCTGTTTGCCAGCAGTGTTTTTGCGGTTCTGCTGTATGCCAAAGTTACCGGACAAGAGAATTGGATGCAGCCGGCTGTGCATGCGCTTGAGCCCGGCAGCCGGTCCGAAGCAACGGCTCCGGACAAGCCGGAAGCCGCCGCCGCGCCGCCGCCCCTGCCTGCCGAGCAGCCTCAGCCAGCTCCTAAGGCAGCCAGCGTGATGCTGACAGCGCCGATTGTTCGCCAACTGCCCGAGCTTCCATCCGGTTGTGAAGTGACAAGCTTGACGATGCTGCTGCAGTTCCGCGGCCTGGACAAAAACAAAATGGAGCTGGCTGCCGAGATGAAGCGGGATACGACGCCGATTCGCTATAACAAGGATGGGTCAATCGCGTACTGGGGCAATCCGAATTCCGGATTTGTCGGCGAGCCTTCCGGGAAGGCCAAAGGCTTCGGCATCTACCACACGGCTTTATTCGAGCAGCTGCAGTCCCATGTGCCGACCGCTGTAGATTTGACGCGCGAGCCGTTCGAAAAGCTGGAGGATCAGTTAAGGGCCGGTATCCCTTCGGTTGTCTGGACGACGATTGACTACCAGGTGCCGGACAAGTGGGTGACGTGGGACAGTCCGCTCGGCCCGATTCAGACAACGTTTATGGAGCATGCGGTATTGCTTGTCGGCTTCGATGACAGCTATGTGTATGTCAATGATCCGTTGTCCGGCCAAAGCCAGAAGCGCATCGACAAGCAGCAGTTTAAAGCAACGTGGGACGCGATGGGCAAGCAGGCCATCAGCTACACAAACGGCTAATGAGTTGAGCAAGCAATGAGTAAGACCGGTGCGGATCAGCAAGGCTAAGCAAGCAAGACTATACAGGACCGTCTGTCTGATGCGGACGGGCGGAGCAAAGGAGCGTAAACCCTCTATGGCATTTGAAAATCCTTCACGCGACCGGATCAAGCAATTGCTGGTGGAAAGTCAGCAAATTGCGGTTGTCGGGCTGTCAGACAAGCCGGACCGCACCTCTTATATGGTGTCGGAGGCGATGCAAGCCAAGGGCTACCGTATTATTCCGGTTAATCCGATGGTTACCGGTACGATTCTGGGTGAAACCTGCTATGCCAGTCTCAAGGATATTCCGGGCAAAGTTGATATTGTCAACGTATTTCGCCGCAGCGAGCAGGTCGTACCGGTTGCCGAGGAAGCTGTCGAGATCGGCGCCAAGGTGCTGTGGTTGCAGCTCGGCGTCGTGAATGACGAGGCTGCGGCGATTGCCGCGCAGGGCGGGCTGGAGGTTATTATGGACCGCTGCATCAAGGTCGAGGATTCCATCCTGCTGCCCGGGGGGAAGTAAGGTGACCGCGATACGCCCGCAATCCCTCTCTTTGTATCTCGTCATAGACATCACTTCTTACGACGGCCGAACCTCGCTGCAAATCGCCCAGGCCGCGCTGGACGGCGGCGTTACGATGCTGCAGCTGCGCGAGAAAAAGGCGCCGCTGCGGCAGGTGCTGGAGACCGGCCGCGCAATCCGGGCCGCATGCCGCGAGCGCGGGGTGCCGTTTATCGTCAATGACCGCGTCGATCTGGCCGTGCTGCTGGAGGCGGATGGCGTGCATGTCGGTCAGGACGATCTGCCGGCGCTGGAGGCGCGGAAGCTGCTTGGACCGGACGCGCTGATCGGCGTGTCGGCCGGCAATATGGAAGAAGCGGAATGGGCGGTTGCCCAGCAAGCGGATTATGTCGGGGTCGGCCCGATTTACGCTACGCTGACAAAGGACGATGCAGGCGCGCCGGTCGGCACAGCGCTGATCAGCGAGCTGAAGGCGCGCTGGCCGCAGCTGCCGCTTGTCGGCATCGGCGGCATTCAGACGGCCAATGCCGCTCCGGTGATCGCGGCCGGCGCTGACGGCGTTGCTGTCGTGTCCGCCATTACCCGGCAAGCCGATCCGCAAGCTGCCGCTGCCGCTTTGCTGGAAGTTATTCGGCCGCTGCAGCAAAAGTAAGCTTACGGCCATAGCTTGCCGGATAGGCAGGCTGGAAAATCATAGAAGTCATAAAACAGATCCTCCTTGACGACAATAAAAAAGGCTTCCGGACGGGCGCCCGCTGCGGCGGCTGCGGAAGACTTTTTATTGAGCGCGAGGAGGATTTTTGCATGTACAACAATTCGATGTCGAATAACTTCCAGAACCAGGCTTCCTTTGTCAATTCCCAATATCGCGGGATGGACACAAGATATCAGCCGATCGGTTATGTGCAATCGCAGTATAACCAGTCGCTCCAGCCGAGCGCCCCTGCTTCATTTATACCGATGGCGAATCAAATGAATCAGCAAGCGCAAAACTTCTCCCAAGCTCAATCGTTCCAAAGCCCGCAATCTTTCCACACGGCGAACTATCGTGGCGACCAGCCGGGCCATGACGCTTACTTGCGTTCCGATTCCAGCCAACCGGCCCAAAGCCAATACGGGACAGGCATCTCTAATTACGCGAGCAGTCATGCGTACCAGGCTTCCTCCGGCATCGGTTTTCAAAACCAGGCAGTGACGGCCAATCAGCCGTATACAGCGTCGTACCCGAGCGTTCAATCGTACCACACGGCGAGCTACCGTGGCGATCAGCCGGGCCATGACGCTTATCTGCGTTCGGATTCCACGCAACCGGCTCAAAGCCAGGCCCAAATCGGCTCGTATGGAAGCTATATCCCACAATCCTACCAAGCGAGCTACAGCCAGCAACAAAGCTTCACGCCATCGTACACGCAAGCGCAAAGCCAATATCAAAGCCCGCAAGCGTATCATACGGCGAGCTATCGCGGCAACCAGCCGGGTCATGACGCTTACCTTCGTTCGGACTCGACACAGCCGGCCCAAAGTCAATTCGGGGCGGGTTACGCGAACAAATATCAGTTCTAGCAGCGGTTTGAACCGACAGCAGAAGCGAGCCGAGAGGCTCGCTTTTGCCCATTCTCAGGCGCGCATTCCAGCCCCATACCTTTCGTTGACAAAATGTTAGTTAACGCTTACCATCGTAAGAGTGTGGAGGGAAGTCCTCACGGAAAGGAGGTTCCGGCACTATTGAACTGGATGGGAAACTTGCAGCAGTTGGGTAGATCGTTGATGCTGCCGACCATCACGCTGCCGATTGCAGCGCTTATGCTCCGCCTTGGCACATTGCCGTGGGAACAGATTCACATGGCCCGGGTCGGGGAGCTATTTTTGGAATTCGGCACCATTATTTTTACATATTTGCCGCTTATTTTTGCGGTCGGCGTTGCGCTGGGACTTACGGAAAGCGCCGGAATGGCGGGCATGTCAGCTCTAATAGGCCATTTTATGTTTGCGCAGGCCCTGCAGCGTTACCTGGGAGATTCCTTTCAGCTTGGCATTCCCGGAGGCATTCTCGTTGGCTTGATTGCAGCTGTGATCTATCACCGGGTCAAACATATTCAGCTGCCCGAGGCCATACAATTTTTTGGAGGGCCCCGGCTGGTGCCGCTGTTTATGGGACCGGCGATGTTTGTGCTGGTGCTGATTACGATCCAGCTCGGACCGCTGATGAATACCGGGATGCAGAAGCTGACGGATATGCTGCTCAGCCTGGGGGGATTCGGTACATTTTTGTATGGCATTATCCACAGGCTGCTTGTACCGTCCGGGCTTCATCACGTGTTTAATAATTTTTTCTGGTTCCAGCTCGGCAGCTATGATCATGCAGGGCAGCCGGTGTTCGGCGATTTGCCGCGTTATTTTGCCGGCGATCCGACCGCGGGCATTTATATGGCGGGCCTGTATCCGATTATGATGTTTGCGCTTCCTGCGATTGCACTGGCGATTATTCAGGAAGCCCGGGAGGACTTGAAGCCCAAAATCCGGGCGACCTTTTTGACGGCCGCATTCGCGTGTTTTTTGACCGGGGTGACTGAGCCGATTGAATTTGCGTTTCTGTTTGTCGCCCCGTACCTGTTTTTCATTCATGCGATTTTGTCCGGCTTATCCATGTGGATTGCGTATCAGCTGGATATTCATCACGGCTTTTCGTATTCAGCGGGGGCCATTGATTACTTGATCAATCTGCATCTGTCCACCAATGGCTGGCTGCTCATTCCGGTCGGGCTCGGGTTTGGACTCGTTTATTATGTGCTGTTCCGCTGGGCGATCCGCACGTTCCGCTTGCCAACGCCGGGCCGTGAGGAAGGCTCGCAGCTGGAGGAATGGGCGGGCGATATTCCGTACCGTTCGCCGCTGATTCTTGAGGCGCTGGGCGGCAAAAACAACCTGAAAAGCCTGGAGGCCTGCATCACCCGGCTGCGCATTACGCTGGAGAACGACAAGCTGATGGATACGACCGCGCTTCGCCACCTGGGGGCGGCCGGCGTCATTTCGCTGGGCGGCGGCAATGTTCAGGTTGTATTCGGAACGTATTCGGAGCTGATCCGCGAGGAAATCAACAAGGTGCTGCGCAAAGATATTCGCCAGGTGTTGTTTAACGCGCCGATGCAGGGGCGGATGATTGCGCTGGAGGATGTGCCGGACAAAATTTTTGCCGGTAAAATTGTGGGCAACGGCGTTGCGTTTATTCCCGACAAAGGCGAGCTGGTTGCGCCGATTGCGGGCCGGATTATTCATCTATATCCGACGCTGCATGCGCTTGGCATTGAGACGGCCGATGGGCTGCAGGTGCTGCTGCATATCGGGATTGACACGGCCCAACTGCAAGGTAAATATTTTACGGCATATGTGAAGGAAGGCGATGAGGTGGAGGCGGGACAACTGCTCGTCCGCTTTAACCTGCAGAAGGTCAAGCAGGGCTCCAAGTCGCTTGCGACGCCGATGCTGATTACCAATGCGGATGCCGTGAAGTCCTGGAGCTTTGCTCCTTATAAAGCGGTGAAGAAAGGCCAGGCATCGGTGATGTCGGTCGTGCTTAAAGATACCGCTACATCAGGCACAGGGGGGGGGAACGTTTTTGGCTAGGGGGATCGGGGCTTCATCCGGAATTGCGATGGGCAGGGCTTTCGTTATTCCGACCTGGGAGTGGGACTTTCCGGACAAACTGATAGATGTTGCGGATTTGGCTTATGAATTTGAACGTCTGTATGATGGCATACGCTGCTCCAAAAACGAAATCGAACAGATCAAGCAGGAATTCGTCAGCGTGCTCGGCGAGGAGCAGACGCAAATTTTCGATGCGCATCTGGCGATCCTGGAAGATCCTGTGTTTATGAATGAAGTGCAAGGCATCATGCAGCGGCAGTATAAGGCGGCGGAAGTGGCGGTCAAGGAAACGATCGAGAAATTTGTCAATATGTTCGACCTGCTGGATGACGGCTACATGAAGGAACGCGCGCTGGACATCAAGGATGTCGGCAACCGGCTGCTCAAGCATTTGCTGGGCGCGCTGGAAGAGACGCTGCCGCCCAAGGATCAGCCGTACATCCTGGTGGCCAAGGAGCTGATCCCGTCGCAAATGGTTCATCTGGACGTTACCCAGACGCTCGGTCTGGTGACGATGATGGGCGGAAAAACGTCGCATGTGGCGATTATGGCCCGCGCGATGGGCGTGCCTTATGTGCTGGGCGTTGAAGGGAAGCTGCAGGAGCCGATTCAGAGCGGCGATTTCCTCATTATCGACGGCGATGAGGGGCTTGTGTACGTAAACCCGTCCGAGCAGGAAATCGAACGTTACCAGCGGCTGCGCGAGATGTGGAAGCAGCATCAGGAGCGGCTGCTCCAGCTCGCCGGGCTTCCTTCGCAAACCCGCGATGGCGTGGAGATGCATCTGGCTGCCAATATCAGCTCGATCAAGGAGCTGGAACAGGCGATCTGGAAAGGGGCGTCCGGGGTCGGCTTATTCCGCACGGAGTTTCTGTATATGAATCGCAGCACGTTTCCGGGAGAAGACGAGCAATTCGAGGTGTATCGGGAAGCGGTCAGGCATCTGGCAGGCAAGCCGCTTGTTATCCGTACGCTGGATGTGGGTGGAGACAAGCATCTGGATTATCTGGAGCTGCCCGAGGAGGAAAATCCTTCGCTTGGCTACCGGGCCATCCGCGTGCTGCTCGACCGGGTTGATCTGTTCAAGACACAGCTGCGCGCTATTCTGCGCGCCAGCCACTATGGATGCATCAAGATTATGTATCCGATGATCTCGTCGCTGGAGGAGCTGCGCCGGGCCAATGAGGTGCTGCATGAGGTGAAGGCGGAGTTGAAGGCCGCAGGCATCCCCTTTAGCCCCAACCTGCCTGTCGGCATTATGATTGAGCTGCCTGCCGCGGTGATGATTGCCGAGCTGCTGGCGCAGCAGGTTGACTTTTTTAGCATCGGGACCAATGATCTCGTCCAGTATGTGCTTGCGGTTGACCGGATGAACGAGCAGGTCGCCCATCTGTACGACCCGTTCCATCCTGCTGTCATCCGGATGCTGAAAATGACGGCGGAAAGCGCCAGAGCACACGGCATTCATGTCAGTGTGTGCGGGGAGCTGGCGGGCGACGTGCGCGCGCTGCCGTTATGGATGTCGCTGGGCATCAAGGAGCTGAGCATGTCCGTGTCCTCCATTTTACGGATGAAAAACAGCTTGATCCAAAGCTGCTACAGCGATGCCGAGCATCTATGGCAGGAGCTGGCGGTCTGTCCGGGCAGCTCGGAGGTGCTGCAGGTGCTGGGACGTTACTGGGAGACGGAGCTGGCTTCCGCTGACCGTCTGGAGCCTGACGCAGGGCCTGACCATTCCGCCTCTGAATCTTCCTCCGCCAGCGGCTGTCCGTAGCCGGAAGCGGCCTTGCAGCCGCTGGCGGAAGACAAGAGACATACCTATTAAGAAAGGACGTTAGCAAATGGAATTAACAGGCTACAAAGTGCTTGCTTTTGTTGATGAAGAATTTGAAGATTTGGAAATGTGGTACCCGGTTATGCGATTGCGCGAGGCCGGAGCGGAAGTTCATCTGGCTGGACCGGAGTCCGGCCGCGTATATCATGGCAAATACGGCGTTCCGCTGACTACGGATCATGCGCTCGACGAGGTTCGCTCCGAAGACTATATCGGCTTGTATGTGCCGGGCGGCTGGGCTCCGGACAAGCTCCGGCGTTATGCGTCCGTCTTGCGTCTGACACGCGAGTTTCATGAGGCGGAGAAGCCGATCGCCCATATTTGCCATGCAGGCTGGGTGCTTGCTTCCGCGAAAATTTGCCAGGGCTACACGATGACTTCTACGCCCGGGATCAAGGATGACCTGGAAAATGCCGGAGCGACCTGGGTGGATGCCGAGGTTGTAGTCGACCGTCATATCGTCTCGGGCCGCAGACCGCCGGACCTGCCTGCGTTCAGCAAAGCTTTTGTTGATGTGCTGGCCAAGTCGGCGCTGAAATAGGAGCCTCTATGAGTCGTAGCTTACGATGGCTGCCTTCCATCGGTTGGATGGCAATCATTTTTTATTCGTCATCGCGCACGGGGGACGACCTCGGCGGCTGGCTGGACCAGATTCGCGAATGGCTTCCGTGGATGGAAGGGTTTGATTGGGGGCATTTCGTTTCCTACTTTGTGCTTGCGCTTACGTTTCTTTGGGGCATCAGACCTGAGCGGGCGACATGGGCCATCAAAGGGCTCGTCGTAGGGCTGTGTGTGCTGTATGGCGTGACGGACGAATACCACCAGTCATTTGTGCCCGGCAGAACACCGGATGTGGCCGATTTGCGCAATGACGGAATCGGTGCGCTGCTGGCGATGCTCGTCGTGTCGATTCCCCGCCTGTCTGCCTATTTCGAACGCGGTCATAAACGCTGATTAACCGCTGCAGCTTGTGCGACCTATCCTATATTTGCTAAGCCTTTGGCGGCAGGAGAAGCGCTTCTGAAGTCGAATACTTGTATCATCAGGCAAAGTGTAAGCCGTAAGTTTGGTGTGCCGCCAAAAGGAGTGGTATCGTTGCAGAAGCAGTGCAAATGCGGGGAAGCTATGGTGATTCGTCTCCGCACCGTGATTTATCAGAATAAGGTAGAGATCGAAAATGTGCCGGTGTTTTCCTGTGAGTCATGCAGCCGGAGCGAGGTATTTCCGGAGGTGAAGCCTCAACTGACCGCGCTCATCGACACATTGGGCGGGAAGCCGGAAAAGCAGCAGCTTTCATTTGACGACGTGAGCGAGATCGCCCATCTGATGATGAAGGCGACGGACAAGTCGCGGGCTGCGGACGCGGTGGAAGTCATTATTGAGGAACGCGTGAACGAACTGCTTGATTTATTGCTGCTGGCGCAGTCGCTGCACGACGGGCCGTGGACCGAGGAGCTGCGCAAGCGGCTGGCGCAAATCGCCAAACATTCGCTCAGCGTACAGGATTTGTAGCAGCCAACTGCCTTGCAGTTGGCTTTTTTTTCATTATTTGATACTATAACTACAGGCAGCCCCCCGATTCATTGCGAAAGCACGCTTTTTGTCGTATGATAAGGCTAATCGACCTGATCGCACTATACTTTATTAAGCAATGGAGAGAATGGCCGTGACTGTGACAATTTATGATGTAGCCAGAGAAGCAGGCGTTTCCATGGCAACCGTCTCGCGGGTTGTCAACAATAATCCGAACGTAAAGCCTCAAACCCGCAAGAAAGTGTTCGAAGCGATCGAACGTCTCGGCTACCGTCCGAATGCGGTTGCCCGCGGTTTGGCTAGCAAGAAAACGACAACCGTCGGCGTTGTAATTCCTGACATTTCGAACTCTATTTTTTCTGAAGTTGCAAGAGGTATTGAAGATATTGCTAACATGTACCATTATAATATCATTCTTTGCAATGCCGACAAGCGGAAGGAAAAAGAAATTCGTGTCATCAACACGCTGCTGGAGAAACAGGTGGATGGCTTGCTGTTTATGGGCGGAGCCATTACGGACGAGCATGTGCAAGCGTTCAAGACATCTTCGGTGCCGGTTGTGCTTTGCGCAACAGCTGATGAGCAGCGCAGTATCCCGTCTGTTGATATTGACCACGAGCAGGCGGCTTATGATGCGGTCACGTATTTGATCGAACAGGGCCATCGCGACATCGCGATGATTTCCGGACATTTGCAGGACCCTGCCAATGGCTATGCGCGTTACCAGGGCTATAAGAAGGCGCTTGAAGCGGCCGGAATTGCGGTGCGTGATGATTACGTCCGTGTCGGCAACTATCGTTATGAGTCCGGTTTGGATGTAACAAAATATTTCCTGACGCTTGACCCTCGCCCGACGGCTATTTTTGCGGCTACGGATGAGATGGCGATCGGAGCGATTCATACGCTTCAGGATCATCATATCAAGGTGCCGGAGGAAGTGTCTGTGATCAGCGTGGACAACATCCGGATGGCTTCTATGGTGCGCCCGCAGCTTACAACCGTTGCACAGCCGATGTATGATATTGGCGCTGTGGCCATGCGGTTGCTGACAAAGCTGATGAATAAGGAAACGAAGGATGCCTCCGAGCATACCCAGGTAATTTTGCCGCATGAGGTCATTCATAGAAATTCGGTGGCTCACCGTTGATGTGGGCCTTTTCTTTTTATATGGAAGGAGGCTGGCGTATATGACCTTTGCCAAAGTAGGCATCATGGGTGCGATGAAGGAAGAAATCGAGAAATTCCACGCTCATCTTGTGGATGCGACGGAAACCGTCAAAGCCGGGATTACGTTCATCGAAGGACGTTTTCACGGACAAGACATCGTGCTGTGCCGATCAGGCGTAGGCAAGGTCAACGCGGCCGTAACGACACAAGTGCTGGCAGACACGTTTGGTGTGAAGGCGATCATCTTTACAGGCGTGGCGGGCGCGGTGGACCCGCGGCTTGACGTCGGCGATCTTGTCGTGTCAACGGAATGCCTCCAGCACGATATGGATGTAACGGCACTCGGCTTCCCGCGGGGAACGATTCCTTATCAAGCTAGGTCTTTGTTCGCGGCGGATGAAGGCTTGCGTACGCTGGCAGCGAGGGTAAGCCAGAAGCTGTTTGAGGGACGGGTTGTCGAAGGACGTGTGCTGTCCGGAGATCAGTTTATTGCCAGCCGTGAAACGGTTGCTATGCTGCATACCGAGCTTCAGGGAGCGTGTGTGGAAATGGAAGGAGCGGCCGTTGCGCAGGTTTGCGCGATGAACGACATACCGTTTGTTGTCATTCGCTCGATGTCTGACAAGGCAGACGGATCAGCGCATATCAACTTTGCCGAATTTACACGACTGGCTTCCGAGCATTCCTTTCAGATCGTGGAAGCGATGCTGCAGCAGCTTTCGAAACAGGCGCAGGCCTAGCTTTTCAAGTTTCTCGTTTGGCTGCTGCATGTAAATTGACGGTTCCAATAATTGCTCGGTTTGATGTGCACCCCGGAATGGATATTGGTATAAACCCCTGGTGTATCTGATGAAATTTCAGGGGTGCATGTTAAGTTGTATCATGTTGAACAAATGATCGCTGTCACGGTACCATCATCCTGTCGTGTGATTTGTCAGTGAATGCTTGCTCTTCTTTTGTAAGCGCTAACAATTGTAGACTTGAGCTCCAGCTGCCGCAAAGGGCCGATGGTCGCTTGGGGAATTTCATCAGGAGGTGCGGAAAAATGACGTACGCAAAGGTAGAACTGCTGAAGGAGCAATATAGGGCGGAGGCAAAGTGGTATAGCGTCCGCTGGCATTATATCGAAAGCTGCATCATGAAGGCGTATCTTGACAGCTATGACCAGACAGGCGATGAACGCGAATATGACTTCGTCAAGCGTTTTGTGGACGGATTGTATAATGAAGAAGGAACGATTGCCCAGATTGATCCAAGCTACTACAATATCGACCAACTGCCCATGGCATGTATTGTAATGAGGCTGTTCGAGAAAAGCGGGGACCTGAAATACAAGCAGACCGCCGACTTGCTCTACGGGCAGTTGGCAACGTACCCGCGGACAGCAACGGGCGCTTTCTGGCATAAATCCAACTATCCGTATCAAGTGTGGCTGGATGGCTTGTATATGGGGCAGCCGTTTTATGTCCGCTATGTCAAGCAGTTTGCTCCGGTCAAAGATTACAGCGACATGCTTAACCAGTTCCGCAACGCCCGCTTACATATTTATCATGAGCAAAAACAGCTGTACAGCCATGCTTATGATGAGAGCCGCGCTATTTTCTGGAGTGACCCGGTAACCGGCCAGTCGCCAAATGTGTGGGGACGCGCCGTTGGCTGGCTGGCGATGGCGCTTGTCGATGTGCTGGAGCTGCTGGAGGGAGAGCCCGTCGAAGCGGAGCTTCTGAAAGGGGATCTCCGGGAACTGACCGACGATATGCTGCGGCATCAGCATGAAAGCGGCATGTGGTACCAGGTCGTGGACGCGGGTGACAGGCCGCATAACTATCTGGAAACAAGTGGAACACTGATGATGGCATATGCGATCTTGAAGGCTGTGCGTCTTGGATATTTACCGCTATCCTATAGAGCGGCCGGGAAAAGAGCGTTTGAGGGCACGCTGGAGCGTTATTTGAATGAAACGGACGGAGAGGAGCGGCTGGGCGGAATTTGCCGAAGTGCAGGTCTCGGGACGAATCCGGAAACGGGCGTCGTACGCGACGGCAGCTTCGAATATTACACGACGAGAGAAGTGATCGTTGAAAACAACGGTCATGGCGTTGCGCCTCTGCTGATGGCCTTTAATGAAATCAAACGTCTTCGCACTGAGTAGCTGATACGGACCGCGCATGACAAATCGCTCACTCCGACAGGAAGTTCGCTCCCGCTGGCTTGCAGGGACAGAACGTCCTCTTGCTTTGAAGCGGCCTGCGCGGCTTGCTTGGTGTACAATTTGTCGCTTGCAAAACCAAATCAGATATGGTACATTACAACTCGGCCGTTCGAGAGAACAGCGCCGGCAACCATTTATAGAAGCTTCTGCACCAGCGGGCAAGCCCCTGGGATGGAAGAAAAAAAGAGGGTTGCAAAA
>NZ_JCAMRT010000024.1:0-83020 GCF_059821225.1 Paenibacillus sp. sg306046
CGCTGGCGCCGCAGCAGCTGAAGGACTGGAGGAAGCGGTACCCGGCTACGCAGTTGATCAATATGTACGGGATTACGGAAACGACGGTACACGTGACGTACAAGGAAATCACCGAGGTGGAAATCGAAGAGGGCAGAAGCAACATCGGAAGACCGATCCCTACGCTGAAGGCGTACGTGCTGGATGCGGGCCGCCGATGCGTGCCGGCGGGCGTGGCCGGAGAGCTGTATGTGGCCGGAGACGGGCTGGCGCGCGGGTATCTGAACCGTCCGGAGCTAACGGCGGAGAAGTTCGTGGAGAACCCGTTTGCGCCGGGAGAACGGATGTACAAGTCAGGGGACCTGGCGAAATGGCTGCCGGACGGGAACATCGAATACTTGGGACGGATCGACCATCAAGTCAAGATCCGCGGGTACCGGATCGAGCTTGGGGAAGTGGAAGCGCAGCTGTTGAAGGTGGAGTCGGTACAGGAAGCGATCGTCATCGCGCGAGAGGACGAAAGCGGCGAGAAGCAGCTGTGCGCATACTTGGTAGCGGACAAGGCGCTGACGGTGAGCGAGCTAAGAGGAAAGCTGTCGGAGGAAATGCCGGGGTACATGATTCCGTCGTACTTCGTGCAGCTGGAGAAGATGCCGCTGACATCGAACGGGAAGACGGACCGCAAGGCGCTGCCCGCGCCGGAGGGAAGCGTGCATACCGGTGCAGAATACACCGCGCCCCGTACACCGCTGGAAGAGCAGCTCGTGCGTGTTTGGCAAGAGATCCTCGGCCCGGTGAAGGTCGGTGTGAAGGACAGCTTCTTTGATCTGGGCGGCCACTCCTTAAGCCTTATGCAATTGATTCAAAAAGTGTATGCCGCAACGGGAGTCGAAATCTCGCTCCACAACATGTTCCAGAATCCGTCCGTCGAAGCGATGGCGTATGAGATTTGGCAATCCGGGCATGAGGGACGCAGCGGCAACCGCTTTATGAAACTCAACGAGAACGGACCGATCAACGTCTTTTGTTTTCCTCCGGGGGGCGGATATGGCATAAGCTATATGGAGCTGGCGAAGAAGCTGGATGACCGCTGCGTGCTTTACGCCATAGATTTTATGGACGATACGGATGGCTGCGAGGACATTCCAGACCGTTATGTGGAGGAGCTCGTCCGCGTGCAGGACGGCTCGCCGTATGTGCTGCTGGGGTATTCGTTGGGCGGCAATCTGATGTATGAGGTGGCCCAAGCGATAGAGAAAAGAGGCGGCCGCGTCTCCGACCTGATCATGCTGGACTCGCTGTATAAACAATTCGAAACTCCGATGGACGAAGTGGAAAGCGACATCAAAGAAATTTTGGAGCCTGCCGAAGGGATGGAGAAAGAATTGCTCGACAACCCGTTCATTCGCGAACGCGTGGAGCGCAAAGTGCGGGCGTATCTGACCTATGGAGCGAAACTGGTTCACTCGGGCACGGTTCAGGCGAATATTCACGGGCTAATCGCGGAGGGCTCCAGAGAGCGTGGAGCGCTTGAACCTAGGCCGTCCTGGCAGGAAGCGACCCGGCAAAACTACGAGGAATATCAGCTCGCCGGAGTTCATGAGCAGGTGTTTGCTCCCGAATACGTGGAAGAAAACGCGAACGTGATTGGGCGCATCGTCCAACTCATCATTGAGCGGAAGATGGAAGCTCATAAGGTGCTGTTTTGAAGCCGATTAACCCTGCGCATACCTTGAAAGGGGACAACATGTGGTGCAAGAGCGAAAAGACGGATTGACCCTGTGTAAATCATTTCTCTGGTTATGGACATATATGAAAACTCACATAGGGTGGATGATCGTCGGGATTGTCTCGGCCATGGCGGCAGCGCTGATCGAGATATGGATAGGCAGTTTCATTCAAGATTTAACGACTCGTGCGGAGAATGGGGCAGGACGGCTCGTCATGCCCATCGTTTTCACGGTTTTTGCCGTCATCCTGATCGGCGTTCCTGCGAAGTATTTTATGGCGTTCGGCGTGGAGCGAAGCAGCGCCTTGGCCATAAGAGATATTCGGAATCATATGATGAACCATATCGGGAAGCTGCCTGTTTATTATATCGAAAAGCAGCACTCCGGGGATGTGCTGTCGAGGTCCAGCAATGACCTGCAGGTCATCCATCAATTCATGAGCCGGGATTTGGCGCAATGGTTTTACCATCCGTTGTTGTTTATCGGCTGCTTCATCTATTTGATTTGGATTCAGTGGCAGCTCGTATTGTTCAGTCTTCTGCTTCTTCCCATTTCCTTGTTCGTATCGCATTGGGTCGGCAAACAAATGCAGCGACTGACGGAAGAGGCGCAAGAGCATATGGGGCAAATGAACGCTATTGCGCAGGATACGCTGGGCGGAATGCCGATTGTAAAAAGCTACCTGCTCTCGGGAATGCTGCTTCGTTCGTATCAGTCTCTGCTTCAATTGACGCTGCGCAAGAAGCTGGCCGTGCGAAAACGGGAGGCTTGGGTTGACCCGATCTTGTTTTCGCTGATGCTAAGTCCGATTATCTTCTCCGTGATCTACGGCAGCTATTTAATATCCATAGGAAAGTTTGGCGCCGGAGAATTGATCGCGTTTCTATACCTGCTTAATTTATGTCTGGAGCCGCTGGATCACATCCCGACTCTGATTACGAACACCTTTCAAATGACCGGGGCTTTGAAGAGGGTGGCCGAAATGCTGAAGCAGCCTGCCGAACATCTGGAGGGGCATTCGATTACAAGAACGGATGATCCGCCTGTCGCATTCGATAACGTTACGTTCGCTTACGATGACAACGCTCCTGTGCTGCGAAATCTCAGCTTTACGGTAGCGGAAGGGAAAACCGTTGCGCTGGTCGGAGCGAGCGGCGGGGGAAAGAGCACGGTGTTTAAGCTGTTATGCGGATTTTATCCCTTGCCTGCCGATCAGGGAGCGATTCAAATTTTCGGCCAACCGATTCAAGACAGCAACCCGAATGAGCTTCGTTCTTGTTTTTCGGTTGTTACCCAGGATGCGTATTTGTTCAGCGGCACGATTGCCGACAATATTGCTTACGGACGGGAGCACGCGACGATGGACGAGGTGATCGAAGCGGCGAAGCTGGCCAATGCGCATTCGTTTATCATGGAGCTTCCCGGCGGGTACCAAGCCGAGGTAGGAGAGAGGGGCGGGCTTCTATCCGGCGGACAGCGCCAGCGGATCACCATTGCGCGCGCATTCCTCAAGGACGCGCCTATCCTGCTCTTGGACGAGCCTACATCCGCTCTGGATACGGCGTCTGAATTTTACGTTCAGGAAGCGCTGAAGGTGCTCATGAAAGACCGAACAACCATTGTGATTGCGCACCGGCTGTCAACGATCGAGAAGGCGGATGAAATCCTGGTCATGGAGCAGGGGGGAATTGCAGAAGCTGGCAATCATAGCGAGCTGCTGGCGTTGAACGGTTTGTACGCTCGTTCGTACCATCAAGAGTTTACCACCGCCCTTGTGAAAAGCAGGGAGGTGGCCTTCTCATGAAAGCGGCTGAAATGGTCTCCCAAGCGAAGGAACTTGGTCATATCCTAAACTTTATGAGCAAAAGACGCAAAATTCGTTATTTCGTCGGCCTTGGTATAAGCACGACCATTCAAAGCTTGTTTTTGGTATCTTTCAGCCTGGTTGTCCAGGGTCTCGTCGATTTTGCAGTGTCGCAGGATACTGCGCTGATGTATCGTGCAATTTTTATATTGGCCGGCTCCCTGTTTCTCGTGAATTTCGTCGCTCCGGGTTTTTCCTATATGTTTCGCAGCAGCGTGGAGTTGACGATGGCGGATATAAGGGAGCGTCTTTTTGCCAAGCTTTGCAAGCTTCGGTCGAGGTATCTGGAGCAGACGCACAACGGAGATATCCTCTCTCGGATGAACAACGACGTGAACACTTTGGAAGTGACCTACACAGGCGTTTATTTCGTGCTGCTGCTGCAGTTCGTATTCGGTGTGGGCTCGCTTGTGACGATGTTTGTCGTTCATTGGCCGTTTGCGTGCGCTTCGCTTGCCATTTTGCTGGTTTCCTTTGCGATCAGCGCCCGGTTTGTACGGCAGATTCGCACACTCTCCGAGCAATCGCTCCAACTTCTGGCCAGGATGACGGAGAAACTCTCCGACTTTATCGGAGGGATACAGCTTGTGAAATTATTCCATATCCAGCCGATCTATGCGCAGTATGCAAGCTTGAATGAACAAGCAACGAGCGTAGCCACACACACCGCCAGAAAAAATGGCATGCTGGCCGCCGTGAATCATTTTGTCAGTTATGTGACATTCTGCGGAATCATTGCCACAGGCAGTTTGCTCTATACCTATGGCCTTATTGGAATGGGAACCGTAGCGGCGCTGGCCGTGCTTCAAATCAATCTGACCCACGCCATTATGAATTTCGGCACGACGCTGTCCATGGCGCAGAACTCGTTGGCGGGTGCGCAGCGTCTGCAGCAATTATTGGACGAGCAAGAGGAGCCGCAGCAAATCGGAGCTCGGCAAGAGGATGAGCCTGCGTTTAAGACTTCGTCTGCATCTTCGCCTGCCATGGTGGAGCTTCAGAGCGTAGAATTTTCCTATCAGCCAGGCAAAAAAGTGCTGTGCGATGTATCGTTGCGAGTAGCTCCAGGACAAATCGCCGCGATCGTAGGCAGCAGCGGCAGCGGCAAAAGCACGCTGATCAAGCTGCTGCTGGGCTTCTACCCCATTGACGGCGGGGAGCTTCTGATTCAAGGCAAGCCGCTTGGACATTATACCTTGGACGAGCTTCGCGCGCGCATCGCTTATGTGCCGCAGGATGCCTTCCTGTTCAGCGGAACGATCGAAGAGAACATTCGTTACGGAAATCCGCAAGCGACGGAAGAGGAGGTCATAGAGGCGGCCAAAGCGGCGCATGCGCATCATTTTATTAAGGAGCTGCCCGAGCAGTATCAGTCGCAGGTGGGGGAGCGCGGGAAGTCTTTGTCAGGCGGTCAGAGACAGCGAATTGCCATTGCCCGCGCATTGCTCAAGAACGCCCCGATTTTGCTGCTGGATGAGGCAACGTCCGCCTTGGATTCCGAATCGGAATATTGGGTGCAGCAGGCGCTCAACCAATTGATGGAAGGCCGCACGACCATTCTGATCGCTCATCAGCTCAGCACCGTGGAGAAAGCGGATCTGATCATGGTCATGAATGAGGGAACCGTTGTCGAACAAGGCACGTATCGGGAATTGCTTGAACGAGGGGCCTGCTTCGCGAAATTATACGGTAGCACGGAAACGAGCAGCAGGGGGTGACGAACCCCCTGAACTCTCACACCCCCGTACATGCTGGGCGCATACGGCTACGGTTTCTAAAGGGATGTTGCTCAGGGAGATGAAATGGTACCTTTCCCTTGGAACAGCAAGCGGGCCTGAAGAACACAAAGGTCCACTTGCTTTTCCCGCTCATCACCGCCATTTACGCTCCAGCTTCTTTTTCGTCAGCGTTCCTTCGGTGATCACGTTTCCCGAAAAACTCATCCTCCCGGCCAATCGTTGGATCATACCGGTCTGCCTTGGCTTTTGCCCATTCTAGCCATTCCGTTGTCTTTGGATCAAGGTTTCCAGATGCCTCAACTGCAGCAATGTAGCGTCTTATTTTGCAGGCGATATCGTAGTCCTCCGATAAATTCCCCAGCATCAGTGTTTGGTCAACTTCTTCATGTACACGCTGACGGCGTTCCTCTTCCTTACGCTTCCGTTCGGCTTCTTGTCAAGCCTCGCGCTCTTGCTCAATGCCCGCGACTTTGCGCCGATCTTTCTGTGGATTTGCTTCACGACGGTCTGGAGCAGTGTCTTTTGCGTCTCCGGCGGCGGCTCTTCAAGCAGCTTGTGAAATTGTGAGAGCGCCAGCCTGACTTGCTGGAGCGGGACGGGATCGGACATGCTGTCTGCCAGTTGCTGCTTGGCTTCTGCCCCCTCTTGTGAGGGGGCTTGGTGTGATTCAAGGAAATGATATATACTTGTAGTTGGACGTTTTGCGGTTTTTTCGTGTGGAAGTTCATGCGCTAAAAGGCGTCGGACGCAAGAAATTTACCGTTGCGAACAGCGGACAGCAAGGCATACTTTTTTTGAATCGGAGGGTTATAAATGAAGTACTTTTACGGAGTATTATCTTTTTTTGGACTCGTCTTGCCCTACTCGCAGTTCATCCCTTGGGTCGTGAGCAACGGCCTCGATTTGTCTCTCCTATTTGAAGCCATAACCAGTTCGCGTATCGGAGCTTTTGCATGGATGGATGTTTTAGTTACCGCGATCGTGCTTATGGGATTCATTCTGTTAGAAGGCACCAGAAAGAGAATGAAATATTTATGGCTGCCGATTGCAGGTACGCTACTGGTAGGTCCTTCACTGGGTCTTCCCTTGTTTTTGTTTCTTCGAGAATTATACTTGGAGAAAAACATTCTAAAATAACACGCAGCAAAGAATGTAATCTCGGATGCAGAGCATGGATCGTAGACTTCAAAACGTTCTCAAAACACATGATCACCTTTCATTTCATTATTGAAACAGATAGCGTGGGGGGAAAGTAGGCGCAAACGGGCTTTTGCGAGCTTTTTGGGGTCACAGAACGATGCTGACAATTTCGTGCAGGAAATGCACGGCGAGTCATTTTTATTTGCGATAGTATTTAACTCGAAGGGAGGGAGAACGATGGATTGGTTGGAGAGGATGAAAAGCGCTATGAATTATATCGAAGCGAATTTGGCGGACCATATCTCATATGAGGACATAGCGCAGATTGCCTGTTGCTCTACGTATCATTTTCAACGAATGTTTCCGTTCATCACCGGCATCACGTTATCCGAGTACATCCGACGTCGACGATTGACCTTGGCGGCTTTTGAACTGCAGACAACCGATGCGAGGGTAATCGATATAGCCATGAAATATGGATACCAATCGCCGGAAGCGTTCGCACGGGCGTTCAAAAATCTCCATGGGATCATGCCGGTATCTGCGCGCGATAAAGGCGTGTCCTTAAAAGCCTATCCTCGAATATCCTTTCATATCTCAATAAAAGGAGATATCGAGATGAATTATCGGATCGAACAAAGAGGGGCTTTTGAGATGTTCGGCGTTTATGGTCATGTTAGTCAGGATTTGCAAACGGCATTTACTGATGTTCCTCAGTTTCGTAAACAATGTGATGAAGACGGCAGTGTGGATTTAATGAACGAGCTGCTGGGGCGATTTGGTAATACCGTGTTGCACGCTGCCTTATATGACCATACGGGAGAATCATTCAAGTACATGGTATGCTATCATTTACCGAAGGGACTTGAAATTCCGGAGCGATTTACAAGGCTTTCTGTCCCAGCTTTAACATGGGCTATTTTCCCGGAGCCGCAATGTGATTTACAAAAACTATGGGAACGAATATATACCGAATGGTTCCCGATATCTGGATACGAACAGGTTGAGGGTCCTCAACTTGAAATGTATTATGGAATGCCAGGGCATACACAAGGTGAGATCTGGATACCAGTAAAGAAAAAGTAACGATTGTCCTAAGGATACGATAGTTGAACAAAGCGAAAGGGCCATCCCATAAAGGATGGCCCTAAAACTTGCCGTTAGAGACAGCGCAGAGAACCGTATCACAAATAGTGGTAAAGCGGAAAGCTGAGTTGAAGGTTGAAGCTTCGATGCTAAATCTATGAAGAAGCGCGTAAAGACCCAACTCATGTGGAATCGGTCATATATGCCGGGACGAGACCTTTATCAGGAATAGTTCTCCATCATTTGATATAAATAATTTCGAAAGTCTTCAACACAGGTTTTGGGCTCTACTACTTTTAGATGCGTGCCGAAGCTTGCTAAAAATTGAAATCCCTTACGATTTTGAGGGACATACATGGTTGCCAATAAACATCCAGAGCTATGGTCTTCAATACTTTTTCGACCATACCTTTCGATGAATTGATCTTTTATGCCAGCCGATATACAGGCCTTAATCTTGACGAATTGCGGTAGTCGTCTCTAGGACGAAACGCGCGTTCATCCATCGTAATATGATCGATTCGGGATAACTTGAATGTTCGATATCCCTGTCGATGTAAACAGAATCTTTTCAAATACCAACTCGATTCGCTAAAATGCAGCTCATAGGGTTCGACCATTCGATTCGTTACAGCCCCGTCTTTATCTGTATAATCACACGAAACCAGCCTTGGTTAGCCAGAGCATGCCTTTTCTTGGCGCCATCAGGTGGCTGCCCTTGCCGCAGCGGGCTACCATGTCATCGTCCCAAACCAGCGGGGTTACGGCAACTCATCCCGTCCGACCGAAGTAACAGACTACGACATTGAACATTTGTCGGGTGATCTCATCGCACTTCTCGATCACTATGGATACGAAGACGCCACTTTTGTCGGTCATGATTGGGGTGCAATGGTCGTTTGGGGACTGACCTTATTGCATCCCAACCGTGTAAACAAAGTGATAAATCTGAGCTTGCCCTACCAAGAGCGCGGAGAAAAACCCTGGATCGAGTTCATGGAAGAAAGACTTGGAGGCGACCACTATTTTGTCCACTTCAATCGACAGCCAGGCGTCGCAGACGCCGTATTCGAAGACAATACACTCCAGTTCCTTCGCAACATGTACCGGAAGAACGAGCCCCCGACAGAGCCTCAGCCAGGTATGTCGTTGATCAATCTCTCCAGAGCAGAAACACCACTCGGTGAGTCCCTCATGAGCGACAGCGAGTTGGCTGTTTTCGTCTCCGCCTTTGAAACATCAGGGTTCACGGGCGGCATAAATTGGTACAGGAACCTTGCCGCAACTGGCGCTTGTTGGCAGACGTGAACCCAATCATCCAACAGCCGACCCTCATGATCTACGGCGACCGGGATGCGATCCAGAGGTCTGA
This sequence comes from Paenibacillus sp. sg306046, assembly GCF_059821225.1. Taxonomy (NCBI): domain Bacteria; kingdom Bacillati; phylum Bacillota; class Bacilli; order Caryophanales; family Paenibacillaceae; genus Paenibacillus; species Paenibacillus sp. sg306046. The sequence goes on from NZ_JCAMRT010000024.1 coordinate 8,911, forward strand.
AAACCTGACAGCGTTCGTGCCCAATGTGGAAGTGGTCAATCTGGATTGCGGTCATTGGATCCAGCAAGAAAAGCCGGAAGAAACAAACCAAGTGATTTTGCGATGGCTGGAACAGCAGGATGCCACCTAGTCCCAAGAGCGTTTCAAGGTTTAGCCTGCCCTCCGGCTTGACCGGAGGGTGGAATGAGGCGCGGTCACCGTCTTCGAGGTCACTGACTGAGCACCGCTACCCCGGTAGGGCTAGGACGTGTCGCCTAAAGGCGCGGCGGTCGTGAGCCGTGCGGGCGTTCGGTATGGTCAGCGTGTTGAGGGAGGGCAAGGGGGCATGTTCAGGCTCATGGGTCTGATCTCCGAGTACTTCGTCGCTTCGACGGACGACGACGCCGCGTTGATAGACGTGGACTCGATCCCGCCGCCGTACGCGGTGCACGGCGGTGGGATCGAACAATCAGCTATACACTTTCGTATAACTTGCATGAAAAACTTGTTTTCAGAGGTTACACTTTTTAAATGGCCATCTCGTTTTTGGAAGAAAGCTATTCAGAACGTTCAATTTTCACGAGTTGCGTACCGTCAAGTTTAAAGACCAGGGGCGGGCCTTTTTCCTTAGGGTTCCAACCCTGTTCAAGTGCCTGGCTTATAAAAAGCGCTACATCTTTGGGTCTAATAATCTTTAAGTTCAAATGCTCTGTATTGGGGAAATTCGCCCAAAAACTGTTTATATCTGATTCAACATGTACTTGAAGCCGCCTTCCTTTATAAAATTTAAGCTCTGCAATCATAACAATATACCCGCTATCGGGGGAGACAGTCCAGGTAAAATGTTCTTCGTTGATGACAATTGTTCTCGAACTTTTTTTGTTTATTGTCATGCTCAGTCTCCTTCTGCCGCTACTTTAGGCTTACAAGATGTTAATGCAATTCATTCATGTAAGTCTTAGAGGAACCTCAGCTCGTCACTCCGTGTCTCTATATAAAAATTTTTCGTTGCAAATCGTTACAAGCATCACAAACCACTCCTCAAACTGATTCCTTTTGTATGATTTAAGCAAGCTTAATTTTATATAATCAATCGTATGGGCAAAAGGGAAAGTTCTTATAAAATTCATTTAACACCTATGTGCCAATGGACGGACTGGTATTCCTCTGCATTAGACGAAGACCGCGAAGTAAAGTACGGGCGCTCGGAAAATTAAAGTATGGTGGGGTTTAAGGAAGGCCGCCTCCGGTTAAACATAAGAAGAGATTTACACTTACAAGGAGGCGGTAAGCGATGGCTGACCAAGATTATAAAAATGAGGATCTGAAAACAACGGTCAAGGAGCATGAGAAATTCGCCGAGAAGAAGGGGGCGGACAAGCCGATCGAGGAAATTATGAACGGTTCGATGGCTCCGAATCTGGAGGAAATCAAACGCCTTGGCAAGGATATGGAAGGCTTGAAAACGGAGGAGGAGCTGAAGGATGAAGGGCTTCAGCCCGATCCGATTCAGCAGGATTAAGCGGCGACTAAAGGTGGGGCAGCGTTTTGGGTATTGGCGGACGACTGGCAAAGCTATGTTGCCGGATATCATCTGAATATAAAAGAAACAGCGGCGTTTCTCCGAATGATAGGGAACGTCGCTGTTTCTTTAAGAGCGTCTTGCTTGCGGCTGGCTTATAGCGGAATGTCTACGTCTGGAAGGCGCTACTCTGCTGGCTCGCCTTTATCCTCGAACCAGAGCGGGTCATTGCAATCCACTTCTCCGTTGTAGTTAATCAATATTTCTTCCCCCGCCTTAATATCAGTGAAAGCAAAGAAATCGACCGTATGGTTGTCAAAATTCAAATCATAATGGGCATTGGGCGTGTAGGAATGGTTAAACAACATCCCATAACCCAAGAGCAGTGCTGAATGATTCGCACCGTATTCGAAAACATAATCTGCGAGCAATGTTTTTTCGATATGCACATGCTCTTCATTCGGGTACGGGATGACAGGAGCCTCGTGGAACAACTGTCCCTTGGCTATATCCTGGGTGGCAAAAACCCCTCGATTAAACTCCCCATCGCTAAGCTTGGACGCCCTTACTTCGATCATTTTGGTCACCTGCTGGCTCTGTGCTAGACATTGAGCCCCTCTGCTAGAGTAATTTTCTTAAAGAACCTATTATAGCTGATCCCTGGTTGGGTGACAAGCTTTTATCGTTATCATGTTAGCTAACCATATGTTAGTGAATTCAGGCTTCCGTATATGGCGACTAAATGTGCGGCGTCATGGCGACTGTTTTTTCGTTTCAATCCACGCTCCCATATAAGGAGCGACGCACCCGCTAAAAAGCCTTGCCGGACAAGGGCTCTAGGCGCCAAAAGTGCGAACCTCAAATTTCAGCTGTATGTTCAGGCCGCAATTCGACTCCGAAACGCCCAAAACCCTTGCGGGGCTTGAGGTGCGAATGTCCCTGGGATTTCATGGGAGCTTGGGGCTCACGCCTGCGTGTACAGGTAGTTTATCCCAGTTATGAACGCAGTGCAACTTTTTTGTCGAAAACTGGACGAAGGCGAGCGGCAGCATGATCAGATGAGCTAGACCAGCAAGAAATTCACGGATGCTTCCTTGAGCCGGGGAAGCGAATCGAATTGCCGACGAGGACTAACGCTTCTTGTCAGCAGCCAGCCAATGCGGCGGAACAGACAGCGCAGGCGGCAGCTTTGTGTTGGCATCGCCTTGGGCCGCATTCACCTGAAACTGGGTGAGGAACAGACTTCCTGTAAGGTCCGCGCCCCGCAGGTCCGCATCCCGGAAATCTGCGCCGATCAGGTCCGCGCTCCGCAAGTCTGCGTTTCTTAAATCGGCGGCGATCAAGTAAGCGCCGCGCAAGCTTGCTCCCCGCAGGTCGGCGCCGCGAAGCTTTGCTCCGATCAGATCGGCTCCCCGGCGGTCAAGCTTGTGGCGGCCGGGCGACGATTTGCGCTCGCGCAGCGTTTCGGCACGGGCCAGCTCGCTGGCCTGCAGCAGCAGCGTATTGATTTCCTCGCGGTGCGCGGCTATGTCCAGCCAAGTCAATGCGCTTGGGTCAAGCTGGGTCAACTGCTCGGTTGTCTCCAACGCGCGGGTGAGCGCTTCGCGAATCGGGTGGGAGGAGGGCAGGGCGAGCGCTTCATGTATGTACCAGAGCAGCTCGTGCAGCTGGCGCATAACCGGGAAAACGTGAAACATTTGCGCCGCCGATTCCGGCGTCTGCCGCCAGTCGCGTCCGCCGAATGTTTGTTGGCTGACGCGCTGGCCAGCGCCGAAGCAATCGTAGACCGTGCAGCCCTTGAAGCCTAGCTGGCGCAGATGAAGATGAACGCCGCAGCGGAAATCCGGCTGCAAATTCGGACAGGGCACACCTCCGGCCTTGTCGATCGCGAAGTCGGAGGAGGCGGCAAATGGCAGCGCCACACAGCACAAGCCAAAGCAGCTTTCACAGTCTGCTTGCAGCTGAGAGAGGGGTGGTGGAGAGATAGTCACGAGGAGAAAACTCCTTTCGGTTCACTTCATGATGACTCTATCGAATCGGGGGCGCAGCTGTCAACCTCCGGCAGTCACTGACCGTGAGGAGCGGACTGCTGTAACTAGTAGATAGATCCCCATGTACCTAAAGGCTCGTGTTAGTCATTAATCTTGAGCCTTACTGAAAGTAACGATACTTCTGGAGCGATCTACTAGAAAGCTATGAGGAGAACCCGCTGCACAGCTCAACGCAAAAGAAACAAGCCGAGCGGACGCGCAACGGGTTCGCTCGGCTTGCTATTTTGGTGCGTGACTCCTGCCTCGACTAAGGCAAGCATCACGCCTGCTGGCCCGAGTCAACGCGGAGTCTACGCGAGTCCACGCTCCAGCCTAGTTGGCAGCCGTCTCGCGGGCCAGCTCCTTGCGTACGATCGGCGCAACTTTAGTGCCGAGCAGCTCGATCGCGTGCAGCAGGTCGCGGTGCGGCATCGTCCCGACGTTGACATGCAGGAAAAACCGGGTGACGCCGAGGTTTTTGCGCAGCAGTAAAATTTTCTCCGCGACGTACTCCGGATCGCCGACATACAACGCGCCGCGCATGCTGCGGGCTGCGTCAAAGGTTGCGCGGCTGTACGACTGTCCCCAGCCCCGCTCGCGTCCGATCACGTTCATCTGGGCCTGTGTCGGCGCAAAAAACTGCTCGGCCGCCAGCTCCGTCGTGTCGCTGACGAAGCCGTGCGAATGGGTCGCAATTTGCAGCTTGCTCAGATCATGCCCGGCCTTCGCCGCAGCTTCCTTATACAAGGACACCAGCGGAGCGAAGCTCTCCGGCATGCCGCCGATAATGGCAAACGCAATAGGCAGCCCCAGCACGCCGGCGCGAATCGCGGATTGCGGGTTCCCGCCGCTTGCGATCCAGACAGGCAGCGGGCTTTGCACGGCGCGAGGGTAGACGGGCAGGTTATGGATCGGCGCGCGGTGGCGGCCGGACCAGGTTACCTTTTCCGAATCGCGGATCGCCAGCAGCAGCTCCAGCTTCTCCTCGAACAATTCATCATAATCCTCCAGGCTGTAGCCGAACAGGGGGAAGGATTCGATAAACGAACCGCGTCCGGCCATAATTTCCGCCCGGCCGTTCGAGATGCCGTCCAGGGTGGAGAAGGACTGGTACACGCGAACCGGATCGTCGGAGGACAGCACCGTGACGGCGCTCGTCAGCCGGATCTGCTTCGTCATCGCTGCGGCAGCTGCCAGCACGACAGCAGGGGCGCTGCCCGCATAGTCGGACCGGTGATGCTCGCCGACGCCATATACATCAAGTCCGACCTGATCGGCCAGGACGATTTCCTCTACCGCGTTGCGCAGACGTTCTGCGTGACTGATCGTTTTGCCGGTTTGCAGATCGGGGGTTGCTTCCAAAAATGTGCTGATGCCAATTTCCATCGTTGCGGTTTCAGTTGCTGCAGGTTCACTTGCCATAGTAACGCCTCCTTCATGAATACCTCTAGTTTACTTATTTTTGTATTGCTTCTCAACTATAGTAAGCGTATTTTGGGACTTTTAATTTCAAACAAGCGCCAAATATACATTTGCTGCTTGTTTTTCGACCGTTTTTTCGCTATGCTGGGAGGAAAAGCAGAGGAGGCGGAGGTCGTGGAGCATTATGCCGAGCAAGAGCAGGATTTAAGCGATTTTCTCATTTTTTTGGAGAACGGCGGCTATACGTCCCGCACGCAGGCTGAATATGTACGGGAAGCGGCAACCTTTCTGCGCTATGTCCAGCTGCCCCCCTCTAAAGTAACGAAGTCCCATATTATGCGATACCAGAAGGTGATGCGTGACCGGGGAGCCGGGGACGGGGCGATTAACCGGATGGTGTCGGCGGTGCGGTGCTTTTATCATGCGCTGAATGAATTTGAGAAGCTCCAGGGCAACCCGGCGATGACGGTCAAGAAGTCGAAGGTCGAGAAGCATAAGACGCCGGTGTTTCTGAGCGAGGATGAGTTGGCTGACTTCATCGCCTGCGTGAGCGGACGCTACCGGCTGCGCAATCTGGCGATATGCTTGCTGATGGCCTACGGTGGACTGCGTGTGTCCGAGGTGCGTGCGCTCAACCTGGAGCATGTGCAGCTCGAAGGACAAGCTTCGCTGACCTTCATGGGCAAAGGACGGAAGTGGCGCGTCGTGCCGCTGCACGAAGGCGTTGCCGAGGTGCTGGCCGCCTATATCCGCGAACGGCAGCAGCCGAGGCACGGGGAGCTGTCGGCGCTGTTTGTCTCGCAGGAGGGACGCCGGATCGGCCTTCGGACGATTCAGACCATTGTAGACCGGACCTCGCTTGCCGTGAAAACGAGCCGCCCGACGCTCAAGGACAAGAAGATCAGCAGCCACAAGCTGCGGCATACGTTTGCAACGACGCATTTTCGCCGGGGCACGGATTTGCGGACGCTTCAGGAGCTTCTGGGGCATTCGGACATTTCCACGACGCAAATTTATACCCATGTCGATAACAAGCAGCTGGCCGAGGCCCAGGAACGCATTCGTCCGCGCCTGCCTGTGTTATAATGGTGCTCTACCCGATCAATTAGTCAAAGGAGAATGCGATAAGGAACTTGCTGAATGATTAAATGTATCCATAAAAACGCTTCAAAGATGGAAGGTATGCTGACGACATATCGAACACCGACAGATCGAAGATCCTATTCGCATGAATAATATAGTACCTATACTGGTGCTTCTCAAAAACGAAAATAAAGGCAAGGCTGTTATCTATACTAGAGTTTCCAAAATCATTGCAGATGAAGGTGTAGAGTATACGGATTAAGAACATACAAAGAAGACATAAAGGATGAATTCGAATGAGATCGTACAAAACAGAGATTCAATTGAATGAAGAACAAAAGCAACTATTCAATCGAACTCTCGGAGTTTGTAGATTCGTCTATAATTTTTATCTCGCACACAATCAAGAGAGACGTAAAAAAATGAAAAATTCAGGTCAGGAATGGACTTTTCTAAGTCGTTAAATAAAGAATTCATACCGAATAACCCTGAATACACGTGGATTAAAGAGGTTTATGCTGAAGCGGTTAAGCAGTCGATTATGAATGTGGAGAAATTACCGAGGTTTAAAAAGAAGAAAAATCAGAACGTAAAGATGTATTTTGTAAAAAATGATGCAAACATGATGATTCCATGTGAACGCCACAGAATCAAAATACCTACGCTTGGATGGGTGAAGTTAAAAGAGTTTGGCTACTTGCCTACAAAGTCAATCATTAGAAGTGGAACCGTTTCACAACGAGCAGGCAGCTACTATGTCTCTGTTTTAGTAGACGAACAGATCGAAAAGAGAAACGTTACGTATCGAGATGGGATTGGGATTGATTTAGGAGTTAAAGATTTTGCAATCCTGTCTAATCAAGATCAACCCGTACAAAATATAAACAAAATATCTAAAGTGAACAAGCTGGAAAAGTCATTGAAGCGTCAGCAACGAAAACTTTCGAGAAAATACGAAAGTTATAAAAAATCCAAAAACAAAAAGGAGGAATCTGCTACTAGGCAAAATATCCAGAAACAAGTCCTCAAGGTACAGAGATACAGAGACTTCATCAACAAATTTCTAATATTCGAGAAAACCACATTAACCAAGCGGTTAATCAGGTCATAAAGCAAAAACCAAGTTTTATAACGATTGAGGACTTGAATGTTAGAGGAATGATGAAGAATCGGCATTTAGCCAAAGCAGTAGTGGGGCAATCCTTCCATCAATTCAGTGCGAAGTTAGAAGTAAAATGCAAAAGGAATGGAATTGAATTGAGAATGGTTGATCGTTTCTATCCCTCATCCAAACTGTGTTTTTGTTGTGGACATAAGAAAGTTGATTTGAAACTCTCAAATCGAATCTAGGTCTGCGATCATTGTGGAAGCAGGATGGATCGAGATGTGAACGCTGCTGTTAATTTAAAAAATGCTACCGTGTATAAAATCGCATAAGCAAGCGAATGTACACATGTACCGATGGCTAGTCGGGAATTTAAGCCTTTGGAGTGCTCTATCAAATGTTAGTAGACCGTTATTTGTCGAGAACAGGCACATTGAAGAAGGAATATTCTTGATATGGATATAGTTGTTCGTATTTTAAGTAGCAGTACGTTGAATTTGAAGAAAAAACATCTGGCCGCGCTTGCCCTTGTGCTGGCGACAGCGCTGGCCGCGCAACCCCGTGTGTCAGCGATTGACGCTGCAGGCACGACGATACATATTGAAATGGAAGCTCAGCAGCGCTTTGCGGACATCGACGGTCGCCCGGTGCCGCTGGAAACCGCAGCCGAGTTGATCGACGACAGCTTGTATGTGCCGCTCCGCTGGCTCAGCGAGCAGGTCGGCATGGAAGCCGTCTGGCATGAAGAGCGTCGGGTTGTCGGCTTGAAGGCGCCGCTTGCTTATCTGGAATGGGATCTGGAGCGCGGAACGGCGGCGGTCAACGGCGTGCAGGCTGAAGAGGCGGATACGGCTGTTGTGCGCCATGGCGCCTTGCTGGTCAAGCTGCACTGGGTCGCACCGTACATGACGCTGAAGGTTGATCCGCTGGCCGAGCCGGGACAATCTGTCGCACGCAAGGCTGTTGTGACTTATGTGACGCCGACAGATACCGCTTACAAGGAATCTGATTATGCCGGGGATACGCAGCCCAATTCAAGCCCGATTGCCGTATTTGCTACGGACAAAGCGACTTACCGGCTCGGCGAGCCTGTCCACTATCTCGATCTGAGCTATGATCCCGATGCCGAAGGCTTGCCTGAATACCGGTGGACGGGCAAGCGGGAAGCGTTTTTCGAGCCGGGCACCTATACGGTGTCCATGGAAACCCGCGACCGCCACGGCAGCTGGAGCAAGACGTATACCCGCCAGATTCGGGTTACGGCGGAGCGTTATTTAAGCGAAGCCGAATACCCGTGGTACAGGAGTCCTGTAGGCTCGCTGATCAAGCCGCAAACTGCGGCCTGGCAGGCTGCGGCCGAGCATGCCCAGCCCTTGAACGGACTGGTGACGACGTCATCGTACCGTCCTCGTGTCCTCAGCGGTGAGCAGCCGGTTATTCGGCAGCTTGGGGCAATCCGGCAGCAGAGCGTGACCGGTCTGACCCGGCTGGCCGCTTACCACAGCAACGGCATGGCGAAGCCGGTTGAGCTGAAGCTGCTCGCTTATAACGATTCAGCTGCCAGCCGGACGCTGCGTACAACGGCTCAAGGCGAGCTGCCGCCGACTGTGCTGCACCGCTCGCTCAGCAGGGAAGCGGTCGCCGACTTTTTGCTCCAGCCTGCTGGCGGAGCTGCCGTTGAGGTGCCCCCGGGCAAAACGGTCGAGCTGGGCACGGTCAGGCTGGAGCCGGGGCAAGGAACCGTGCTGCTGCGTGACGTGACAACAGACGGCCCGCTGCGGATCGGCTTCGCAGCTGCCCAGGTCGGCGATGCGGCGCAATCCTTCCGCCAGCTGTTCACGCCGGCGATGCAGGCTGAACTGCCGAAGGAGCATCGACCGACGGGCAGCGTCGGTGCCGCCGCTTTGCCCGCTGGCGGCAACCAGGTCAGCCGTGCTGACGCCTTGCTTTCGGACGGGTTGGCTGACAAGCGTGCTGAGATTCCTGTTGAGGTGCCGGGCAGCCTGCCGGATACAGGCTTAGGCACGTCGTCGGCTGATTCTGCTCCTGACAAGCAGCAGCCTTCCGTTGATCCGCGCACCGCTTACGCGCTGTCCGAAATTCGGCTGGACGTGGTCGAGCCGGAGAAAAACTTGACCGCCGTTTCAGTCTGGTCCAGTGAGCCGCTTTCCGTGTCCGAGCTTGGCGTGCTGCAGACGCTTCATTATAATAAGCCGCAGCCTACGGCGATTGCGCTGCACGTAAAGGTCGGACAAGCCGACGGCGTGCTGCGGGTGGACGGCCAGCTTGTGCCGCTGCCCTACGGAGGGTTGACGGCCGAGGACGGCGCGTTTGTCGTCGCCCGGACGAACGGCCTGGAGTCCGCCGTCCACATCGAATGGATGGCTGCGCCGGGCAGCAGCCCGCAGGTCGAGTGGATACTGTACCCGCTGCCGGAAAAAAAGTGAGCCTGCTGCGCGCACAGCCGCAGTTACCTATATAGAGAAGGGATTTATAACGTGATCATATTTAACTATCTAGTCAAGCTTCGTCCGTGGCTGCTGGCGGTTGGCGCTTTTTGCCTGATCGGCGCTCACAGCGGGCAATCGGCGCTGGCTGCCGCTTCGGTGCCCGAGGGCAACCATCTGCTGCTGTACCCCGAAGCCTCGACCGCCTACCTGAACGGCACCGAGCTGAAGCATTCGCTGCCGCTGCTCAAGCGCAGCGACCATTATTATTTGCCCGTAGCGGAGCTGACCAACTGGCTGGGCTTGCCTGTGCAATGGAATGAACAGAAGGGAGCGGCGCAAATGACGACTCCGCAGGCGTTTCTGGAGCTGTCGCTTGCTAATAAAACTGTATATGTCAACGGCTCGGCACAGCCTTGGGGCGAGGAGGTGCGGCTGGAGCAGGAACGGCTGTATATCGGTCTGACGTTTCTTGAGCGTTATGTGGCGATTCAATCGCGCATCGAGGAAGGACGGGGGCGGGTGGAATTAACGTACATCCGGTCGGGCAACGATCCGTCGCTGTTTGCCAACGATACGCTGCCCAACGTGAAGCCGGTCGCCAAATTTGTGGTAGACCGGGAGTTTTACCGCATCGGCGAGCCGATCCGATACACGGACCTGAGCTACGATCCGAAAGGCGACAAGCTGTCGGGTGTGCAGTGGACGGGCAACGCCGAAGCGATCTTCACGCCAGGCTTGTATAAAGTATCGCTGCAGGTGACGGACAGCACGGGTCAAGCGAGCGAAACGTTTTCCCGCAACGTGCTGGTTAAGAATGAGCCGTATCTCGATGCGTTTACGTACGAGGTGTACCACCGGCCAGTCGGTACGTTTGTGAAGGAGGAAGAAACGGTGCTGCGGCAGCGGCTGCGTGGCATTCCGGCGTTGAAGCTGACCGAGCGGAAGCCGTCCGATCGTCCGCTGATTGTCAGCGACAGTCCGGAAACGTTTACCGAGAAAGGCATGCTGTACCGGGACAAGGTCGACGGCAAAGCCCGCCTGTATGCGGACCATGTAAACGGCACTGCCCGTAAAATGAAATTCGCTATTATTGCGCATAATCCAAGCAAGACGCAGCAGGTGACGGTCAAGACGACGAATCAGGGTGAAGTGTACCCTTCGATTTATGCGAATTTGATCGGCAATGAAGCAACCATAGAATTTCTGCAGGGCGACCGACAGCCGGAGCAAGCCCAGCAGCTGGCGCTGAAGCCGGGCGAATCCGCGTATTACCGGACGATGCCAAACTTTTATCCGGGGCAAGGCGTCAATGTCATCTATGATGTCGAGACGGACGGCGAGGTTGAGTTTACGTTCGTCGCGCTGGAGCAGGATGAAGGACTGGAGCAGGTCGCCGACTTTCCGGCGCTGCCGTACAGCGGCAATGTGCGCGGCACGTTTACCGGCTCCGAGGTGCAGTGGGACGTGGATGCATCCAGGCTGGAGAAGCCCTCCAGCTTCCCGATTGGCGACGGACAGACCGACGTATTTGTAACCGGGTATGATGCTTTCGAGCAGAAGCCGTCCACCAATCTCGGTAATTACGGTGTGATGTACCATATCCATGTGGAAGCGCCGCCGAAAATGTCCGTGCTTGTTTTGCCGCGCGGCGGCGTGTTCAAGGGACCGTTTATGGTCAACGGCAGCATTGTGCAGACACCGCCGTCCGGTGTTATGATGGATTACCAGGGTTATACGATTATTGCCCGGACGAACGGCACCGAGCCGTCACTTGATTTGGCGTTTTCGCCTGCGGCCGGATCGGCGTTTCCGGTTGACGTTATCTTTTACCCGCTGGACGGAGAAAATGAATCCTAAACCGAAGTAGCGATACATGATGCTGCAACCAAGACCTCCCAGTTAAGCTTGACCGGCTTGTCGTTCTCGGGCGCCTCCAGGCATGAATGGTAGGAAATTTACCTACATTCATGCGAAAAGGAGCCTTCAGGATGAACAACCTGCCTGTGAACAGTAAGTCAATGAGCAACAAGTCAATGAGCAACAAGTCCAGCGTGCGATCCCATGTGTGGAAGCTTTATGTATTCCGCTTCTTTTCCAGCCTGATCCCTGCTTATGTCATTGAGCGGCTGTTCTGGGAAGAGCGGGGCATGACGGTGCAGCTGGTCGTTTATGCGGAAATTTTGTTTGCGGCTGCGGCGATGGGCTGCCTGGAATTTGCGCTGCTGCTGGGCGCTTCGTCGTTCTGGCAGTTCGCGCTTGTTATGGTTCTCACCGGGCTTGGCCGCACGGCCAGCAGCGGGGCGGAGGAGGCTTTGCTTTCGGTTATTTCGCAGCCCGCTGGGACGTGTTCGGGGGACATGGCCTGATTGCGATCGTGTGCGGACTGTTTCTGATTTATGTTAGGCTAGCTGCGCCCAAGGCTCTGGAATAGCAGGGTGCTGCCTACAGGCGACAACGGCTAACTCAGACGAGCTAGCCGTTGTTTTTTTGAAGAAAAGCTGTCGCTAAAGCACGCATGCAGCTTCGGCGAAGGCGCTTCGATCAGAAGCTTTTCTTAGGCGTCCAGCGATTCAAGCTGCAGGTCGGCAATCGCAAAAATCACGGCGGAGCCGCGAATTTTTACCCGGTCGCCGACGAATTTGCAGTGCAACGTTCCACCGCGTTTCGAGAGCTGTCTCGCTACCAGATCCGATTTGCCCAGCCGTTTGGCCCAGAAGGGAACAAGACTGCAATGCGCGGAGCCGCAAACGGGATCTTCGTTGACATCCAGCTTCGGAAAAAAGCTTCTGGATACAAAATCGAAGCTGCTGCCTTCAGCCGTAATCAGAACACCCAAGCCTTGCGGCAATTGTTTTAGTTTGGAGAAATCCGGCGCCGCATGCCGCACATCGTCCTCGTTATTCAGCACCAGCATAAGATCGCGGCTGAGGTAAGCTTCGGCGGGCGTGACGCCAAGCGCTTCGATCATTTGCGAGGCGAGGGGGAGCGGTTCCGGCATTCTGCTGGGAAAATCCAGCTCATAGCAATCTCCGATTTTATCAACAATAAGCTCGCCGCTTAACGTTCGAAACGATAAGCGCTCGACGGAGGTGTCATAGTAGTTGGAGATGACATAAGCCGTAGCCAACGTGGCGTGTCCGCACAGATCAATTTCTTCTACCGGCGTAAACCACCGTAAATGATAGGCGGCCTGATCTTCCTTGACGGCAAAGGCCGTTTCGGAGAGATTATTTTCCGCGGCGATTTTTTGCATCAGCTCTGCGGACAGCCAATCCTCCAGGATACAAACCCCCGCAGGATTTCCTTCGAATAACTTCTCGGCAAATGCATCCACCACATAGTAGTTCATTAGGTCAATCCTCCTCCAGGCTTCAGTGAGCAGCAAGTAGCTAAGCTAGGTTTAGTTTAACCAAAGTATAAGGGAGGAGCTTAACCTTTCGCAAGGCGAGGGGGGCTGCCCGAGTTATTTGTTTACATAATATTAATTATGTATATTTATGAAAACAGAGGTCCGAAGTGTACGGAGCCAACCATTCCACGGGGGAAAGCCGGCTCCATATGCTTTATTCACATATGCTGTTGTGCTGCGAGCAGCCCGGCAAATCGAGCGACAACACCCCTTGCAGCGAATATTAGGCTTCGATATCGGCTTTGACCTTACGGGTCAGGTATGGATCATCGAGGTTAACTTCAAGCCGCTCATTTCACCTTTCAGGGAATTGAAGGATCGGTCCATGCTGCGAAACATATTACGCTATCGGAAAGGTAAACGGATATTTAGAAGGAAAAGAGCAGCTAGGCGGTTCGTTCACCTTAAAAAATCACGTGCTGCCAGAAATAAGTTGACATAATAATTATTATGTACTCTTTAATCGTCCCATCACAAGCGTATCGTAAAAGACACCGTCCGACAGCAGCTTGTCCTGCCTTAAAACGCCTTCGACCATAAAGCCATGCTGCTTGTACAGACGAATGGCTCTGTCATTCGTTTCCAGCACCTGCAGGTTGATTTTTCTGATCCCCTGAGCATCGGCCCAGGAGATGGAGGCGGCCAGCAAGCTTTTCCCGATGCCGCAGCCCCAAAACTCCTTCAATACAGCTACGCCGAATTCAACCTTATGCGCCATCCGGCTTAAATCCGTTCCTGCGCATCGAGAAAATCCGACGATCCGATCCTGAACGGCCGCCACCAGAAACAAGCTTCGCGGATGCTCGCTGTCCTCTCGAATAATAGACTCAAAGCCGGGCGCGTCGATGAAGGCCTCTCCTGGCTTTCGGTCCAAATTTTCCGTTTCTCCATCCACTTGCAGACGCAAAGCGGACAGCGCCGGGGCATCGGTCGTATTTGCGGACCGGATCGTATACGCAATCCCGTTTCCAGTACATGTGCTGTGCTCCATGATCATGCGTTGGTTTCACTCGCTTTCGATTTTATTGACCGTCGTGTAGTTCGTGAAGGTGATAGGCATTATACAGCACCTGCCGTCGAATAGCAATTTTTTCCAAGGTGTTTCAGTCGTGTCATCTTGGAGCATGTTTTTGCTTGACGTTGTGTTATGATATTCATATATTCAAAAGTAAAGCCAGTAGGGGAGCGTAAGCGATGAGTCAACCTATCCAGCAATTCAAAGCCGACTTTTTTAAGGCGCTGGCGCATCCAATGCGAATTCGAATTCTTGAGGTTTTGAGTGAGGGCGATAAAAATGTAAACGAAATCCAAAGTATTTTAGGCTCGGAAGGCTCAGCCGTTTCCCAACAGCTGTCGGTACTGCGAAATAAAAATGTCGTGACAGGCATCAAGGACGGGACGTCCGTTATTTATTCCCTCCGTGACCCGCTGATTAAAGATTTGCTTGCAGTCACGAAGCAGATCTTCGATAATCATCTCGTTGACGCCATTGCTTTGCTTGAAGTCATTCGAAATGAACCCTAGCCGGAAAACAAGGGTATCCGTGAGCAATAGCAGGGATCACCTTGTTTTTTTGCTATCCGCTCCCGAATTTGCCAAGCAAGCCTGGGTTTTTGGCGATTGACATTCATCATTGCCGGGAGTAACATTTCACATATATTCAAATAATCAAATATATGAAGAAAAGAAGGGTTGTCCGATGAAATGGATGGGAAGGTTTGAAGGCTACCATGCGGCCGCATTTCGTAAGGATCTCATTTCTGGCCTCATTGTTGGTATTATCGCCATTCCACTAGGGATGGCGTTTGCTATTGCTTCCGGCGTGAAGCCGGAATATGGCATTTATACAACGATTGTTGCCGGTATTTGTATTTCCTTGTTCGGAGGCTCCAAATTTCAAATTGGCGGCCCAACCGGTGCATTCATTCCGATTCTCCTCGCCATTGTCATGCAGGTAGGCTACGAAAATTTATTGATCGCGGGATTTATGGCGGGAATCATCCTTGTTCTGATGGGGGTATGCAAGCTTGGCGTGTTGATCAGGTTTATTCCGCGTCCTGTCACGCTCGGGTTTACAGCCGGCATTGCGGTCATTATTTTCACCGGGCAAATTGCCGGCTTTTTAGGCTTGAGAGGGATCGAGAAGCATGAGCATTTTTTGCCCAATATGAAGGAAATTGTGATGAACCTCGCAACCACGAATTTCTACAGTGTAAGTACAGCGGCGGTTTGTTTGGTTGTTATGCTCCTGACACCTCGTTTTCTGCCAAAGGTTCCGGGTTCTCTGGCAGGGCTGGTCGTCTCGACTGTAGTAGCGACCGTACTGTTCAAGGGAGACGTAGCGACGATCAGGTCGTCATTCGGGGCCATTCCAAACACATTGCCTCATTTTCATTTCCCTGAGCTGAGCTGGGATCGCATTGAAGCTTTGCTTGGCCCCGCCTTTATGATCGCTATGCTCGGCGGCATCGAATCGCTGCTGTCGGCAGTTGTAGCTGACGGGATGACCGGCAGCCGCCATGACAGTAACCGGGAGCTGATCGGACAAGGCATCGCCAATATGATTACCCCTCTCTTTGGCGGCATTCCCGCGACAGGAGCGATAGCACGGACGGCCACCAATATCAAAAACGGTGCGTTTTCGCCGCTGTCCGGCGTTATCCATGGACTTGTGGTCTGGCTGGTGCTCCTGTTGTTTGCGCCTTATGCCTCAGAGATTCCACTTGCCAGCATGGCGCCTGTTTTGATGCTCGTTGCCTGGAATATGAGTGAACGGAACGAATTTGTCCATGTCTTGAAAACCAAAACGAGCGATTCCGCGATCCTTCTCATTACCTTTGTCCTGACTGTCCTTACGGATATAACAACAGCTGTTGAAATCGGCCTCCTGTTGACGGTTCTTTTGTTTGTGAAAAAAATGAGCGACGGCTTGGTTGTAACCAAAGTATTGCCTGACCCCAAAGCCAGACACGAAAAAGTGAAAGCCCACAGGGTCACGGAAGCCCGCGATTGTCCGCAAATCGGCATGTATACCATCGAAGGAGCGCTTTTTTTCGGCGTTGCCAATAAATTTGAACAGCTCATCCCTGACCCGACTCTGCCGCAGTCCAACGTGCTGCTTTTGCGCATGGGAAAAGTACCCTTTATGGACACTACAGGTGAATCGACTCTGGCAAGCCTGGTGAAGCATTGTGCCAAATCAGGCGGCATCGTGCTTGTATCCGGCATTCAAGCCCAGCCTTTGGACGTGTTGCAGAAGACCGGCTTATACACGCAAATTGGCGCCGAGCACTTTTTTGAGCATACGGGTGAGGCGCTGGACTTCGCATTATTGCAGCTGGATTTGAAAAAGTGCCTCGGCTGCAGGCAGGCTGCTTTCCGGGAATGCGCCTCATTATGCAGCAAAGAGTCTCAACCAGAACAGCGCTCTAATCTGAAGGAGGCTGTCATCTGAATTTAGTTTACATAGTTTACTTTATGTAAACTAAATTCACCACTTTCCGGGCAAACGCATACTGTAGTACGGAGCTTCCGGGCAATCGCCTGGACAGACAACTCCATGATGCAAACGCCGGGAGTGAATGCGATGAGATGGAACGAATGTGTCGGTGCTTATAAAAGCTACATCAGCCTCGGGTCAACGTGTCAGGTTTCCTATCAGCTGGAAAGGCTGGGGCTGCGGCAGGCGGCAGGTCCGCTGGACTGGTTTACGTCCGATTCGATTCCCGGTCTGGTTCATTTGCTGCGCCGGCGCTTCAAAGGGCTGATGGACTTCGATAAGCTTCGCCTTGTGGACCGGACGCAGGAATGCTTTGTGATCCACGACCCGGTATACGATATTGTGTCTTATCACGATTTTCCGCTGACGAATCCGCGCTGGTGGGACGCTTACCCGGCATTTAAGGCGAAGCTGGACCGGCGTGTTGCCCGATTCGGGCAGACGATTCAGCAGAAGCCAGTGCTGTTCATTCGTACCGGAGCGAGCAGGGAGGAGGCGGTGCAGCTCAAGGCTGCGCTGGATACCCTGATGCAAGGCGGGTACCGCCTGCTCCTAATTAACACGCATGCAGTCCCGCGTTGGGAGGTGACGGAGGAGAGCTGGGGCTTGCCGGACGTGTGTGCGGTCAAGGTGCCGCAAGGGCCAAGCTGGCGGGGCTCGGACTACGCCTGGAACCAGGTTATGAGCGGATTTTCACTCGCAGGCAAGCCAGCAGCAGGAGCGGAGGGAGCGGCGTTTCAGCCAAGCTCTCCGTACATGCTGTGAGCGGTACGGCGCCATGCGGCTCAGCTTCATGATCCTTGACACGGACTCGGTCCCGGACTGCTTACTCCGCCTGATGGAGCAGGCAAATGCGCCTACAAAACCGCCGAGCCCCGGCTGTTCGTCTGAACAACCGGGGCTCGGCGGTTTGTCGTGTTAAATGGAGTCATTCGCGTGCAGGCTGCGGGGCGAACGCATGACTACGCATATACATCCCGTACATATCGCTTGGCTTGCGCCATTTCCTTCACGTAAGCTTCGGCCTCGTCCGCGCTCATTCCGCCGTGCTGCCGGACGACCTGCTTGAGCGCTGCATCGACCTCCTTGGCCATCCGGCTGGCATCTCCGCACACGTAGAAATGCGCGCCCTGCTGCAGCCAGGCCCATAGCTCCGCTCCATGCTCCAGCATCCGGTGCTGGACGTACAGCTTATCCTCCTGATCGCGAGAGAACGCTGTGTCCAGCCGATGCAAATAGCCTTCCTTGCGCAGCGCCTCCAGCTCATCCTGGAAGTAGAAGTCGAAGTCCGCCCGCTGCTCGCCGAAAATAAGCCAGTTTTTCCCTGCCGCCTTGGTGGCCTGCCGCTCCTGCAAAAAGCCGCGGAACGGTCCGACACCCGTACCCGGCCCGACCATAATCATCGGCGCGTCCGGGTCGGCCGGGGGATGAAAGTGCGCCGACGGCTGGACAAAAATCGGGACAAGGCCGTCAGCGGCCCGGTCGGCGAGAAAGCTGGAGCACACGCCATTTCGCGGCTTGCCTTCGTATGCATACCGTACCGTCGAGATGCTGACATGCACCTGATCCGGGTGCGCCTTGGAGCTGGAGGAGATGGAATAGAGCCGCGGCTGGAGCGGCTTCAACTGCTGCACCAGCTCCTGGGCCGTTGCTGCGATCGGGAACTGCTGCAGCAAATCGACGAGCTGGCGGCCCCACAGCCAATTTTTCAGCTCCGCCTTTTGCTCCTTTTGCAGCAGCCGTTCCAGCTCGGCGCTCTGCGACCGCTGCTGGACGAATTGCAGCAGGCCGGGCGTAATCCGGGCTATTTCCAGATGCCGCTCCAGCGCCTCCAGCAAGGAAACCTGTCTGTCCTTGACCGTAACCGGAGCATCGGCAGGAAGCTTTAACGCTTCAAGCAATTCACAAGCCAGCTCCGGGCTGTTCGTCGGCCAGATGCCGAGCGCATCGCCTGCCTTGTAGTGCAAGCCGCTATTGCGGATGTCGAAGGCATACAGGCGCGTATCCTTCTCCGAGCCTTCGCGGTTCAGCCGCCGGTTGATCACCATGGGCGCATGCAGCGGATGGGCGCGATCTATGGGCACAGCGACGGGAGGAGCAGGCTCCGATTCCGGCTGGCTGAGCGCCTGCTCAACGCCCTGTATCCAGGCGGTAGCCGGCTCTTCATCGTCCGTGTCGCAATCGGCGCGCGCTGCAAGACTGCGTGCGCCGAGCTGCGCCAGCCGGGCGTCGAGCAGACGGCCGAAGCCGCAAAAGGAATCATAGCTCGAATCGCCGAAGGCCAGCACGGCATAGCGCAGCTCCGTGAGGCGAGGGGCATCCTCCGCCTGCAGCGACCGCCAGAAATCGGCTGCGTGATCCGGCGGATCGCCCGCGCCAAAAGTGCTGGCGACAAACAGCGCCACAGCTTCTCCTGCCAGTCCGGCAGGTGTGAGCTGATCCATCGGCACAAGCCGGACGGCGTAGCCGGCCGCTTCCAGCCGCTTGGCGGTCACTTTGGCTGCGTCCTCCGCATTGCCTGTCTGGGACGCCCACACAACGGTGACTTGCGGCCGAGCATCCGCGCTCCCGGCAGGTTCCGCTGTTGATGGAGCAGCGGCGGGGGCAGAAGCCGCGGGAGCGGGAGGGGCAAGCGTCGCGACGCCGCCGCCGCCGGCTTCAGGCTCAGGCAAGTACGTGCGCGAAAACAATCCCGCCAGGACGCCGTCCAGCCAATAACGCTTGATCGGCTCCAGCGGCGCGGTGGAAGGCAGTACAGGCACGCCGGGCACGGCGCGGGTTTCATTTTCGCGCAAGCTCGTCAGAAATCCGGAAAGATACACCTTCTCGGTCGTATCCAGCGTCACGGCTTGTGAAGATTCAATGCCCAGCATACGGGCTAACGTGTCGATTTGAGCCATGTAAACTTCCTCCTTCGGAATGGTTTCGATGTCGTCCGCATAGCCGGCGGGAATGCCGCTGTCCTCGGGACAGACGGCAGGCGCTGCGGCAGGAAGGGCCGCACGGACGAGCGTGACGGCGCAGCATTTCAATTCGGGCTGGAAGGAAATCGGGTCCACCGCATCCTGGGTAACCTCATTGATTGCCAGCTGTTCCCCGAACGTGTCATTCCAGTGGAAAGGGGAGAAGCAGCTGCCGGGACGCACCCGGTCGGTCACGACCGCAGGCAGGAAAGCGGAGCCGCGCCGCGAGCGGATTTCCACGCGATCCTGATCGGCGATCCCGAGCGCTGCGGCATCCTCCGGGTTTATTTCAACAAACGGTCCGGGGTTCAGCTTGTTGAGCTTCGCAATTTTGCCCGTTTTGGTCATCGTATGCCATTGATGCTGCACCCGCCCTGTGTTTAGCACAAACGGGTACTCGCTGTCCGGCATCTCGGCCGGCGGCATATAGGGACGGGCGAGAAACTGCCCCTTGCCGCTGTCGGTCGGAAACACAAGCCGAGGCTTCGTTCCGTCTGCGTTTAGCTTGAGCGTCTGGCTGACGCCGTCATTCGTATAGCGGATCGGGTTGCGGTCGTGCGCGCTAGCCGGGGCGCTGGGCCATTGGATCGGCGTTTCACGCAGCCGCTCGTAGGTTGCTCCGCGAATGTCGTAGCCGGTTTTCGGGTTCCAGGCCTGCTGGATTTCCCGGTAAACCTCCTCGGCCGACCCGTACGTAAAGGCGTCCGCATACCCCATCTCACAGGCGACCCGCGCGATAATTTGCCAGTCCGCCAGCGCTTCGCCCGGCGGCTCGACAGCCTGCTGCATCAGCGTCAGATTGCGCTCCGAGTTGATCATAACCCCCTCGGCTTCGGCCCACAGCGCACCGGGGAGCAGGATGTCGGCATAGCGGTTTGTTTCCGTGTCCAGAAACGCATCCTGCGTAATGACCAGCTCTGCCGTCTGCAGTCCTGCGATCACCTGCTTGCGGTTGGACACCGTTGCGACCGGATTCGTGCAGATGATCCAGCACGCTTTAATATCGCCGGCCTGCATACGCTGGAACATGGAGATCGTGCCGCTGCCGCCCTCGGTTCGCAGCGTGCCGCGCGAGATGCTCCACAGGTCCTCGATGAAGTGCCGCTCGCTTTCGACGAGCAGCGAACGCTGGCCGGGCAGGCCGGGGCCCATATAGCCCATCTCACGGCCGCCCATCGCATTCGGCTGACCCGTCAGAGAGAAGGGGCCGCTGCCCGGCCGGCAAATTTTGCCGGTCGCGAGGTGCAGATTGCAGATCGCGTTCGTATGCCAGGTGCCGTGCGTGCTCTGATTGAGGCCCATCGTCCAGCAGCTCATCCAGTCGGGCGATTCGCCGATCCACTGGGCCGCCTGGCGAATATCCGCCTCCGGGAGTCCGGTCATGTCGGCAACCCGCTCAGGCGTGTAAGCTTCCAGAAATTCGGGCATCTGCTCCCAGCCGGAAGTAAATTCCTGAATAAAGGCGGGGTCCGTCTGCCCGTTCCGCACGAGCAGGTGCAGCAGCCCGTTCAGCAGCGCAAGGTCGGTTCCCGGCCGGATCGGCATATACAGCGTCGCCTTGTCGGCGGTTGCGTTGCGCCTCGGATCAACCACGATCATCTTCGCCCCGGCCTTGATCCGGTCCATGACCCGCAAAAACAAGATCGGATGGCAGTCCGCCATATTGGCCCCGATGACGAAAAATAGGTCGGTCCGGTCGATATCCTCATACGAGCCGGGAGGACCGTCAGCGCCCAGCGACAGCTTGTAGCCGCTGCCCGCGCTCGCCATACAGAGGCGTGAATTGGACTCGATATGCTGCGTGCGAACATACCCTTTTGCGAGCTTATTAATGAGATATTGCGACTCCAGCGACATTTGGCCGGATACGTAGAAGGAAAGGGCGTCCGGACCGTGCTCGTCGAGTATCGACCGCAGCCGCCGAGCCGTTTCGCTGATCATCCGGTCCATCGGCTTCCGGATCAGCTCGCCTCCGCGGGCGGGCCGCTCATGCGCGTACTCCAGACGTCCGGATTCTGTAAGTGCCTGCTCACAGGTGTTGCCCTTCGTACAGAGCCGTCCGAAATTGGTCGGATGCTCCTTGTCGCCGCTTACCTTGACGACCCGGTTATCTGCCACCTCAAGAACGATCCCACAGCCGACTCCGCAGTAGGGACACACGCTTTTTATTTTTTTCGTTGCCATATCGGGATCACCAGCATTTCTAGACAGGGAATGTAAGTCATAAAACCTAACACCGTTGTTCAAAATATATATCGCAAAGCGATTGAAGTCAAGGTTTTTATGTTATATAAACTAACATAAAACGACCCGAATTTCTGTTTCCAACGAATCGTAACGAAACTCGCCTATAAAGGTAACATTACGTAAGCGAGGTACGGATTATCATTGTCCCCGGCCCGAGAATACGGTACATTGGAAGTATTCTAATTTGGTGAGAGGGACGGGATCATGCAGCCAGGAAAACTGTCGAAAGAAATATACGAACAGCTTGCCTTATTTCGCTATCGCATCCGCAAATTTATTCGCTTCAGCGAGGAAGCGGCGCGGGCGAAAGGATTAACGCCGCAATACCACCAGCTGATGCTTGCGATCATGGGCTTCCCCGAGCGCGATTATGCGACGCCCAAGGAGCTGGCCGAGCGGCTGCAAATTACTCCGCATGCCTGCATCGAGCTGGTCAAGCGCTGTGAGGGGCTTGAGCTGGTACAGCGATTTCCGAATCCCGAGGATGGGCGCAGCGTATTTGTGCGCTTGACCGAACGCGGGATGACCTTGCTGGAGGAGCTGTCCGAAATTCACCGGGACGAGGTGACCCGGGCAGGCTTGCTGGAATTCCGGTCGCATGAACAGCCGGATACGCAGTCGTAGCCCGCAGCAGCGGCTTGATGATCGTTGCCATCCTTGATCGCCAGCCGGCATCCAGGGCCGGCCGGTCATCTGCGCGGCTGATCAGGAATGCAAGAGCAAGCATATCAACTAAAGCCGACCGCCAACAGAAGCGGCGCAATGAGGAGAGCCAGCCATGTCAGACAAGCAGCAAGGCGCAACGACAAGCACGCAAGTGCTGGAAAATCAGGCTGTATTGGCAGCGATGGAGCAATCGCTTGCCATGATCGAATTTAATTTGCAGGGCGAGGTGCTGTGGGCCAACGCACGGTTTGCCAGCGCCATGGGCTACAAGGTCGAAGAGCTGCCCGGCAAGCTGCACCGGCAGTTTTGCCTGCCGGGGTTCGTCAACAGCCCGGCTTACGAGCGGCTTTGGAGCAACTTGCGTGCAGGCGTCGCCTTTCAGCAGAAAATTGTCCGCGTCGCCAAAAACGGCGCGCAAATTTGGCTGGAAGCGACCTACATGCCGGTACTTGGCCCGAACGGCCAAACGGTGGCCGTGCTGAAGGTAGCGACAGATATCTCGGAGCGGGAGCGGACGGCCGCCGGGCTGACGAGCGAGCTGCAGCGGATGGCGGCGGATCTGCTTGGCCGCACGACGGAAGGGATAAGCCGCAGTCAACGGGTAGCGGCCGTGATGGATCAGGTTGTGAGCGATAACGAGCTGAACAGCAGCGTGTTATCCGATTTGGAGCAAAAAATTCGCTCTATCCGGCGCATCGTGCTGACGATCCGCGAGTTTGCCTCGCAAACGAATCTGCTTGCGCTCAATGCGGCTATCGAGGCTGCGCATGCGAAGGAGCACGGACTCGGCTTTCAAGTCGTAGCCACCGAGGTTCGGAAGCTGGCGGAGCACGTGCAGGCGGCCGCGCAAGAAATTGAAACGTCGATTGCGGGTGTATCCGAGCAGGTCGGCAAGGTGAATGTCAGCTCGCTCAGCTTGCGTGAAGCGATTGTAAGCAGCCAGGGCCAGATTCAGCAGGCGGTGGCCGAATTTGTCAGCATCGGCGAAGCGGCCGGACTGCTTGACGAGCAGACCAAAATCTTAAACCAGATGTAAGCGGCCGGCAATTGCAAATCTATGATTTTCGTGTATGATAGAGCAGTATGTAATTTCATATTGTGGGAATGGGTGCTTTGGCAAATGTAAGAAACGCCAGAGCTTAAAAGGGAAGTTCGGTGCAATGCCGACGCGGTCCCGCCACTGTAACGGAGAAGTCACAGCGATAATGCCACTGGTCCTGGAAAGGATTCGGGAAGGCCGCTGCTGATGTGAATTCCGGAGCCAGGAGACCTGCCTGTTCTGACAACACTGCGTTAACCTACGGAAGATAGGGAAGTGTTAAGAGAAGCGTTGACCTGCCTCGGGAACGCGGCCACTTCTTCATGAATGGCCTTGATCGGGGTTTGCTTACGATAACGCGGGCATCTTTACCTTATTTCTTCGGGTAGAGATGCCTTTTTTGGTCTCTTCACGCCGTAGACGCAAGTTCACAGTGAAATCTAAGGAGGCGTTGCAGCAGGTTATACGGATGAAACGGCAGTACGGCAGCAAAACCATGTTCAACTTTCAACTAACTTCAATCAACTTCGACTAAGTTCAATCAACTGCAACTAACTTCAATGCAACCGGGAGGCATTCGACATGACATCTGATTTACGAAGCTGGAAAACATCCAGATCCATCGCACTAGTACTGATCATCCTGCTGCTGGCGGCTTGCTCCTCCAAGCCGGGCGGCGAAAGCGCTTCGCCTGCTCCATCCGGGGCAAGCTCCACCGAGGCGGCGGCCGAGCAGGTGTTAAAATATGTGACGCTGAATATGCCGCGCTCGCTTGATCCGGTCCATATTGATGCCCAACGGATTACGTCCGACGGCATCGCCGAGCCGCTGGTCATGCTGAATGACGACGGCTCAATCCGACCTTGGCTGGCAAAATCGTGGAAAAACGTCGAGCCGACGTTGTGGGAAATCGAGCTGCAGCCGAATGTGAAGTTTTGGAGCGGTGCGGCAATGGATGCGGCGGCGGTGAAGGCGGCGCTGGAGCGTCACCAGAAGCTGAACAAACGCGGCCCTTCGCAGATCGGCGGCGTGGAATTTACGGTGAAGGACAGCCAGCATCTGCTGATGAAAACGCCGAAGCCTGACCCTAACTTTGTGTTCAAGCTGAATGGCTTTGCGATTCATAATACGGCCGAAGCGGAGCGGCTGGGCGACAAGTTTAATACGCAGGCGGATTTGACCGGCTTTATGAAGCCTGTGCAATTTACGCCGGGCGAGCTGCTGATCTCTGAAGCGTTCTCCGGCTATTGGGGCGAGAAGCCAAAGCTGCAGCGGCTCGAAGCCAGATTGGGCGCGGATGCGCAGGCGCGTTTACTTGCTTTGAAAAACGGCGACGCCGATGCCGATATGAACGTGGAGGTTGAGCAGCGGGTGTCTTATGAGAAGGACACAAAATTCGCTACGTATTTCCCGATCGGCCAGACGACCAATCTGTGGCTGAATATGAAGAAGGTGCCTGCGCTGAAGGACAAGCGGGTTCGCCAGGCGATTAACCTCGCGGTTGACCGCAAGGAGCTGATCGAAGGGGTAAGCCGGGGCTTTGCCGCCAAGGCGACCGGCCATTTCCCGGCTGGCCTGCCGTACGCGATTGCGACCGGAGCCGAGACGGACCGCGCACAAGCGGAAAAGCTGCTGGACGAAGCCGGCTGGGTGAAGGGCGCCGACGGCATCCGCGCCAACAAGGACGGGCAGAAGCTGAAGCTCAGCATGCTCACGTACACGGTGTTCCAGCCGTTGGCCGTCGCGCTGCAGTCGCAGTTCAAAGGCGTGGGCATTGAGATCGTGCTGAACCCGGTCGAAACGACGGCGTCCAACCAGATGATGCTGGATGGCAGCTTTGACACCGCAACGTATTGCTCCTGCGGCACGGCGACCGGCGATATCGGCGGGCAGCTGTATTCGTATTATCATACGGGTGTGGCGTCCAACTACGGCGGCTACAGCAATCCGGAGGTGGACAAGTTGATTGAACAGCTGACGTCCGAATTCGATGCAGGCAAGCAAGTGAAGCTGGCTCAAGAGATTCAAACGCTCGTGCAGCAGGATGTGCCCATTATTTATCTGTTCAACAACACACGCTGGGGCGCCGCTTATACGACGAAGGTGAAAGGGATCGACAGTAACCTGAAAACCAAAATCGTACCCGGCATGTACCTCACAAAATGAAGCTGCTGCGCTACACGGCCATACGGCTGCTGTTGACGGTGCCTGCGCTGTTTGGAATTACGCTGCTTATCTTTGCGTTGATCCGGTTTATTCCGGGCGATCCGGCACGGGCGATTTTGCTGACGATGTTTGATCCAAGCACCAATCTGAGCGATCTGGAGAAGGATGCCGAGGCGCTGCACAAGCAGCTTGGGCTGGATCAGCCGTTTGTCGTCCAGTACGGCTCCTGGCTGTGGAAAATCGCGCGCGGCGATCTCGGCGTATCCTTCCGCAGCAGGACGCCGATTTTGGAGGAGCTGCTGAGCCGGTTCCCGGCTACGCTGGAGCTGGCCGGCGGCGCGCTGCTGATTATGCTGCTGATCGCGATTCCTTCCGGCATCGCCGGTGCGGTGTACCACCGCCAGCTGGCCGATCATGTGACGCGGGTCATCGCGCTGATCGGCGTGTCGGTGCCGAGTTTTTTCCTCGGGCTGGTGCTGATGTACGGGTTCGCCGTTAAGCTCGGCTGGCTGCCGACGATGGGACGGGGCGGAGCCTGGCATCTGCTGCTGCCGGCGCTGACGCTTGGCATCGGTCTGTCCTCCGTGACAGCCAGGCTGCTGCGGACGAGCCTGCTGCAGGTGTTTTCGCAGCGCTATATGATGCTGGCCGAAGCGAAGGGGCTGCGCCGCAGAACCATTTTGTTCAAGCATGCACTGCCGAATGCACTGCTGCCGGTGCTGACCTCGTTTGGACTTATCGTAGGCGGGCTGATCGGCGGGACGGTCATTATTGAAACCGTATTTTCCTGGCCGGGGGTCGGCCGTTATGTCGTGGATGCGATTACCGGGCGGGATTATCCGGTCATTCAGGCCTTTGCGCTGCTGATGGCTGTTGTGTATATTGGGCTGAATCTGATCGTGGACATTGTGTATCGCTGGATGGACCCGCGGGTTCGGCTGGAGCAAGGGGGACCGCATGGATAAACGATTTCGCGGACGTCTGCTGCTTGCGCTGAAATCCGATCCGCTGGCGATTATGCTGTTGGGCGTGATCGTGCTGATCACGGTGATGTCGGTCGGCGCAGCCTGGTTTTCCGACTACGACCCGCTCAAGGTCGATTACAAGCAGGCGCTGCTGCCGCCGTCCAGCGAGCATTGGCTCGGCACGGACAATTACGGCCGGGATGTGCTGTCCCGACTGATGCACGGGGGCCAAGCTTCGCTGGGCGCGTCGCTGCTGGCGGTCAGTCTGATTATTACATTAAGCCTCGTGATCGGGCTTGCAGCCGGTTACTTCGGCGGCTGGGTCGATATGGCGCTTACCCGGCTGATGGATGTGCTGTTTTCGTTCCCGCAGCTTGTGCTGGCGATTGCGCTCGCTTCCATGATGGGACCGGGTCTAACCAGCCTGATGATTGCCGTTGCGGCGGTTTCGTGGCCGTCCTTTGCCCGCATTTTCCGCAGCTTCGTGTTATCGGTGCGCAATGACGTGTACGTGCAGGCAGCCAGAACCTCCGGCATTCCGGCATGGAAAATTATCGGGACGCATATTCTCGGCTCGATTACGGGACCGATGCTTGTATTGGTGACGCTGGATATCGGCAGTATCATTCTCAGCATCGCTTCGATGTCCTTCCTCGGGCTCGGCATTCGCCCGCCGCAGCCGGAGTGGGGAGCCATGCTGAATGAGGGGCGCGCTTACATCGAGGAAGCGCCGTGGCTGTTTCTCGCGCCTGGGCTGACCATTTTCCTGATGGTGCTGGGCACCAATTATTTGGGCGATACGCTGAAAGACGCGCTGGAGCCGCGAACGGCGCAGATGCCGCGTCTGTTCGGCGGCAGAAGAAAGCGGCGCCGGGTGCTGGCAGCGCTGGAGGCGGCGGCAGGTCGGACGGCTGGACCGGAAGCGCAAGCGGAGCTGACGGACGCTGCGGCCGGACGTGCTGCAGCGTCCGCCGAGAAGAGGCAAGGAGCAGCGCCGACGCGAACGGCAGCGTGGCCGCTGGAAGCCTTAACGGCAGAGCGGCAGACGAGAGCGGCTTTGGCGTCGCCGCCGGCAGCCGCTGTGCTGGCAGTCGAAGGCTTGGCGGTCGCCGCCGCCGAAGGCAAGCCAGCCACGCCGAAGCCAATTCTGGAAGCGGTCAGCCTGCAGTTGCGGCCCGGCGAATGTCTCGGGCTGGTCGGTGAAAGCGGCTCTGGCAAAAGCACGCTGGCACTCGCGTTAATGGGCCTGCTGCGCGAGCCGCTTGAGCAGACCGCCGGGACGGTCCGCTTGCTTGGAGCGGATACGGCAGGGTGGGGATGGCACGAATGGCGGAAGGTGCGCGGTCGCCAGCTGGCCTACATTACCCAAGACCCGATGGATTCGCTGAACCCGGTGCTGAAAATCGGCGAGCAGCTGCGCGAATGTATGACGGCCCATCCGGACTTATGGGCTGCGGCGGGCAAGTCCAAGCTCAAGGCGCATGTCCATGAACTGCTCCGTCAGGTTGGCTTGCCGGAAACGGCGGCGGAGCAATATCCGCATCAGCTGAGCGGCGGAATGCGTCAGCGGGTTGTCATTGCGATGGCGATCATCAATGAGCCCGCCGTGATGATCGCGGATGAGCCAACGACCGCGCTGGATGTCAGCACCCAGGCGCGGATCATGGAGCTGCTGGCTCGGCTGCAGCGGGAGCGCCAGGCGGCGATGATATTCATTACGCATGATTTGCGGCTCGTCGCCCAGGTAGCCGACCGGATTTGTGTAATGAAGGAAGGCCGCATCATTGAGCAGGGAACGGTCCGCGAGGTATTTACGAATCCGCAGGAGCCGTACACCCGCCAACTGCTCGCGGCGATTCCGTCCCTTCGCATCCCGGCTGCGGCCGGGGAGGCAAGTGACGCGTACAGAGGAGGAACAGCGGTTGCTGAACGTGGAACGATTGCGTAAAACGTATCAGGGCAAGCAGGTACTGGACGAGATCAGCTTTTCGATCGGGCCAGGGGAAATTGTCGGTCTAATCGGCATGTCCGGCTCCGGCAAAAGCACGCTTGCCCGCTGTATCGTCGGGCTGGAGAGGCCGGATGCGGGCAGCCTGCAGTGGAACGGACGTTCGCTGCAGGAGCGTGCGGTCCGGCGAAGCTCCCATCAGCAGATCCAGATGGTATTCCAGGACCCGCGCAACAGCCTGAATCCCGGCTGGACGGTCCGACGAAGCCTGCTGGAATCCGTCCGCCACTTTCAGCGCAAGCCGGGCGGGGGCAGGCAAGGCTTGGAAGCTGCTCTGATACGCCTGCTGGAGGCCGTCGGCCTGCCCGCTGCCTTCTTGCAGCGGTATCCGCATGAGCTGAGCACGGGCCAATGCCAGCGTGTCTGCATCGCCCGGTCGCTGGCGCCGGAGCCCAAGCTGCTGGTGCTGGACGAATGTCTGTCCGCACTGGATGTATCGGTTCAGGCTCAGATGCTCGTCCTGCTCCGCGAGCTGCATCAGCGCCAAAACATGAGTTATTTGTTTATCTCGCATGACATTGCAGTGGTCGCTTCGCTGTGCCAGCGAGTGATGGTCATGCAGCAAGGCGCCATCGTCGAACAAGCGGAGATCGGGGAGCTTCTTTCCAGCCCCCGGCATCCGTACACTCGCTCGCTGCTTGCGGATACGCCAACGTTTCCGGAGTTTCATATTTCCTGAGCGGACAAGGCTAATGACCTCCGTTCATCTGTCAGCAGCTCATATCCGCCCGCTGTTTTCCCAACGAGCCAAGCTTGCTTGCCGGGGGAGCAAAGGGCGGATTTTTCACATTTGCTGCTTGCCCGCTGTCGCGTAAAGCTTACACAGCATGTTCATTGACACGCCACATGCTTTTCACTATTATTAATGAGAATCATTATTAACGATTGAAAAAGGAGTTTATCACACCATGCTCAGCAGAAGCAAGAAAACATTACTTTCGGTGACGGCTGCGATTATGCTCGTCTCGGCCGCCCTGATCGGCTGCTCGAATCAGGAGCAGGCTCCAGCCGCCGACACCGGCAAGACAGCGGTGGCCGCCGAGAAGGCGATTACGATGTCCTGGCCTCGGGATGTCGGGACGATGAATTCGCATACGTACAACCCCTCGCAATTGTTTGCCCAATCCATGATCTATGAGCCGCTGATCAGCTACAAGGACGGCGGCAAGCTGGAGCCGAACCTGGCTGAATCGTGGACGATTTCCCCTGATGGCAAGGAATATACCTTCAAGCTCCGCCCAAATGTCAAATTTTCCGACGGAACGCCGTTTAACGCTGCGATCGTGAAGAAAAACTTCGATGCCGTGATGAAAAATCCGAATTTGCACAGCTGGCTTGGCGTGATCAATGCGCTGGACAAGACGGAGGTCATTGACGAATATACGTTCAAGCTGATTCTGAAGGCGCCTTATTACCCGGCCTTGCAGGATCTTTCGCTTGTTCGGCCTGTGCGCTTTCTCGGCGAAGCCGGCTTCCCGGACGACGGCGATACCTCCAAGGGCCTGAAAAAGCCGGTAGGCACCGGACCGTGGATGCTGGCCGATTACAAAAAGGACGAATTTGCTGTGTTTACGCGCAACCCGAATTATTGGGGAACGAGTCCGAAAATTGATAAAGTGACGGTGAAAATTATTCCGGATGCCGAAACCCGCGTGCTGGCGTTTGAAAAAGGCGAGCTGGACCTGATCTACGGCGAAGGCGTCATCAGCATGGACTCCTTTAACCAGCTGAAAAAATCGGATAAATACGCAACGGAGCTGTCCCAGCCTGTCGGCACGCGCAGCTTGCTGCTGAATACGTCCAACGACAAGCTGACGGACCTGCGAGTACGGCTTGCGCTCCAGCACGGCTTTAACAAGCAGGCGATGGTGGAGGGCATCACCTTGGGGCTGGAGGAAAAGGCGGACGCTATTTTATCCAACAACTTCCCGTATACCAAAGTCGACGTTCAACCGATTGCCTACAATGTAGAGAAAGCGAACCAGTACCTGGACGAAGCAGGCTGGAAGCTCCCCGCTGGCAAAACGGTACGTGAAAAGGACGGCAAGCCGCTTGAGCTGGAATTGATCTATGACAAAACCGATCCGATTCAAAAAGGAATGGGCGAAACGATGCAAGCGGAGTGGGCCGGCATTGGCGTCAGGCTGAACTTGACCGGTCTTGAATTAACGACGCAGATCAAACGCCGGAAAGCGGGCGAATTTGATGTGGACTTCTGGTATAACTACGGAGCGCCGTATGATCCGCATTCCTTCATTAATGTCGTCGCCGAAAAAGGCTGGGGCGTATCGGAAGCCCATGCCCGTCTGCCGATGAAGCAGGAGCTTGACCGGCAGGTACGCGAGACGCTGGCGTCGACGGATGAGACGAAACGCCAGCAGCTGTACAGCTCGATTTTGAAAACGTTGCAGGAGCAATCGGCCATTGTGCCTGTATCGTATATCAAGAAAACGGTCGTGTACCAAAAAACGATGAAAACGTTCAAGTTCCCGGCGAACCGGGACGAGCATCCATTCGACGGAATCGAAACGAATCAGTAACCAGCGGGGAGGCTATTCATGGTCAGCTATATCGTGAAGCGACTGCTTGCCATCATTCCCATTGCGCTGTTCGCCATACTCATTACGTTTACGCTGATCCATGTGTCCCCTGTGGACCCGGCCGAAGCCTACCTGACGGCGGCCCACATTCATCCGACCGAGGAAATTTTAGCCGAGAAGCGGCATGAATTCGGGCTGGATCAGCCCTTGATCGTACAGTATGCGCGGACCGTCATGCAGATCAGCCGGCTTGATTTCGGCCGCTCGTATTTGACGAATGAGCCCGTTTGGGAGGAGGTCACGGCCAAAATGCCGGCAACGATCCAGCTCGCGCTGAGCAGCGTCGGCTTGGCGCTGCTGGTCAGCGTGCCTCTCGGTTTTTTGTCCGCTTTGTACAAAAACAGCCTGATTGATGGGATCAGTCGGCTGCTTGCTTTTTTCGGGGCGTCGATTCCGCAATTTTGGCTCGGCTATCTGTTTATGTTTTTTTTCGCGGTCAAGCTGGACTGGCTGCCGGTGGAAGGGCGCGGCTCGTGGGCGCATCTCGTGCTGCCGACGTTAACGCTGTCGCTGGCGCTGATCGCCATCTACACTCGCTTGCTCAGGACAAGCGTGCTGGAGCAGCTGCAGGAGCCTTATGTCGTGTATGCGAGGACGCGCGGCATCAAAGAAACGATCATTATGGTCCGGCATGTCATGAAGCTGGCCATTTCACCGGTCATCACGGGGCTTGGCATGAACCTCGGCAAGCTGCTCACCGGGACGATCATTGTCGAGCAGGTGTTTTCGTGGCCGGGGTTCGGCCGCTATTTTGTCGAGGCGATTTTCAATCGAGATATTCCGGTCATCCAATGCTACGTCGTTCTGGCCGCTGGTCTGTTCATCGTATGCAACTTAATCGTTGACCTGGTGCAGCTGTATATGGACCCCCGAATTTCGATGAAGGGGAGGGCTGCATCATGATGGAACGCCTCCGCGTCGCCCTCAAAAGCCGGAATATGATTACGGCCTGCTCAATCATCTTAGCGTTGTTTATGCTCGTGACGGTGCTGGCTCCCTGGATTTCACCGCATGATCCGATCAAGGTGAACCTCGCGCTCAAGCTGAAGCCGCCTTCGGCTGATTATTGGCTCGGTACCGACCATCTGGGCCGGGACAATTTGTCGCGGCTGCTGTACGGCGCACGAATTTCACTTGGCTTGGCCGTCATTATTTTTGTCAGCTCTCTGGGCATTGGCCTCGTGGTTGGTCTGATCGCGGGCTACAAGGGCGGTTGGGTCGACACGCTGCTGATGCGTTTCTGCGAAGGGGTCATGGCCTTTCCGAATCTTGTGCTTGTGCTTGGCATCGTCGGCGTGTTCGGTCCGGGACTGCTGCAGGTTGTGCTCGCGCTGGCGCTTGTGCAGTGGGTGTATTACGCCCGCATGTTTCGCAGCCTGGTCGTCAGCCTGAAGGAGCGTCACTTCATTACGGCCGCCCGGGTTAGCGGGTCCTCCTCCTGGAGCATTATGCGACGGCATATTATCCCGAATGTGCTGCCGCCCATTGTGGTGATGGGCACGCTGGAGATGGGCTGGGCCATCATGGACATCTCGGCGCTGTCCTTTCTCGGCCTGGGCATTCAGCCGCCTACGCCCGAGTGGGGAGCGATGATTCACGAAGGAAAAGCATTTATCCGCAGTTATCCTGAATTAATGATCTATCCGGGCCTATTGATTTTGCTGGTCGTGATGACCTGCAATTTGCTGGGCGAAGCTTTGTCAGACCGGTTTGGAGTCAAACGACGCTATTAAAATTTCCATGTAAATAGGCTTGAATAGGAATGAGGCCCATGACAGAGCAAAGTCGCCAAGTGCTGCAGGTGAGCGGCCTGCAGGTCAAAGTAAAAACAGAGCAGGGGGCGCTGCTGACCCTGGTCGAGCAAATCGGATTTGAGCTCAAGCAAGGTCAGGTGCTCGGGTTGGTCGGAGAAAGCGGCTGCGGCAAAACGATCACGTGCAGCGCGCTTTTGCAGCTGCTGGATCGGAAGCAAGCCGTGACGGAGGGCAGCATCCGGTTGAACGGCCGCGAGCTGAACGGGCTGCGGGCCGAGGAAATGCGACGGATTCGCGGGAAGGAAATGGGATTTATTATGCAAAATCCGATGAGCGCCTTTACGCCGGTCTATACGATCGGCATGCAATTTATCGAGACGATCCGCACCCACAGCACGCTTGGAAGCAAGCAGGCGCGCGAGCTGGCGATGGCTTCGATGGAGCAGATGAATTTGCCGGAGCCTGCCAAGCTGATGAGCTTATACCCGTTTCAGCTGAGCGGCGGCATGCTGCAGCGGGTGATGATCGCGATCTCCATGTGCTTGAAGCCGGCTGTCGTCATCGCGGACGAACCGACAACAGCGCTCGACGTTGTCAACCAGCTGCAAGTGCTGCGGCAGCTTGATCGTCTCCGGGTGGAGTGCGGCACCGCGATTTTGCTGATCTCCCATGATCTCGGCGTGATCTCGGAGCTGGCGGATGAGGTTGCGGTGATGCAGCGCGGGCGGATCGTGGAGCAGGCGGAGGTGTGCCGGCTGTTCGATCAGCCGCAGCATGCGTACACCAAACAGCTGCTGACAGCGAGACCTGCGCTGCCCGGCAGACCGCAAGCTGAAGCAGGAGGAGGGTGAGCTTATGCTGCTGCAGGTGAAGGAAGTTTCCCATACGTACGGAGAACGGCGGCAGCTGTGGCGTTCCGCCCGGCGGTCGCCCGTACTCTCCAACGTCTCGCTGTCGCTCGAAGCCGGGACTTGTCTCGGGCTGCTTGGCACAAGCGGCGCGGGAAAAAGTACGCTTGGCAAAGTGATTCTGGGGCTGGAGCAGCCTCAGCATGGCCAGGTATGGTTTCAAGGACAGGATTTGTATCAAACGGATGCGGCTGTGCGCAGATCGCTGCGGCGCAACCTGCAGGTCGTTTTTCAGGACTGCTATGCGGCGGTCAACCCGCGAATGACGGCTGAACGCATTATCGGGGAGCCGCTGGACAACTACGAGCGCTTGTCCGCGCAGGCGCAAAAGCGAATGATCGGCGAGCTGCTCGAATGCGTAGGCTTGAAGCCGGAGGATATGCGTAAATATCCGCATCAGTTCAGCGGCGGCCAGCTGCAGCGAATTAATATTGCCCGGGCGATTGCGCTCAAGCCGAAGCTGATTGTGCTGGATGAATCGGTCAGCAGTCTGGATATGGTGAACCAAACCCATATTTTGGCGCTGCTTCGCGATTTGAAGACGGAATTTGGACTTTCCTATTTATTTATCACCCACGATGTGAAAGCCGCATATTCGATCTCTGATCAGCTCGCGGTGATGGAGAAAGGGGAGCTTGTTGAGCTGTGCGAGGACAAGGACCAAATTTTCCAGTCCTCGCAGCCGGCGGTGCAGAGACTGCTGGCCGCTGTGCTTCCAGAGCATCCGCGGCTCCGCACGCGGCCATTTCCAGCATCCCAGTAAACCTAGTGACAGTCACGGACAAGCACCTGCGTCCTGGACTGTCACGATTTGTTTCAGCCACAGGTTGTTCCGGAAGCCTGCTGCGCCTCCACCACCGCAACAGCCCGAACCGGGGACCCGTCGCCACAGGCAATCCGCAGAGGAAACCCGTAAAACATAAAGTCGGTTCCGCCGGGAAGAAGCTCCAGGCTCTGCAGCCCCGTGTACGTCACCACTCCGATACCTAGCAACGCCCGCTCCAGTTCTTCGGACAGCTCACCGCCAACGAATGGCGGTTGCAGCACAGCGAGCCGGTCGAAGCATTCCAGCCCGACCGCTTCGATGAAAAACAGCCCCCGGCCTTCCGGCCAAGCAGGGTCTTCGCTTCTCGCGACGCGCGCCGCTCCGAAAAATCGCGTCAACGGCAGCTCGTCCAATGTCGCGGCGCCAGGATGCATATGTGAAGGCGCGTCCACATGGGTTCCGGTATGGCTGCCCATTGCAAGCCGCCGCAGCTCCCAGGTATGGCTCCCGTAGGTATGCGCTACCTTGACTATGACCTGCGGATCGCCGGGATAAACAGGCATCCCATCTGAAATCGGCAATGACAAATCAATCACTCTCATTCAGGTACCTCCTTTTTTTGTATGTTACTTTTCCATGACTAGCAAGTTATGCGAAGTTGTTCGAAGGATGAATCATTAACGCGGTGAGGATCTCGGGATCTTTTTATCGTGTTTATTTATTATAACAGGAGGTTATGTCGCGCACATCCAAGTTCACTCAGGATTATGAACGGATGCAGGGAATGGCTCATAATAGGCTGAAGTATTTCATACGGCAGCATACATCACCGATACTTCCGAAACGACATTTGCACCGGAGCAACATACTACAAGGGCAGACTTCCTGGTGCTGCTGATCAGAACCTTGGGGCTGACAGCGGACTTCAGCGAGATCAGCCAGGGCCTGGACAACAAGGCTTTCCATCCGCAAGCGTCTATATCCCGCCAGGATATGATGGTGCTTGCTGCAAGAGCTCTCGAGCTTGCGAAAGCAAGCGCGCGTCCGGGCGGCCCGGCGGACATCGAGCGGTTCCGAGACCATTCGGCTGTGGCGCCGTATGCGGTGGACAGGATAGCTTTGATGGTTAAGGAAGGGTTTGTGATCGGAGACGGCGAGCTGCTTGGTCCGAATGACAAGGTCACCCGAGCGGAAATCGCCGTGATCCTGTACAGAATTTTTAATAAATTGTAACGCGTTGTCGGCAAACAGCCCTTGATATTCTCCTGAAGGAGAGGTCACGTGCTGTTGCCCGTTACATGAACTAATTGTGAAGCGACAGGAAATCGAACGCTCGGATCGAATACATACAGAAAGCGCTGCGCTATGAATGAGGAGCAGGAGGAAACCGAATTTGCTTACGCTGCACGTGTTTGCTGTACATTTAACGCCGGAGCCGGACCGGCCGATGCTGGACCGGCTTCGCCCCCGGCTGTCGCCGGAAAAGCAGCTCAAGGTCGCACGTATGCGGTACGTGCAGGACGCCGCCCGTTCGGCGATCGGGGAGCTGCTGGCGTATACTGCGATCAGCCGTTTGACCGGGCTGGAGGGCAGCCAGCTTCGATTCGCTTGCAATGCTTATGGAAAGCCGCAGCTGGCAGAAACTGACGCTGTGCATTTTAATGTTTCGCACGCGGGCGACTGGGTCGTCTGCGCGGTGGATGCGCGTCCGGTCGGCATTGATGTGGAGCAGGTCAAGCCGCTTGATCTGCACATTGCCGAGCATGTATGTTCCGCTGCGGAGCTGACGCAGCTGGCGGCGCTGCCCGAGGAGCAGCGCATGGACTATTTTTTTGACATTTGGACGTTGAAGGAGGCTCTGATCAAAGCCGACGGCAGAGGGCTTGGCCTTCCGCTGAAGTCGTTCAGCTTCCGCAAGCAGGGCAAGCTTGTTGAGCTGGCGTCCGGCGATGCATGGGCGCATTACCGGTTCAGGCAATATGAGCTTGATCCCGGCTATAAGCTGTCCGTCTGCGCGCAAACCTCGGCGTTTCCTGGCGGGGTGATTCACCTTGACGTGGATTCGCTGCTGGCTTTGTAGCCTGATTTGACCTTTATTTGCGGCGTATCCCGCCGGAGGCCCGAACAGTCCAGCCCGCCGTATCTGGATATGAGCTAAGTAAGGACAGGAAAAGAGGATTCTGTGGAAATGAACGCTCCGGATTTTTGGCGCAAGGATGGAATTTTGGCCCGTTTGCGCGATAAAAAGCTGCAGACCGGGCAGTCGTTCACAGGCTGTACGGAGCATGAGCTTGCCGAGCTGGAGCGAGTGATCGGCAACGTGCTTCCGCAGGCATACCGGGAGTTTTTGCTGGCGGTCGGCCATTGGTCAGGCAGGCTTTTTCAAGGAGAGCTGCATGCGGGACATAAACCGCCTGTCTATCAATGGTTTGAGGGAAGAGAAGGGACGGCGGTACAAATTAGTCCGTCATTTGGTCAGTTTTTGATCGAGGCGATTGAGCGGCATGCCAAGGTCGATTGGCTGGTTTAGGGGGAGCTTCATGAAGTTATTTGCAAAGGAAATCAAGAAGGTTTCGGTTAATAATCAGTTATTTTATTGTATTATTGATCAACGTTCAGAGAACGAATACATAAGCTTCAAAATATACGCAGCAGCTACTAAAACCTCATGTTTTGCGATCCTGTTTTCCTGGAATGTGAATTGGGAAATTAATCTGATGCAACCTGGCATTTGTGCAAAACTGATTCACTATGCATTAAGTAATGGTTGGAGGTACCATGAAAACAGAACCAATGTTACGATGTCAAACGGCGATTTTTTAATCCAGCGTTTGAAAGCGGAGAAGCCTTGCGAGTCAGCCTGAATGGGCAGCGCCGCTCACCAAGCGGTTATTGAGCTTAATGGCACTCATAAGGCTCGCCTTCCGCTAACCTCGATTTTTTCACGCGCTACAATTTGGAGGTAAAGCTAGCGAGAGGGTTGTCGTACGCTTAGACGATTCGCCCCAATCCAGCAAACTCTGGCAGGATTTCGCCCGCCTCTGTCGAATTGAACACTTTGACCGTATTTTCGACATAGAGGAGAGGACCTTTCTTGCTGCGTTATCAAATCGGAAGTGCAATTGTCAGTGCATGTCTGCTGCTCGGCACGGCCGATGCCGCATTCGGACAGACGCCGTCCTCTGCGAGAGCCGCAGGCGCTCAAGCCAAAGCCGGCAGCAGCAAGGACGCGACCCAGGTCACCTACGCCAGAAGCACGGTGGACCGGCTGAACGTACGGACAGCGCCTAAGCTGACGGCGACCGTCATCCAGATGATTGGTCCGAACGGGCGCTACGAGGTGCTGGACGAGCAGGAGCAATGGGTACATATCAAGCTGTCGGACAAAACGAACGGCTGGGTGTTCAACGACTACGTCGAGCAAATTCAGGACCCGCCGCAGGCCGCTTCCGGCAAGCCGGGCGCGCCGCAGCCGGAACCGCCGTCCCAGCCCCGACAGTCCGCTCCGGGCAAGGAGTCGGTTGTCCATATTACCGATGTTACCAATTTGCGCAAGGGACCGGGCACTGATGAGGCCATTGTCGCCAAGGCGCAGCCTGGCCAGTCGTATCCGATTGTCGCCCAGGAAGGCGACTGGTACCGGATTTCGCTCGGCAATAAAACGACGGCATATGTCGCCGCCTGGGTGGTAGAGACCGATACGGCAAGCCGCAGCGATGCGGATGCAGCCAAGCTGGCGGGCAAGCAGGTATATATTTACCATACGCATAATCGCGAATCATGGAAAAATGTCGCCCGCAGCACAGCCGGCGCCTCCATTGACGACCGGACGACAAACATTACGCTGGTCGGCAAGCAGCTCGGGACCGTACTGGAGCAGAAGGGGATTTCGTCCTTTGCGTCCAATATGGACTTTGCCGAGCAGCTCGCGGAGCAAAAGCTTGGGTTTGGGCATTCCTATGTCGTGTCTCGTAAAGCGGTCCAGACTGCTGCGAAAGCAAGCCCTTCGTTATCTTATTTTTTCGATATTCACCGGGACAGCGATGTGCCCAGGGCGAACACCTCGGTAACGATCGGCGGCAAGACGTATGCGCGAATTTTATTTGTCATCGGGACGAGCCACAACCAGTACCCGAAAAATAAAAAGTTTGCGCAAGCCCTGCACGAAGGGCTGGAAAAGAAATATCCCGGCTTATCGCGCGGTGTGCTGCTGAAAGATTCCAGTCAAGGTGACGGGGAATATAATCAATCCGTCTCGTCGGGCAGCCTGCTGCTGGAATTCGGCGGCGCCAACAATACGCTGCAGGAATCTCTGCTGACCGCAAATGCCTTCGCCGACGTATTTGCGGATTACTACGCGTCCGTGAGCAAATAGCTGCCAAACTGCCGGACGTTTGGCAGGGCAGCCCCACGCCTGGCAGGAGCTGGCGGTCTGGCACGGCATCACGGACAACCATGACCCGCCAGGCACAATGCCGCATGACTGTGGGCGGCATTCGGCGTCCCCGAGCTGCCGGAACTGCGGCAACCGCCTGCAGCAAAGACCGCCGGCAGATCGGGGATTGATCCTTGGCGCAGTTCGTGCTAAGATTTAGCTGAATTCAAGAACTTGGTTTTATAATATAAAACAAATGCCAGGATCGGGAGATTACAGATGCCCCTCATTCAAGCGTTAGACAGAGCGCTGCGTATTATCGACTTATTTGATGAATATACGACCGAGTTAAAAATTACCGAAATCAGCGAAAAGATGGCGCTGCACAAAAGCACGGTGCATGCCTTGTTGAAAACGCTGCAAATCCACGGCTACATCGACCAGAATGCCGATTCCGGCAAATACCGGCTCGGCATCCGGCTGATCGAGAAGGGACAGCTGCTGCTCCAGCAGCTCGACATTCGCGAGGTCGCCCGCAAGCATCTTGTATCGTTGTCAGCCAGCACAGGGCAAACGACGAATCTTGTCATTCGCGAAGGCAAGGAAGGCGTTTACATTGACAAGGTCGAGGGAGAAAAAGCCGCGATCCGTTATTCGCGCATCGGCCGCCGCATTCCGCTGCATACGAGCGCGGTCGGCAAAATTTTGGCGGCGGATCTGGAGCCGGAGGAGCTCCACAAGCTGCTGCAGCAGTACCCGTTTGTCCGGCACACGGTCCAAACGATCACAGACCGGGAGCAATTTGTAGCCGAGCTGGCGGTTGTGGAGACGCAGGGATTTGCTGTCGATCACGAGGAGAATGAGCAGGGCGTACGGTGCGCAGCCGCTCCGATCCGTAACCATTCGGGTCACGTTATCGCAGCGATGAGCTTATCAACGCTTATCTCCGCGGTTGATGATGCGCAGTTTGCGCAGTTTATCGCCTTGCTCCGCAGCGAAGCGGCCAGCATATCCGCTCTCCTCGGGTATCGGAGCTAGGCCTTGGCCTGCGCGTTCAACCGGGCCTTGTCCTTTCGTTAATCCGGGCTCGATGAGGGTCGGCGTAAACTTTTTCAAGAACATAGTTTTATAATATAAAACAAATGGGAGTGTTCCTGTACGATGAGAATCATCCGATATGTCAAAGCTTCTCAACCGCAGCTGGCCGCCGTAACGGATGCTGGCGTAATTTATGATTTGCCTTACGCCGATTTCATGTCCCTGCTGCAGGCAGCCAGATCCCGGCAGCTATCGGCGCTGGCGCTGGTCGAGGAAGCCGCCGCTGCCGCCGCGCCGCTTGCCGAGCAAGAGTCCGCGCTAACCTTGCTTGTTCCGCTTGAGGCTCCGGAGGTATGGGCGGCCGGCGTTACGTATGAGCGCAGCAGAGAAGCCCGCAACTACGAAGCGGCGGGCAGCCATGCGGAGCAGCTTACCTTCTACGATAAGGTGTATGATGCGGAGCGGCCGGAAATTTTCATGAAATCGACGGCTGCGCGGACCGTCGGTCCGAACGGCGCTGTGCAGCTGCGCAGCGACTCTGCCTGGCAAGTTCCCGAGCCGGAGCTTGGACTTGTGCTGGATTCGGACGGGATCATCGTCGGCTACACGATCGGCAACGATATGAGCTGCCGCGATATCGAAGGTGAAAACCCGCTGTATTTGCCGCAGGCCAAAATATGGCGCCGTTCCTGCGCGATTGGCCCGGCGGTCAGGCTGGCGGACACGGTCGCAGACCCTTACAGTCTGCAGATCACTTGCCGCATTTACCGCGAGGGAAGCTTGGCGGTCGAAGGAACAGCGAATACGAAGCAATTGAAGCGCAAGCTGGAGGAGCTGGCGGCGTACCTCAAACGGGATAACGACATGTTCGAAGGGACGGTGCTGTTAACCGGAACCTGCATTGTACCGCCGAACGAGTTTACACTGGCGGCAGGGGACCGGATTGAGATCGACATCACCGGGATCGGCACGCTCGTCAATACGGTCGTAGCAGCCGCCTGAACAAGTACGACCGGCTATCCTGGCAGACAACTCGAAGCCGGGCAACAGCCCAATTGAAGCTGCATGCACGATGCAGCGCTTTATCCGCAGAAGGAGGAATAATTCGTGGCAGCCCATGTTACTGAAGCGCCTGTGTATCTCAATTATATCGGTGGGGCATGGCGGGCGTCCGTCACCGGACAAACCGTGCCCAGTATGAATCCGGCCAACCGCAGCGAAACGGTCGGTTTTGTCCAGTCTTCGTCGCTTGACGACTTAAACGATGCGGTAGCTTTGGCGAAAGCGGCGCAGTACGGCTGGCGGAAGCTTTCCGGCGCAGCCCGCGGGGAGCTGCTGTATAAAGCAGCCCATATCCTGGAGCAGCGGCTGGACGAGATTGCGAGCATCATGACCCGGGAGATGGGCAAAACGCTGCCCGAAGCCCGCGCAGAAACGGCCCGGGGCGTCGCGATCCTGCGCTACTATGCGGGCGAAGGCTTGCGCAAGGTCGGCGATGTCATTCCTTCCACCGACAGTGAGGCGCTTATGTTTACAACCCGCGTCCCGCTAGGTGTTGTGGGTGTCATTGCCCCGTGGAATTTCCCGGTGGCGATCCCGATCTGGAAGCTGGCCCCGGCGCTTGTCTACGGCAACGCTGTTGTGCTCAAGCCCGCGCTGGATGCCGCAGTGACTGCGGCCAAGGTGATCGAATGCCTCGCCGAGGCCGGATTTCCCGCCGGGGTCGTCAATCTGGTTACAGGCAGCGGCTCGGTGATCGGCCAAGGGCTGGCGGAGCATCCGGATGTGAACGGCATTACGTTTACCGGGTCCAATGACGTTGGCAAGCGGGTCGGTCAGGCAGCGCTGGCGAGAGGCGCGAAATACCAGCTGGAAATGGGAGGGAAAAACCCGATTCTTATCGCGGCCGATGCGAATCTGGAGCTGGCGGCGGACGCTACGATCAGCGGCGGCATCCGGTCCACAGGGCAGAAATGCACCGCGACCAGCCGCATTATCGTCGTGCGCGACGTGTATGAGGCGTTCCGCGACAAGCTCGTGCAGCGGCTGCAGACGATCAAGGTGGGACATGGGTTAGAGGCGTCCACCTGGATGGGACCGTGCGCAAATGAAAGCCAGATGAACACCGTGCTGGCGTACATCCAAAAGGGGATCGACGAGGGCGCAAAGCTGCTGTATGGCGGTGTTCGCCCGGACGACTCGGAGCTGCAGCAGGGCTTCTATGTCACGCCGGCGTTGTTCGATGAAGTGACGACGGAGATGACGATTGCCCGCGAGGAAATTTTTGGGCCGGTCCTGCTGCTGATGGTCGCCGACTCCATGGAGGACGCCATCCGGCTGGCCAATGATTCGGATTACGGACTTAGCGCGTCCATTTATACCCAGAACATCGGAAACCTGCTGCATTTCATTCAGGATATGGATGCGGGGCTTATTCGCGTCAACTCTGAAACGGCAGGTGTGGAGCTGCAAGCCCCGTTCGGCGGTATGAAGCAGTCCAGCTCCCACTCCCGCGAGCAGGGCCAGGCGGCGATTGAATTTTTCACGTCGATCAAAACCGTGTTTGTTAAAGCCTGAGCGGAGCAAAAGCTTCACCTTACCGACTCGATCTCAAGGAGGATCGGCATAGCGATGAGCGAATTATTGGATAGGATCATGGGGGGAAGCGAGGAAGGAGCGGACCTCTACGAGCTCGCTTCGCACGCAGCCGGGCCGTCCGGCGCGCTGCCGCTTACGCCGGACATGCTCCGGCATGCGCCAAGCGGCGAGCTGTTCGGGCTGACCCAAAACGTCGGGATGGGCTGGCAGCCTTCCCGGCTGCAGGGCAAGCAATACCTCCTGCTCAGCACCCAGGGCGGCATCCGCAAGGAAGACGGCAGCCCTGTAGCGCTCGGCTACCATACCGGGCATTGGGAGATCGGCTTGCTCGTTCAGGCCGCTGCCGAAGAAATTGCCGCGCAAGGCGGGGTGCCGTTTGCCGGGTATGTCAGCGATCCATGCGACGGGCGTTCGCAAGGAACGGAGGGGATGTTCGACTCGCTGCCTTACCGTAATGATGCGGCTGTTGTGTTTCGGCGGCTGGCTCGCTCGCTGCCGACACGCCGCGGCATACTTGGCATCGCCACCTGCGACAAGGGGCTGCCCGCCATGATGATGGCGCTGGCCGGCCTGCCCGGACTGGCTTCCGTCATCGTACCCGGAGGCGTGACGCTGCCGCCCACCGATGGGGAGGATGCGGGGAAA
This sequence comes from Paenibacillus sp. sg306046, assembly GCF_059821225.1. Taxonomy (NCBI): domain Bacteria; kingdom Bacillati; phylum Bacillota; class Bacilli; order Caryophanales; family Paenibacillaceae; genus Paenibacillus; species Paenibacillus sp. sg306046. The sequence goes on from NZ_JCAMRT010000024.1 coordinate 52,148, forward strand.
ATACAGACGATCGGCGCGCGTTACGCAAGCGGCGAGTTGAGCCTCAAGGAAGCCGCAGAGCTTGGCTGCCGCGCCTGTGCGACACCTGGCGGCGGCTGCCAGTTTTTCGGGACGGCGGCCACCGCCCAGGTCGTTGCCGAGGCGCTTGGGATGACGGTGCCTCATGCGGCGCTTGCGCCGTCCGGGCAACCGGTTTGGCTGGCGCTGGCCGGACAGTCGGCCCGTGCGATGATGCAGCTGGAGGAGCGGGGGCTGCAGCTGAAGGATATGTTAACAGCAGCGGCGATCCGCAATGCGATGGCCGTGCATGCGGCTTTTGGCGGCTCTACCAACCTGCTGCTGCATATTCCGGCGATTGCGCATGCAGCGGGTCTGCCTGTGCCGACGGTACAGGACTGGATTCAGATCAACAAGCGGGTGCCCCGGCTTGTCAGCGTGCTGCCGAACGGTCCGGACGATCATCCGACTGTCCGGGTATTTCTCGCAGGGGGCGTCCCCGAGGTCATGCTTCATTTGCGGCGGCTCGGCGTACTTGAGGAGCAGGTGCTGACCGCCAGCGGCGAAACCTTGAAGACGGTGCTCGACTGGTGGGAGCAAAGCGAACGGCGGCAGACGATGCGCCGCAAGCTGCGAGAGCTGGACGGCGTTGATCCGGACGAGGTGATCATGAGTCCGGCCCGGGCTCGCGAGCGGGGCTTGACTTCCACGATCACCTTTCCGATAGGCAACCTCGCCCCTGAAGGGTCGGTCATGAAGTCCACCTCCATTGATCCGTCGGTCGTACAGCCGGATGGCGTGTATCGCCACCGGGGCCGGGCGAAGGTGTTTACCTCGGAGAAGGAAGCGATCCTTGCGATCAAGACAGGGCGTATCCAGGCAGGTGATGTGATGGCGCTCATCGGGCGGGGACCTTCGGGGACAGGCATGGAGGAAACGTACCAGCTGACCTCGGCGCTGAAGCATTTGCCGTTCGGCAAGCATGTTTCGCTTATTACCGACGCCCGGTTTTCCGGCGTGTCGACCGGCGCCTGCATCGGGCACGTCGGGCCGGAAGCGCTGGCGGGCGGTCCGATCGGCAAGCTGCGCGACGGCGACTGGATTGATATCGTGATCGACCGCAACAGCCTTGAAGGCAGTCTGCATGTTGTCGGTGACGCGGAGACGGAGACAGCGCTGACGCCGGAGGAAGGCGCCGCCATGCTGGCCGCTCGCGAGCCGCATCCCGGCCTGGCTGCAGACCCCAAGCTTCCCGCCGATACCCGGCTATGGGCTGCGCTGCAATCGGTCAGCGGAGGGACATGGACGGGCAGTGTCTATGACGTGGAGCGTATTATTGCCGCGCTGGAAGCAGGCAAGAAAACACTTGGCTGGTCCTGACCTGAGGCCGAGCAGCGGATGAATGCCCGAGCAATACCGCCCGCGCAGACCGTTTGTGCGAGCGTACGTCTGAAGATTGCCGCCACAAAGGTCGGTGTGAGCAAGAGGGTTTCGAGCGCGAGCGCGTCCGCGACCGGCTGCCCGGAACTGATGACATCCCCCAACACCCCCAAAAAAAGGAGCGTATTCTCATGAACTCGTCGAAGCCCAAAGAACCGCTGGTGACGCATATTTATACGGCAGACCCGTCCGCGCATGTATTTGAAGGCAAAATTTATATTTATCCTTCGCATGATCTCGACCACGATGGCCCCTCCAATGATAACGGCGATCAGTATGCGATGGAGGATTACCATGTGCTGTCCATGGATACTCTCACTTCTCCGTGCGTGGATCACGGGGAAGCGCTTCACCTCAAGGACATTCCGTGGGCTTCCAAGCAGCTTTGGGCGCCGGATGCCGCGTATAGAAACAATACGTATTATTTGTTTTTCCCGGCCCGGGACCGGGAAGGCATCTTCCGGATCGGCGTGGCCACAAGCGCTTCGCCGTCGGGGCCGTTCCAGGCGGAGGAGAGCTATATCCCGGGCAGCTTCAGCATCGATCCGGCCGTGCTGGTTGATGAGGATCAGCGGGCTTATATGGTGTTCGGCGGTCTGTGGGGCGGGCAGCTGGAGAAATGGCAGGAGGGCCGCTTCAACGCGGAGGCGGCGGGTCCGGACGGAGCGCTGCCCGCACTCGGACCGCAGATCGCGGAATTAAGCGACGATCTGCTGACCTTTAAGCAGGCGCCGCAGCCTGTGTCGATCGTTGATGAAGCGGGTCAGCCGCTTACGGCGGGTGACGAGGAGCGGCGGTTTTTTGAAGGCGCGTGGCTTCACAAAGCCAACGGCTTGTATTACTTGTCGTATTCAACCGGAACGACGCATTACCTCGTGTATGCGGTGAGCGAGCGGCCGCAGGGGCCTTATGTGTACAAAGGGAGGCTGCTTGCGCCCGTGAGCGGCTGGACGACGCATCATTCGATTGTGCAGGTTGACGAGAAATGGGTTTTATTTTATCACGACTGCTCGCTATCCGGCGGAGTGAACCACAAGCGCTGCGTCAAGTATGCCGAGCTTTATTACAACGAGGACGGCTCCATTCAGGAAATCGCCCCGTATGAATAAGCCGGGCACGGGCTGCCTCTGTCCACGGTCTGATGTCCGGTCTGGACAGACCGCGAGGCTGACCAGATTGTCGAGACGATCTCGACAGTCTGGTTTTACATTTGCAGCCGCCCGCTATCCATTCCTGCAAAAGCATGTCCCCCAAGGCGCGCTGCTCGGCTCTGTCAAGGGGTAGACAGCTTGACCGGCTCGCGTCAGGCGCGCCACTACTCCAATTGAAAGAAGGATGAAACGATGTTCAGCTTGCCAGCAACCATGAAGGCGGCGGTCATGCCGCAGCCAGGAGAAATTGTCATTCAGGAGCTGCCAGTCCCTGTTCCGGGGCCAAATGAAGCATTGATTCAAGTGATGGCGGTCGGGGTTTGCGGCTCTGACGTTCACTATTACGAAACAGGCCGCATCGGCCGCTTCGTCGTGGAGAAGCCGATTATTCTCGGCCATGAATGCTCCGGGATCGTCCGGGCGGTGGGGTCCGCCGTGAAGCGCGTGCAGCCCGGCGACCGGGTCGCGGTCGAGCCTGGCGTCACCTGCGGCCAATGCCGCTTGTGCAAGGAGGGACGCTACAATCTGTGTCCTGATGTGCAATTTCTGGCGACGCCGCCGGTAGACGGGGCGTTCGTCCAATATATCACGATCCGCGAGGATTGCGTATTTCCGATCCCCGATCAGCTAAGCTTCGAGACGGCGGCGCTGAACGAGCCGTTTTCGGTTGGCATTCATGCGGCGAAGCGCACCAGGCTGCAGCCAGGCTCCACCATCGCCATCATGGGGATGGGGCCGGTTGGGCTGATGGCGGTTGCCGCAGCCAAAGCGTTTGGCGCAAGCCGGATTTTCGTCACCGATCTGGAGACGAAGCGGCTGGAGGCGGCGCTCCGGATGGGAGCGACCCATGCCATTAACGCCAGAGAGCACGATGCGGCGGCGATAATCCGAGAGCTGACCGGCGGGGAAGGCGTGGATGTGGCCTGGGAGACGGCGGGCAGTCCTCACGCACTGCGCTCTGCGCTCCAGTCGATCCGGCGCGGAGGCAAGCTGGCGATCATCGGGCTGCCTGCGCAGGATGACATTCCGCTGCCGATTCCATTTATCGCGGACAATGAGCTGGATATTGCCGGCATCTTCCGCTACGCCAACACCTACCCGATGGGCATTGAATTTCTGGCATCGGGCTTGGTCGAGACGGAGGCGCTCATCAGCGGCAAATACACGCTTGACCAAACCGGCGAAGCGCTGGAGCAGGCCTCGAAGCATAAAAGCAGCACCCTGAAGGTGATCGTTTATCCGAACGGCATGTAAGGAAAGCCTGAACATACCGGCATGAATATGACGGAATTAGGGAAATGAGGGAAGCCCGTGCGACCGACTGTACAAATGGTGATTGAGGCGCTGATTCAGCCTGCAGGCAAGCTGGAGCAAACGGTAGACACACTGAAGTTCGGCGATCCGCAGATGGAAGTGACAGGCATCGTGACGGCCTTCATGCCGACTCAATCGGTGTTGGAGCAAGCGCTGGCGAGGCAGGCTAATCTGGTCATTGCGCATGAAGGACTGTTTTTCTCGCACTGGGACGAAGCCGAGAGCGGCAGCAGCGCAGGCTCCGTGCAGCAAGCCAAGCGGCAATTTATCGAGCAGACGAATATTGCGGTGTTTCGCTTCCATGACTACATGCACCGCTACAAGCCGGACGGCATTATGGTCGGCCTGCTCCGTGAGCTGGCGTGGGAGCCGTATGTGCGCGAGCATCAGCCTGCGGCTTCGCTGCTGGCCATTCCTCCGGCTCCGTTGAAGGACATCGCCCGGCTGGTCAAGCAGCGGCTCGGCATTCCGTATGTCCGGCTTCTCGGAGATCCGGACATGGTTTGTACCCGGCTCGGCCTGCTGGCCGGGTACCGGGGCGGCGGCGCGACGGCGATCCCGCTATTCGAGCGGGAGGACGTCGAGCTGCTGATCTACGGCGAAGGACCGGAATGGGAAACGCCGGAATATGTGCGCGAAGCGATCCGGCAAGGAAAGCGTAAGGCGCTGCTTGTCTTAGGGCATGCCGAAAGCGAGGAGCCGGGGATGAAGCTGCTGGCGGAACGACTGGCCGCGATGTTCCCGGCGGTTCCGGTGCATCATGTGCGGGAAAGCCCTTTATTTCAGATCATCTGAGCATTCAGGAAATGAGCAGCCGTATAGGCGCAGAAGGAAACAACACATGAATCGGTCGGTCAATGGCGCGGAAATTGCAGGGTATGCAAAAAGGCAGGAGCATTCACCGCTTGCGTGAAGGCTCCTGCCTTTTATGCGCCCCTTTTATGGAGCTGGACCTGTTGATAAGCTGGCCGAGGCTGGCTGCGTGTTTTGCACCTTGCGCCCCAGCTTCGGCCAGCTTCGCCTGGTTGCATGCTTCGCACCTTGCGCCCCAGCTTCGGCCAGCTTCGCCTGGTTGCATGCTTCGCACCTTGCGCCCCAGCTTCGGCCAGCTTCGCCTAGCTGCATGTTTTGCACCTTGCGCTCCAGCGCTTCGGCCAGCTTCGCGCCTGGCTGCCGTCACTCCGGCGCAGCACAAGCCTGTTACAGCTGCGGCTGGCTGCCGCTTTCGATCCAATCCTCGCGCGTCGGGCCGTAGATGTCAGGGACGCGCAGCCCGGCCTGGCGCATCAGCATCGTCATTTGCCCTCTGTGATGGATTTCATGGGAAATGAAAATTCGCAGCGTCAGCCCGTTCGGCCATAGGCTGCCGTACATATCGCTTGTCTCGGCCAGCTTCGCATCCGTCCACTGGGACTGGATGGCATCCATCATCGCTTGCGAGGTCTGACGGTACGCTTCAGCAATTTGCGCAGCCGAGGCCGGCGCTTTTTCTTCGCCTTCCGGCCCGGAGAAGCTTAATCCGGTACGCGTCAGCATTTCGTGGATCGTGGTCGCAAGATGCCAGCCGATTTGCCCCAGCGGGCGGCAATTTGCTTCGCTACCCTGGTTCAAGGAAGCATCCGTGAGCGTGTCCAGCACACGCTGCGTGCTTTGGGATTCTTGCTGCCATTCGGCAAGGAAAGACGGGATCGTTGTAAACATGAGAGGCCTCCTTTGTTGTGCCGCCGGAAATACCGGCAAGTCATGACCCCATTATACCGATCATCCACTGACAACAGCATGTCAGCGTTAATTCCTTGCTGATCAGCTATACAAATCCACAAGCTGCTGCGCTTTTTCCTTGAGAATCCGGGCAATATGCGGCGGCTCCAGCACACGCAGGCTCGGGCCGTAGCCAAACAGCATCTGATGCAGCCAAGGCTCATCCGGCTGGGTTGCTGTAATCAGTAAAGTCCCGTCGGGCTGCGTAACGATTTGCTCAGGACGGAAATAATCCTCTGCCTGGGCGCGGACATTCGGCTGCAGATGCAGCACAAGGGTAATCGCAGTGGATGGGGCGGCTTGTCCGCTTTCGTAGCTCAGCTGCTCCAGCGCCTCGGCCCGGCGGGTGAATGTTTCGGACAGGATGGCGATGTTCTTCATCCGCGACAGCCGGAATACCCGAAAATCTTGCCGCAGCAAGCAATACGCATGCAAATACCAGCTCCAGCCCTTCACCACAATCGTCAACGGCTCTACAGTTCGGAAGGAAAGCTCACTTTGCGAGTCCGTATACTGAAAATGCACAAGCTGCGTCTGGCGAATCGCGGTCCGCAGCGACTGGGCATTTGCTTTGTCGGCGCTGCCGCTGCGCCATGGATTCATGTCGATGACCAATTCAGGCGTCAGCTCTGCGACAGTATGCTGCTCCGATCTGGTGAGCAACGCGCCAACCTTGTCGAGCAGCGCCTCGACCTCCTGGTCGCCGACGCTGGAGCGAATTCCTTTTAACCCGACAATAATGGACTGCAGCTCCTCCATCGACAAAAACTGCCGATCCAGCCGGTACGCCGCCATAATTTCATAGCCGCCGCCCGCCCCGTCGTAGGAGACGATCGGGATACCCGCCTGGTTAATCGTCTGCATGTCCCGGTATACGGTTCTAAGCGATACCTCAAAGCGCTCCGCGAGCTCGCGGGCGCCGATTCGCTTGCGATTCAACAGCAGCATCGTCATCGCCAACAGTCGATCCAGCTTCAATGGATGCACCTTCCTTGCTTAAATATATGCGCCATACAGCTTGACAACTCCGGGCAATTCAAGTAACGTCTTCGGGGACTGATTCTCACACAATAATGAACCGGAGGACTAGCCTGAACATGAACATCACCCTAATTTGCGAGCAGCAGCTTGACATCGCTGTCATTACGAGTGACGAGACGTTGATTACCGACGTCCAGTCGGCGCTGGATTTGATCGGAACGGTCCGCTTTGAAGCCGGCTGCAGTCACCTTATTTTGCCGAAGACAGCGTTTAGTGAAGACTTCTTCAACTTGAAAACGCGGCTGGCCGGCGAAGTTTTGCAGAAGTTTATGACGTATCAAACCAGATTGGCCATCGTCGGCGATTTTTCCGCCTACACAAGTCAGAGCCTGACGGCATTCATGTATGAAAGCAACAAGGGCAAGGATCTCTTTTTCGTGGTCTCGGACGAAGAGGCTGTCGCCAAGCTGGTTGCAGCTGGCTCCCGGTGAAGGCTGCAGGCATTTCTTTCTCGGAACGCTAGTCCTCAAAACATTTATTTACCCGCCTTTGGGCTTCTAATATGCTGATGTAGTTCTTATTTTTCTTAAATAGCTCAGTTAGTGCTCGAAATGCTTCCGCTCTGGACACAGCTTCTCTTCTTTCCAAAGATATAAACAAACGATAGGTATGATATAAAACAAATCCGCTAGCCCCCATGGTGACGAAATGAAAAGGGACTAACAGTATCAAGTCAACATTTCCGAGCGTAAATACCGCTAAATAGGTTTGAATGTATATCAAAAAGAGAACATTCAACATTCTAGACCTACTGGTGACTGCCATCCCTTGCCTACGCGCTTTTTTGTACAAGTTATCACCTAAGACCATTACATATACAAATAGTAAGGTACAACCGCAAAAGACCGATAGTTGCCCCACAAAAAATAAATCCAAATTTAAGATAAAACCGAATGAAAATGGAAATAACAGGCAAGCCGCATACATCACAATTAAATAAGCTGGTTTAAGTCTTAGTAAAAACATTTTGCCCCCCCTGGATATCGTTGTCCTGAAGTACAAAACGCTGCTCGCCAACCCCCGCTTGCTCCGCCTCCCGGTACTGGCTGGGCGAGCTCCCGTAAAACTTCTTGAACGTACGGGAGAAGATCAACTGATCCGTATAACCGACCGAATAGGCGATTTCCTTGATCGACAAGGCGGAGTCGACGAGCAGCTCGCCCGCTTTTTTCAGCCGGTATTGGCCCAAGTACGTTTGCGGCGGGATGCCGACAGCCGATTTGAACAGGCTGGTGATGTATTTCCGATTCAGTCCGAGCGCTTGCGCCAGCTCTTCAATCGTAATCGGCTGGGAATAATTTGTCTCCATAAAGCTGATCGCCTGCGCCACATAAGAGTCCTTCAGGCTGCCGTTTTGAGGCAGGGAGGGCTTTTTTTGCGCCGATTCGAGCACCAGTGCCAGAAAGGCGTACAAGGCCGACGTCATCTGCAGCGGCTTGCGGTACAACTGCTGATTGGCGTCGAACAGCTTGTTGAAGCATTGGCGAATATCATGATCGCGATCGCAGGCAATAATCGGATATTCCGACGTAAATCCGGCCTGCTGCAGGTAAGCCGCTGCTTGTCCGCCATTAAAGGCTACCCAGGAATAGCTCCACGGGTCCGCCTGATCCGCCTGGTAATAGCTGATCACGTCCGGAGACAGCAGAAACGCATACCCTTTGGACAAGTGGTACGTTGCATGGCCGGTCCGGTACAGCCCCTTGCCGCTATGAATATACAAAATCTTGTAATGGTCCTTGATTCCCGGCCCCCACGAATGTCCGGGCGCGCATTGCTCCGTGCCGGTATAGTAGAACTGGATATCCTGCTGCTGGGTTTCCAGCAAATGATGGTCCATCTTGTAAGCCGTCATCGTCCGGCGTCCTCCTTTCATGATCTTCCATGTTGTCATCAGAGCAACAAATCTGTCATTAGGTTATATAATACTGCCATTCAATCATAGCTGTCACGTTCTATTTCAACTACAATAGAGGACATCCAACCATAAGCGAGGCGCTGCTCGAATGACATCTATCGAACCATTTTTGCACAAAGTAAGCCGTTCTATCGCAGCTCATCGGATCGGGCCGGCCGGAGCGTACCGCCAGAAGCTGACCGGCTCGGCAGAGCCGGATTTGTATGCTTGCGCCGATGCGGCCATTATGCTATACACGCTCGGCGAGCTGCCGCAAGCGGGAGACCCGGAGCATGAGGACTGGGTTCGGTCGCTCCAAAGCTTCCAGCAGCCGCAAGGAGGGCTTTTTCCCGGAGCGGGACATCATCCGATTCATGGCACGGCGTACGTCATTTCGGCGCTGGAGCTGCTGGACGGCAAGCCGCTGCATCCGCTGGCGGAGCTGTATGCTGTGAAGGAGCAGGCTGCGCTTGAGATCTTTATGGACAGCCTTGACTGGATCCGTCAGCCATGGAGCGAATCGCAGAAGGGCGCTGGCATTTATGCGGCGCTTGTGCTGGCCGGTGAAGCGGACGAGCAGTGGGAACGGTGGTATTTCGATTGGCTGGATCGGGAAGCCGATCCGGAAACCGGGCTGTGGCGGAAGGGAGCCGTGAGCGCGGGCAGCACCGACCAAGCTGACCAAGACGGGGCGCCGCTGTTTCATCATTTGGCCGGCTCCTTTCATTATTTGTTCAATCTTAACTACCGCCAGCGTTCGCTGCGCTACCCGGACCAGTTGGTGAACACCTGCCTGAGCTTGTATGCTTCCGGCCAAATGCCGCTGTCCTCGCACAAGTTTTCGTTCCTGGAGCTGGACATTTTGTACACGCTGGTCAGCGCCGGGGCGCAAACGGATCATCGGGCGGATGAGCTGCAGGCGGCCATTCGCGTCATCGGCATCCGGTTCCTTGACTTCCTGGACGGCATGACGGCAGGACCGGAGGATTCGCTGTTCGACGATCTGCATGCGTTATGCGGATCGGTATGCGCGCTGGCAATTGTCCAGTCGGCGCTGCCCGAGCTGGTCAAGGCGGACCGGGTGCTGAACAAGGTGCTGGATCGTCGTCCGTTTATTTAAGCGGGTACAGCAAGAAAAGCAGAGCCAGGCGCAACCAGAGCAGAGCGTGAAAGAGCGGTATACATGCGACTTGCGCTTGGAAGCAGAGGCTGACTACTAGACTAAGAAAGAGGCGAATATTCAATGCATTATACGTATTTAGGCAAATCCGGGTTAAAAGTGAGCCGACTGTGCCTGGGCACGATGAATTTCGGCGTCGATACGAATCAGGAGGAATCGTTCCGCATTATGGATGCGGCGCTGGAGGCGGGCATTACGTTTTTTGACACTGCTGACGTATATGGCTGGAAAGAAAATTCCGGCGCAACCGAGACGATTATCGGCAACTGGTTTGCATCAGGCGGCAACCGCCGGGAGCGGGTCGTGCTGGCGACAAAGGTGTACGGACAGCTCCATAACTCGCTGTACGGTCCGAATGACGAGTCAGGCTTGTCTGCCTTTAAAATTCGCCGCCATCTCGAACATTCGCTCCGCCGGCTGCAAACCGATCACGTCGAGCTGTACCAGATGCACCATATTGATCGGCGTACGACTTGGGAGGAGCTGTGGGGCGCCTTTGAAGGAGTCGTAAACCAGGGCAAGGTCGATTATATCGGATCGAGCAATTTTGCAGGCTGGCACCTGGCGAAGGCGCAAGCGGCCGCGAAGGAACGCCATTTCCTCGGGCTCGTCAGCGAGCAGCATATTTATAACCTGGTCAACCGCAACGCAGAGCTGGAGGTGCTGCCCGCCGCCCAGGATCTGGGCCTGGGGGTCATCGTCTGGAGCCCGCTTGCAGGCGGATTGCTCGGAGGCCGGGCATTGTCGGCGGACAAAGGAGCCCGCACAGGCAAGCAGGGGGATCAGCGCATTGAGCGGTACCGCGCGCAGCTGGAAGCCTTCGACGCGTTCTGCGCGGAGCTTGGCGAGAAGCCTGCTCATGTAGCGCTGGCTTGGCTGCTCGCCAACCCGGCGGTCACCGCCCCGATTATCGGGCCGCGGACGGTCGAGCAGCTGCAGGACACGCTCCGCGCTGTCGAGATCACACTGGATGAAGCTTCGCTCAAGGAGCTGGACCGCATATTCCCCGGTTTGGGCGGCGCTGCGCCGGAAGCCTACGCCTGGTAAATGCGTAGCGACAGCAAGCCAATCGTCAACATTTCATCTGAGGCTGGCAGTATCGGCAGCTGTGAACGGACAAGCTGGTACGGGTACTGCATGTGCCGGCTTGGCAGCAAGCGCTTGTTGTCAAGAAATCACGGGAGGTCTGCGAGCATGGGAGCGTTACGAGCACTGCTGATCGGAAACAACGAGGATGCGCCGTATCGTCGGCTGGATGCGATCCAGGAACGGCTGGTTGACGTCGGGCCTGCTCCAATTTGTCGCGGGCGGCGGGGAGCTGCTGGTGCTTCACAATGGCAGCTCTCTCCAGGCCAGCCCTGAGCTGAGCCAGCTGATCGGAGCACGATTTACCGGACATCCGCCCTATACGTCGCTGTCCTTCCAGCTGACCGATTCCGTGCATCCGCTAGTCGAGGGACTGGAGCTGTTTTCGGTCAAAGAGGAGCCTTACCGCTTCGAGCTTGATCCGCTGGCGCAGCTGGATTTATTGCTGACCTACGCGCATGAGGGAGAAAGCTGGCCCGCCGCATGGGCACGGTCTTACGGGCTGGGCCGGGTCGTGTATCTCGCACCCGGACATCATAATGCGGGGATCATGGATAGCATGGCGGCTGCGGGCGATGTAACGGATGAAAAATGGGATCTTATTTTCGACGTTAATACGAGAGGCGTTATGTACGCGCAAAAAGACATTCGTTGCAATGCGATTGCTCCTGGCACGACGATTACAGGCATAGGCACCACGATGAGCCATATCAATGAGTTCGGCGCTTCCCGCACCAAGGTTACCCAAGGCGTCATTCCGCGCGCAGGCCAGCCGGAAGAGATCGCCCAGGTTGCGTTGTTCCTCGCTTCCGATGAGTCGAGCTTTGTAAACGGGGCCGTCATTACTGCAGATGCAGGCTGGACAGCGGGCTTCTGAGATCATGAACGAACAAGATTTAAGAGTGATCAAGTCCAAAAAAGCGTTGCACCAGGCGCTGCTGGCCTTGTTAAAAACAAAAGCGCTGGAATCTATTTCCGTTTCCGTTCTTTGCGGCGAAGCGGGGGTAAGCCGGGGCACGTTTTATTTACATTACAAGGATGTCGCGGACTTGTTTGACGAGCATCTGAACAAGCTGCTCAAGGATTTGGAAGACGCGTATCATGAACCGTACCGGGTTTCGCCCGACCTTGTGGTCAACGAGTTCGACCCGTCGTCCATCCGAATTTTTCACCATGTCAAAAAACACCAGCCATTTTACGAAATTGTGTTTGACCGTAAATCGAACCTGTCCTGCTATTACGCCTTGTTTGAGAAAATAAAAGGCTTGATGCAGACAAACGGGATGCCCTACGAATTCGGGACGAAGGATATTTCCTTGCTGGTCGCTTATCAAGCGAACGCCATTTCCTGCCTATATGAATGAACAGCTCGCTTCTAACGCAAATTCGGACTTGTCGAAGCAAGCGCCGTCTTCACCAAAGGCGGGAAATCCTACGTGGTGATGGAACGCAACTTCAGCTAGCCTAAGCCTGAGCAATCAGATAAAACAAATCACAATCTTTACCAAGAGATAATCCTGTATTATGATAAAAAGCAGCTTCATGGTGAATGCTGCGTCTGATACAGTGTGTGTACACGAAAGAGTAAGAGATGCTTGCAGGCGGTCCCTCCAGAAATATGACCTGAAGGAGTGTTCTATTCTTGTTTAATTCAAGGTTTCGTTTTACGGTTACGGTACTGCTAGCGCTGCTGCTGACGTTGCCCGCAGCGGCCTCAGGAGCTGAGGTCGCCATCAAAGATGCTGCTCTTGACGCAGCTATTCGGATACAGCTGAAACTGTTCGGCAAGCCGCTTGATGAAGCCGATCTGCTGAAGCTGACATCGTTGTACCCCCAAGATTCGTCTCAAAAGATAGACAGTCTTGAAGGGCTTCAGTACGCAAGAAATGCAACTGAACTTTTTCTACCCAATTTGGGCATCTCTGATATTAAACCGCTGGCCGGTTTGACCAAGGTCAGCTTTCTCGGCTTAAACAACAATGAAATTGCCGATATTGAACCGCTGGGTCAGTTAACAAGCTTATCCCGGCTGGTTATCAGCAACAACCAGATTGAAAATATCGAACCGTTATCGAATCTGAATCGGATGACAGATCTGCTGATTGGAAACAACCGTATTACAGATATTGCCCCGCTGAGGGAGCTTCCGCTTCGCTGGTTAACGATTAATCATAATCAGTTGGACGACATTTCTCCGCTGGGGGAGATCCCGACGCTGGAAAACCTATATTTGGAACATAATCAAATTTCCAACATTGACGTCTTGCTTGAGCTTCCTAACTTAAAAACGGTGATGCTGGAAGGAAATCCGCTTAATGAACAGGCTGCAACGGTTATGGAACGCTTGAAAAGCAAAGGCGTGACAATTAAAGCCTCTGCGTCAGCAACAGAAAGCAAAAAGGATTCGATTCGCGTACTGCTTGATGCTAAAGCCGTTCCGTTTGACGAAGCGCCTTTTATTTCAGATGGTACTGTACTTGTGCAATTTAGGCCGCTTTTTGAACAATTAGGGATTGAGCTTAAGTGGGATGCGGAAACGAAGACGATTACCGGAGAGAAGAAAGGAATGCAAATCGTACTCCGTCTGGATCATCCTGTGGCGGAAGTGAACGGCAAGCAAGTGGAGCTTGCGGTCGCTCCGACTCTCGTTAATCATAGCACCTTTGTGCCGCTGCGTTTTGTGTCAGAAGCGGTGGACGCCAAGGTCGAATGGGTGGAGGCAAGTCGTTCGGCAGTCATTGAGACCAAACGCGAGTTTGAGACGCCTGGCGGGCAATTTCATTTTACTGCCTATGGCAAGTGGGAGCCTGTCCGTTACGAGAAACCGGCTCCGGAGCTGCAGCTCGCGATCAAGTATTTCAACTTTACTTACTTGTTCATCTACGAGGATGCAAAAAGCGGAAAATGGAAGGACGTTACCCTCGCCGAGTATGTGAAGCAGAAAAAGGATGAACACCAAATCACGAAGGAATCGGTAATTGAGGAGAAAAAAATGAAGCTATTTGACCGCGACGGTATACAGTTGACCTATGTCGATGACAGCGACTGGACGAAGCGGATTGTGACTTCCATCTTTTTCGAAGCGGAGAACCATTTCTATGAATTGATGAACAGCTCGTACGATGAGACCCATCAAGCAGCTATCCTTGATTTCCAAGAAATACTCGCTGCCATGACATTTAAGGAGACATCATCGAATTGAATCATCCTCTCGTCGAAATTCGTTGGGCTTCGCTAGCGGATGCCGCTGCTCTTGGTTTTATTCATTCCGAATCGTATCGAATTGCCTATAAGGGCATCATACCGGATGATGTTCTGGGCCAATACACGCCGGAAGCCCGAGAGCATTTTTTTTATGACAAGCTTGCCCGTGCCGAAGACCGCATTGCCATCATGCTTGTGGATGCCATAGCAGCCGGACTCATCGTCCTCGTCACGGAGCCGGAAAAGGTGTATGCTGAAATCTCAGCTTTATACCTAAGACCAAGCTTCAGGCGTTCAGGGTTAGGCGGGCTGCTGCTGAACTGGGGAACCAGCGAGCTGTACAAGCTTGGATATTCGAAGGCAAGGTTATGGGTATTGCAGCAAAATAAAGCGGCTATCGGCTTTTATAGGAAACAGGGCTTTGAAAGCACCGGCATAGAACGCACGATATTGCGAGGCAAGACACTGCAGCAAATGCAATACGAGAAAATATTGTTGCCTTAACATGGGCACGTGAAACTAAACGGTCTTCTGGTTATCCTAGTTAGGAGAGAACTCTGCTCGACCTCGATTACCAACCGGCTGCAAGTCACATGCAGCCGGTTGTTGTTGATTTGGACAAACGATGCACGATGAATAATACAATGTAAATAGAAAGCAATTCATGTAATCGAAAGGAGGCTGGGCATGAGCGAATCAAATCAGGATTTTATCGGCATCTCCGCCGCGAGAGAAAACAATCTCAAGAACGTATCCTTGCGCATTCCCAAGCGAAAGATCACAATCTTCACCGGGGTATCCGGATCGGGCAAGTCATCCATCGTCTTCGATACGATTGCTGCAGAATCCACACGTTTGCTGAATGAGAACTTCAGCATGTTTGTGCGTAATTTCCTGCCGCGCTATCCGCAGCCTGATGCGGATGCGATCGAAAATTTGAGCATGGCTGTTATTGTAGATCAGAAGCGGCTGGGCGGCGGTTCTCATTCCACGATGGGCACGATTACCGATATTTCTCCGATTCTCCGGCTTCTTTTTTCCCGGGTGGGCCAGCCTTATGTGGGACAAGCGCACATGTTTTCGTTTAACGATCCGCAAGGCATGTGTCCTGATTGCAACGGGCTCGGTCGCAGGCTTGGCATCGACATGAGCAAGGCTGTGGACCTGTCAAAATCGTTGAATGAAGGAGCAATCCGGCTGCCGGACTATGCAGTGAGCAGCTGGGAGTGGAATATGCTCGTGCAGTCGGGGGACTTCGATCTCAACAAGAAGCTGAGTAATTATTCCGACGAGGAGTTGGATCGGCTTCTATACGCCAAGGCGAGAAAGGTGAAGATGGATTTCGCCGGTAAGGCAATGAATATTACAGTGGAAGGCGTCATTGAGAAGTTTACCAATAAATACATCAAGCAGGATGTAAAGACGAAGTCCGAGCGAACCCAAAAAGCGGTTGCGCCCTACATCTCCGAAGGTCCTTGTTCCAGCTGTCGCGGCGCAAGGCTCAGTCAGGCAGCGCTCAGCTGCAAGATCAATGGGCACCATATTGCGGAGCTATCGTCCATGGAGGTCGGGCAGCTGATCCGCGTCATTCGGGAGATTGATGATCCGATCGCCGCGCCGGTCGTCAA
Organism: Paenibacillus sp. sg306046; assembly: GCF_059821225.1. Classification (NCBI taxonomy): domain Bacteria; kingdom Bacillati; phylum Bacillota; class Bacilli; order Caryophanales; family Paenibacillaceae; genus Paenibacillus; species Paenibacillus sp. sg306046. The sequence goes on from NZ_JCAMRT010000024.1 coordinate 67,847, forward strand.
ATCGCTGGCAGAGCGGCTGCAGCATCTGGTGGACATCGGGCTGGATTATTTGACCCTGGACCGTGAGACGGATACCTTATCGGGCGGCGAGTCACAGCGCGTCAAGATGGTGAAGCATCTGAGCGGCAGTCTGGTGGATGTCACTTACATCTTCGATGAGCCCAGCGTCGGCTTGCATCCCCGTGACGTACACCGGTTAAATGAGTTGCTTCAGAAGCTCCGCGACAAGGGAAATACGGTGCTTGTCGTCGAGCATGATCCCGATGTCATCAAGGTGGCTGATCATATCGTCGACGTCGGGCCTCATGCGGGCAGCCGAGGCGGTACAATTGTGTATGAAGGAAGCTTCCAGGGATTGCTGGAGTCGGGTACGCTGACAGGCACGCATATGAGGCGTCCGCTTCAGCTGAAGCGCGATTGCAGGCAGCCGGCCGGCAAGCTGTCCATCCAACATGCGTCGCTGCACAATTTGCGGAACGTGAGTGTAGAGCTTCCAACCGGCGTGCTGACGGTCATTACCGGTGTCGCCGGCTCGGGAAAAAGCACGCTGATTAACGAGGTATTTCTCAGTCAGCATCCGGATGCGATCGTCATCGACCAATCGGCGGTAGGCGTGTCCACACGCTCCAATCCGGCCACCTACACAGGCATCATGGATGATGTGCGCAAAGCATTTGCTGCCGCAAACAAGGTCAATCAAGGCTTGTTCAGCTTTAACTCCAAGGGAGCCTGCGAGAACTGCCAGGGGCTAGGCGTTGTGTATACAGACCTTGCCTTCCTCGACAGCGTGAAGCTGCCATGCGAAGTTTGCGAAGGCAGACGCTTCAAGGAAGAGGTGCTCGCGTACAAGCTGAATGGCAAGTCCATTGCAGAGGTGCTGGAGATGACCGTGGAACAGGCCTTGGAATTTTTTCAGCTAAAAGAGGTGGTGCGCAAGCTCCAGGCGATGCGTGATGTGGGGCTAAACTATATTACGCTCGGTCAGCCGCTTAGTACGCTCTCGGGCGGTGAATGCCAGCGCATCAAGCTGGCGAGCGAGCTGCACAAGCAGGGCAGCATTTATGTGATGGACGAGCCGACGACCGGCTTGCATATGTCAGATATCGGTCACCTTCTGGACATCATGAACCGCCTCGTCGATGCCGGCAATACGGTGATCGTCATCGAGCATAACCTTGATGTCATCAGCCAAGCGGATTGGATCATTGATATGGGACCGGACGGAGGCAGCAAGGGTGGTCAGGTGGTGTTCGAGGGCACGCCTTCGCAGATTGTTCAGGCGGAGCAGTCGATCACGGGACAATATTTGAGGTAGGACCTACAGTTAACGATGGAAAACTGGTTCCTTGGGTACAGGGATCCAGTTTTTTTGATTAAACAGTTACATATTTCTACATGTTCATACATTTTTCTACAAGTATAATATTGACAATCTAGCGAACTTTAAGTAGAATGTGGGAGTAATAAATTTTAAATAATTGTAAATATTATAAGAAAAGGTGATTATTTCATGAAAAAACGTTCCGTTTCTTTTACTTTGGCAGTCGCAATTCTTCTGTCTGTTCCAATCACAATTGTGCAACCGCTTACGAGCGTGATGGCAGCGGATGCCTCGGGTACAACGGCAAGCCTTGCCGACATTTTGAAAAATCAGCAGGCTGACGGAGGCTGGAAAAAAAGCTACGCAGAAACGAGCGGCGAGTGGGCGAAATCTACGATTGACAACAAGGCAACCTATTCGGAAATTCGCAGGCTTGCAAGCGAATACCAAAAAACGAAGGACAGCAAATATTCCGCAGCGGCAATCAAAGGCATTAACTTCCTGCTGAATATGCAGTATGCCAATGGCGGCTTCCCGCAGGTATATAAGAGCTCAGGCTACCATCAGCACATTACCTTTAATGATAATGCGATGGTTAATGTGTTGATCTTGCTCGATGAGGTGGCGAATAGGAAGGGCGACTTCGCATTTATTGACAACGCCTTGGCTTCGAAAAGCAAGCAGGCTGTAGACAAGGGCGTCGAGTGTATCCTGAATACGCAGGTGACGGTTAGCGGCAAGCTGACGGCGTGGGGCCAGCAGCATGATTCCAGCACGCTGAAGCCGGCGGCAGCGCGAATTTATGAAGTTCCTTCCCTGACTGCTCAAGAAAGCGTTAACATCGTGAAATTTTTGAAAACGCGACCGTCCACCAGCAAAATCGCGGCGGCCATTAAGGGCGCTGAGGATTGGTTCAAGGCTGTACAGATTACAGGCATCCGCGTAGAGAAAACAAGCAGTGACGTCATTGTAGTCAATGATCCGAAAGTCACGACACCTATTTGGGCGCGTTTTTACGAAATTGGCACCAACAAGCCTATTTTCATTGGCCGTGACGGTGTCGTGAAGTACAAGCTCAGTGATATTGACCAGGAAAGAAGAACAGGCTACGCCTGGTATGGCAACTGGCCAGCCAAGTAAGCGGGCAGGCTGATTTCGCAGCCACAATAGCAGAATCGTATGCTTAATCAGCAAGATCCATCCTTCAACTCCTCCTCATTTCAACTGTACAATGAAGAAGCATTATCGCTCATGTTTAGCAGAAATAGAGGAGGACCCTACATGATAGATCAGGATCGCGTGTTAACGATGGAGCAGAAGCGGCAGTTTGAAACGGAAGGTTATGTAATCATCAAAGGGCTGTTTACGGGGGAGCAGCTGGCGGAGATTGACAAGACCTTTGAGGACATCAGTCTTCAGGTGATCCCGGGGCATTTTGAACCGGATTTGCAGCAGGAATCGATCGACCCGTTAAAACGTTATCCAAGGGTCATGCATCCGCATCGGTTTAATGAAACGGCCAAACGGTATATGCTGCACCAGCCGGTCATGAATGTGCTTGCCGATTTGTATGAGGAAGAAGCGCTTGCGGCCCAAAGCATGTTTTATTACAAGCCTCCCGGCGCACGGGGGCAAGCGCTACATCAGGATAACTTCTATTTAAAGGTGGAGCCGGGCAACTGTATCGCCGCTTGGACCGCGATTGATGCGGCGGATGAGGAGAACGGCGGGCTGTTAGTTGTGCCAAAGACAAGTACTTATGACATCGTATGTCCCGATTTGTCCGATTCCAAGGAATCGTTTACGACGCACTACGTGAAGCCGCCTAAGGATCAGAAGGCTATACCGGTCGTGATGGAACGGGGCGATGTGCTCTTTTTCAATGGAAGCTTGATTCACGGCTCGTATCGCAACAAGACGAAGGATCGTTTTCGGCGCGCCTTTATTTGCCACTATGCGAACAACTCGGCCACGCGTATTGCGACGCATTATCGACCTCTGTTCCGTGCCGACGGTACACCGGTGGAGCTGGAAATCAATCCGAACGGAGGTCCGTGCGGCGTTGAGTACGATACCCCCTATGTCCACTAAGCGTGAGCCGCGACTTGAGGTGCTGATGTCCTGGTGGGGAATGAGCGGACTGGGCGCTCAAACCGGAACCGGTGACGAATGGAGTCGAGAAGGAAAGGTGCTGCGTATCGCCGAAGCGGGCTACGACGGTATTAACGGCATGCTGCCGGAGGGTGAGGAGGCCGAGCAATGGCAGCGGCTGCTGGAGCAATACAACCTTTCCTACAGCGTAAATGCCTATCCGAAAACAGCCGAAGAGCTGTACTTGTTTCTTTGCAACGCCAAATCGTTCGGCAGGGTTGATTTTGTTAACGTTCAGGTGATGCGTCCATTTCTGGTTGGCAAGGACGCGGTCCGTCTGCTTGCCGACATGGCGGAGCTGTCGCGATCTGCGGGCATACCGGCTTATATCGAAACGCATCGCGGAACGATTACTCAGGATTTGCTTCGTACAGTGGAATATGCGCGGCTTTTGCCTGAGCTTGAACTGACGATTGATTTCTCCCATTACGTTGTAGCCGGGGAAATGCGTACGGTGTCGGACGAGGCGGAGGAACTGCTCCAATCGCTGCTCCCCCGAACCAAAAGTATCCATGCTCGCGTCTCGAACGGGGAGCAGGTACAGATTGACATACCCGGTTCCGGGAGCGTGGGCGAAGAGGTTCTTGCGCTTGAGCATCCGATGCTGAGCCACTTTCAACGCTGGTGGCTTGGAGGCATGCGCAGCTGGCGTCAAGCGGCGCAGGCAGGCGACATGCTGCCGTTTGTCTGTGAGCTGGGACCGCCGCCTTATGCGATCACGGCCCTTGGCAAGGACGGCAGCGTGCCGTACGAGGTGAGCGACCGCTGGACGCAAGCACTGCTGTTTGCAAAAATCGCGCGAGCCTTATGGGAACGGTCGGCATGATCCCGATCGGGACCGACGCGGTTGCAGGGAATAATTTGACAGTCCCCTTATCGTATGGGGGCTGTTTTGCATGCCGCAATCAAATTCGTGCTGCCGGACCAGGACGTGGTTTTTGTGACTACTAGGCAGGGCTGATGTTTGACATCAACGGGGAGGTCAAGGAGCTGCGGTTTGGACAGATGAAAGGACGCTTGTCGTGACCCTGCACACCATGGATCCGCTGCAAATGTTCACCCTCACATGCCGCTTCTTTGATAAAGACAGGCTGGGCGTGCAAATCATTCCCGCCGGGGCGGGAAATCAAAAAAGAACCTGGGCGAATAGATCAGGTTCTTTGTCTTGCATATAAACAGATACGATGCTATAATCGGATCACGACTTTTATTTTATATTAGTTCATAAATATTGCATCTTATACTTTTAATTTACCATGCCGATGAACTCTTGTCAATTGTTTTCTCAATTTAACGGTCAGGAGAGATGTGGAATGACTGCTTTGGTTCTCGGTTTTCAGGAAATGGACGACACGCAGCTGCTGCTCGTTGGCGGAAAAGGATTGCATGTAGGGAAATTATCGAAAATGGAAGGCATACAAGTACCTGAAGGATTTTGCGTGACAACAGCGGGATATCAAAAAGCTATCGAACACCAGCAAACGTATCCTGCTTTGCTGGATCGACTGGCCGCGCTCCGCGTGGAGGATCGAGATCAAATCGCTGAAATCAGCCGAAGCATTCGACAATGCCTGATGGAAGTCGAAATTCCTTCCGAAGTTGTCCAAGCAGTGGCTCGCTATCTCTCCCGGTTTGGTGAAGAACAGGCTTATGCCGTGCGTTCGAGTGCGACAGCTGAAGACTTGCCGTCTGCTTCCTTTGCCGGCCAGCAGGACACCTACTTAAATATCATCGGCCAGGAAGCTATCCTGCAGCACATCAGCAAATGCTGGGCTTCCCTATTTACGGATCGCGCAGTCATCTACCGCATGCAGCATGGATTTGACCACAGTCAGGTTCATATAGCCGTTATCGTTCAAAGGATGGTTTTTCCCCAGGCCTCCGGGGTGTTATTTACTGCTGATCCGGTGACCTCCAACCGAAAGCGGCTATCCATTGAAGCCTGCTTTGGACTCGGAGAAGCATTGGTCTCTGGCTTGGCCGTTGCCGATTGCTATCAAGTACAGGAAGGGGCTGTCGTCAATAAGCGGATCGCAGCCAAAAAACGGGCTATCTATGGACGAACAGAAGGCGGGACGGAGACTAGGCAGATCGACCTTGGTCAGCAGCAAATGCAAGCTCTTACGGAACAACAAATAGTACAGCTGGCACGGATCGGAAGACAGATCGAAGCTAACTTAGGCTGCCCCCAGGACATCGAGTGGTGTTTGGCCGAGGATATCTTTTATATCGTCCAGAGTCGACCGATCACTACTTTATACCCCATACCTGAAGCGGATGATCAAGAAAATCACGTCTATGTATCAGTCGGTCATCAACAAATGATGACTGACCCCATGAAACCGCTGGGACTTTCTTTTTTTCTGTTAACGACTCGTGCTCCTATGCGTGCAGCCGGTGGACGATTGTTTGTGGATATCACGCCTAATCTGGCTTCGGCTGACAGCAGAGCAATGGTCATAGAGGCATTGGGAGCATCCGATCCGCTCCTAAAAGACGCCCTCGTGACCATCGTAGAGCGGGAGGCTTTTATAAAACCGGCGCCAGATGGTCAAAATATACAGAGTCCCCAACGCAACCAAAGTAAACCGTCTACAGGCTTTCAAACGCAGCTCGAAGACGATCCGACCATCGTTTCCGAGTTGATCAAGCGTAGTCAAGCCTCCCTAGAAGAGTTGAAACAAACCATCCAGACGAAATCAGGAGCAGATGTATTTGATTTTATTCTGGAAGATATTCATAAATTAAAGCAGCTCCTATTTGACCCCCAAAGCTCAGCTGTGATTAGGGCCGCTATGGATGCTTCCGCATGGATCAATGAAAACATGAACACCTGGCTAGGTGAAAAAAATGCGGCCGATCCGCTTTCTCAATCGGCGCCGCACAATATTACTTCGGAAATGGGTCTGGCGCTGCTGGATGTCGCCGATGTGATTCGTCCTTATCCCGAAGTGATCGATTATTTACAGCATGTCCAGAATCCGAACTTTTTGGATGAGCTGGCTAAGCTTGAGGGTGGAAAGGAAACCCAAGACGCGATCCATGCTTATCTCAACAAATATGGGATGCGATGTGCCGGTGAAATTGATTTGACGAAAACCCGCTGGAGTGAAAGACCAATTGGACTTGTCCCGATCATTCTCACGAACATTAACAACTTTGAGCCTAACGCCGGCAAACGGAAGTTTGAACAAGGGCGACAGGAGGCTTTACAGAAAGAGCAAGAGCTGCTAGAGCGATTGCAGCAATTGCCGGACGGCCAACAAAAAGCCAACGAAACAAAACAACGGATCAGCCTGCTCCGGACTTTCATCGGTTATCGTGAATATCCCAAATACGGCATGATTAACCGCTACTTCATTTACAAGCAGGCTTTGCTGAAAGAAGCCAAACGACTCGTACAAGCCGGCGTTATTCAGGTAAAGGAAGATACCTACGATCTCACTTTCCAGGAGCTCCACGATGTCGTACGCACAGGCAAGCTCGATTACGCGATCATCAGCAAGCGCAAAGACGAATACAACTTATTCGAGAAACTAACCCCTCCACGTGTTATGACGTCTGACGGCGAAATCATTGCGGGTACGTACCGACGAGAACATCTCCCCGCCGAAGCATTGGCCGGTTTGGCTGTTTCCTCCGGAGTGGTCGAGGGCCGGGCACGTGTCATTTTAAACATGGAGGATGCCAAGCTGGAAGCTGGAGACATCTTGGTTACTTCCTTTACGGACCCTGGCTGGACGCCATTGTTTGTAGCCATACAAGGTCTGGTCACCGAGGTGGGCGGACTGATGACCCATGGAGCCGTGATCGCGCGTGAATACGGCTTGCCAGCAGTAGTCAGTGTGGAGCATGCCACCAAACGGATCAAGGACGGCCAACGAATTCGCGTGAATGGAACTGAAGGATATATTGAGATTTTGAATCCAAGGCCATATTAATTTACGGCTCGTGCCTTATTTTTCGTGGAATAATAGATAATGGTTTCAACGAGAAAGATGAGAAGCACGGATAGGCCGAACAGAGGCATCAATATGCCCAGGATGAGCAGCGTGAGCACGGCGCCGATCGACCAGGGAGCGTTGATTCGCTTGGGTCGCTTGAAATCGCCGGGCTTGATTCTTCTCATCCACGACATAAACCCCATGACGATTGCCGCAAGGAAGGCAACACATACAATCAGGTTCAAAATTTGATTGGCTAGTCCGAACAAATGCCCTTCGTGGAGCGGAATGCCCCAAGTAAACCATTTTCCGATCATGCCATAGTCATCGAAATTAATTCGGGCAAGGAGCTTGCCGGAATATTGGTCGAAATAGGCGGTCGTTTCTTCATAAGGGCTGACATCCAGCCCCGTAACCCCGGTATTGCTGCCTTTGGACACCGTAAACACGGCTTGCTCATTCGAAGGATACACAATCGAAAACGGCCGGCTTATTTGTTCCTTTTGGGCGCTTTGGATGATTGACTGCAAACTTTGCTGGTTCGGATTGTTGAGCGCGGCGCTGGCCATAGCGTGGTGTTCGCCATGCGCTGCATGCTCGGAAGCCGGTTGATTCAGACTTCGGGTCGCCCAGGGAATTTCGTTGACATCGGATTGGGGTGGATTGGCTCTCAACGCAGTTCTCCCCAGCTCCGGATGATCTTGAGCGAACGTGCTGATCTGGCTGCCCATGAATACGGACCAAGGAATGCCAGTCAGTACGATGACAACCAGGGGGACTGCGGTAAGCAACCCGAGCCAAGCGTGAATTTTTTGAAACTTAAAAGGATGATTTCCTGCAATTTCCCTTCTTGAAAGCAGTTTCTTCTTAACCGTCATGTAAATGCCTGACACGATGAGAAAAATAGTCCAGCAGGCAGTCAATTCGACTAAATAACGGATAAACGTGCTCCCTGTAAAGAGAGAGCTGTGAACATTTCGCATAATGTTGGCATAGGTGTACTTCGCATCCTGCTCGGCGACGATCTGGTTGCTGCGATCCAGAAAAATATAGCGGGTATCTCCGTCTGCGTTGCTTATAGTCACTCGATTGTTAAAGGGCTCTTCCATCATGCTCAGTTTTCCAATCGTGTAGCCGGGGTTGTTGTTGCTGATTTGTTGAACCGCTTCATCCAGGCTTTGCGGGGCGCTCGTGCTGCTGGCTCCGAAAAATTCATGCTGGTACATGCTCGTTTCGACATTCGTGTAAAACAGGTAGCCGATGCCCGACAGGCTTAAGGTAATCAGCAGGGGAGTAATGAGCCAGGCGGCGTAAAAATGAAGTCTGCGGAACGGATTAAACGTGCTTTGATTGCCCATACTTTTCTCCTTTTTCTCCTCGTGGTTCATATTTTCAAGGTTTGTAAACCTAACATATCCATATTAATCGAAGAGGTCAGGTAGCGAAATGACTCGACTGAGCTATTTTTTACCTTGTCAGCATGCTGCGAAGACAACTTGAATGGAGTTGTTGCATTTCACTATCTTACAAATAGGAAAAGAATGCCGGTCCTCGTAATGATGCGGGGGCCGGTATTTTGCATGTCCGGATTTTGGTACAGACGCCCAAAAAATAGGTGTTTGACTCAGTAACAAACGCGGAGTGTCGACCATAAGCTGGAATCATGTCGATTGAAAGAAATTACTGGAGGTTTTTCATATGACCAATTTTAGAAATGAGCTTCAACAGCTGGATGTTTCGCAGTTTCAGGCAACCGAAATGACGCCTTGGACGCAACAGGCCCAATATCACGCCGGACAGTTCCCGAACGGCCAAGTGCCGGTTGACCCGGCTCGTCTTTGCGTCGGATTTTGCGCAGGAGTTTGTGCCGGATTTTGCGCGGGATTTTGCGGCGTTTTTTGTGCTGGAGTTTGTGGCGGGTTTTGCGGAGGCGTTTGTGGCGGCTTTCGCTGCCAAAGCTGCGCAGGCTTCTGCCATAACTGCGCAGGCAACTGCCACCGCTGTCGCTAACATGCTCGTTTTCTCTTCCTGTTTGCCGTAATACGGATCGCCCCTGCACGGTACGTTGCAGGGGCGATTTTTTTATCCTTTAAGGTGTTGTCTGACATGAGGGACAAATCGAAGTACATAGGATGAATAACGAGGATTGCAAATTGGACAATTGCGGTTACGGTTAGGAGGGCTGAGATGTCAAAGCTGACCCCATCTGCGCGCCTTCAGATCAAGGCGGATACCTTTTTTTTGCCGGTTCAGAATAATAGCGTCTATTTCCGAAACAACGTTGGCACATTTCACCTGAAAGGCGAGATGATGGACCGATGGCTGGAAAAGCTCGTCCCCATGTTCAACGGGGAGCACACATTAGCTGAATTGACGGAGGGACTATCCGATCCGTATCGTGACCGGGTATACGAAATCGCGGAAGTGCTGAGTGAAAAAGGCTTTGCGCGCGATGTAAGTCTGGATCGACCGCACGTTCTCGCGGAGCATACGGTCCGTAAGTATGCAGGACAAATCGCTTTTCTCAATAGCCTTGGCGAATCGGGCGCTTATCGGTTTCAGACTTACCGGCAGGTTGAGGTGCTCGTGGTCGGAGCCGGTCAAATATTTACCTCGCTAGTGTCGTCGCTGCTTGAGTCGGGTCTGCCTCGATTCAGTATGCTGATTACAGATTCAATGCCGACGGATCGGCAGCGGCTTACGGCTTTGGCGGAGCACGCTCGCTTGACCGATTCCGAGGTGGCCATCCGAGAGGCTGTGCTGACGAATAAGAGTACCGCAGGCTGGAGGGAAGCCGTGCGGCCGTTTCAGGCGGTCCTCTATGTGTCTGAGCACGGCGATTGCGAGGAACTGCGGCTTCTTCATAAGGCATGCCAGGCGGAACGCAAAACGCTGTTCCCGGCCGTTCGACTGCAGCAGGCCGGCATCGCGGGCCCGCTCGTGCAGCCGGAGAGTGAGGTCTGTCTGGAATCGGCATGGCGGCGCATCCACGATTCTGAAGTGTTTAAAGATTCAGAGCGGTTTGCGTTCTCGACAACGGCAGGGGCGCTGCTCGCGAATGTGATTGTTTTCGAGCTGTTCAAGACGACGACTGGCGCTTCCGACTCAGAGCTGAGAAACTCACTTTATCTGCTTGATTTGGAGACATTGGAAGGAAGCTGGCATTCTTTATTGCCGCATCCGCTTGCCGCCGAAAAAATCGACGTCACAGCTAACTGGGTGGATGACGTCGAGCTTCGGCTCGCGGAAGGGTCGGAAGGCGACGCTGGAAATGGGCTGTTTCCTTACTTCAGCAAACTGACATCAGATCGGACGGGAATTTTCCATAGCTGGGAGGAAGGGGACCTTGCTCAGCTGCCCTTGTCACAATGCCGCGTTCATGCAGCCGATCCGTTGTCAGAAGGGCCGGCTGGTCTGCTGCCGGATATCGTTTGTTCGGGATTGACTCACGGGGAAGCACGGCGTGAAGCGGGGCTGGTCGGGCTTGAGGCGTATGTGTCACGGCTTGCCGGTTATTTTGTGAACACCGAGCAGCTTATCGGCGTCGGGATCGGGGAGACAGCCTCAGAAGGCATGGCTCGTGGACTACAGGCTTGCTTGACGAAGCATTTGGAGGCGCGTCTGACAAACCGCGAGCCGCATGTCGTTCAGGCTCGGCTCGATCAGATTGAGGATGAGTCATGCCGGTTTTATTTACAGGCGCTGACCACGATGCAGGGCACACCGGCGATCGGAGTTGGAGAGGACGTGTGCGGATTTCCTGTCGTATGGACAGGTACGGAGGACGGATGGTTGGCAGCCACCGGCTTGACCCCGACAACGGCGCTGCGCAGAGTGCTGCAAGCGTCGCTGATGAAGGCGCAAAACGGGCCCGCATCCCGCGTATGGCAGGCCGTAGAGGTCAGAACCGTGCGGTTGGGTTCGGACGCCCCGCGGGAGCTGGTTGTCCCGGCCACGGAATCGAAGCAGGATGGAGTCAGCGATGCGATGCGAAAGCTGAAAACAAGCGGCAGGGAGGTTTTCGTCATTAATTTGGCGGTGGAGCCATTTTTGCGTGAGGGTCCTGCAGCGGTCTTCGGCGTGCTGCTGGGAGAGGGGGAAGCCGGATGAGTGCGATTGTTGCTGTTATCGGGGAAGGCGTGCTGGCCGAGCTGGTGAGCAGGGAGCATATCTCTGATTGCAAAATCGTTCGTTTGACCGATTTCAGAGAGGGGGTGCCGGAAGAGATAGATGTTGCCTTGGTCCTGCACGATGCCTGGCATCCAGCCGTTCACCGTGAGGCGGAAGCGAAGCTTCAGGCTGCCGGCATTCCGTGGCTTCGCGGTTTCGTCGCTTTCGGTGAAGGCGTGATTGGGCCGCTCGTCAGGCCCGGCCAGCCCGGATGCTCCAGGTGTGCCGACTCCCGGCATCTCACAGCGGGGCGCGACCGCAGGGAAATGCGGGCACTGCAACAGCGGTTGACGGAGACCGGGGGAATCCTGTCTGATCCCTGGGCATCGCGCACGGGACTGCTTCATATGGCGCACTTGCTTACGGCGGAATTGCGGAATGTGCTGTTACGAAGCCGTTCCCGCATGGAAGAGCGTATGATTTTTGTTCATTTAAAAACATTGCATGGCTCCAGCCATTTCTTCCTGCCGGACCCATTGTGCCCCGTATGCGGACGTTTGCCCGAAGATTCGCGGGATGCGGCCCGCATATCGCTCAAGCCGTCCCTTAAAGTCGGAGATCATATTTACCGCAGCCGATCGCTCCAGGAGCTGAACGCTTTTCTGGCCAGAGACTATCTCGATTACAAAATCGGCTTTCTGAACGGAAAAATGCTGGATCTAGTTTCACCCTTGGCCGATGCGACCGTGAATCTGCCGATGTTCGAACAAGACGAGGTGACGGCTGGCCGGACGAACTGCTATGCTGATAGCGAGCTGTCGGCTATTCTGGAGGGCTTGGAGCGTTATTGCGGTATGACGCCACGCGGCAAGCGATCGGTCGTTTTCGGCAGCTACCGGCAACTGGCAGGGGAAGCGCTTGATCCCGTGACGGTCGGGCTGTATGCGGAGGAGCAGTATGAGCTGCCTAGGTTTCCTTTTAGGCGATTTGACCCCGATGTCGAAACCGATTGGGTCTGGGGATACTCTTTTGCGCAAGAACGCCCGATTTTGGTACCGCAGTGGCTAGCGTATTACAGCTCTCCCTGCAGGCAAGGCTTTGTGTACGAAACATCCAACGGTTGTGCCTTGGGCGGAAGCCTGGAGGAAGCGATTATGTACGGGATGCTGGAGGTCGTGGAGCGCGATTCGTTCTTGCTGACGTGGTACGCCCAGCTGCCGCTTCCCCGTTTGGACCCGCAATCCGCCGGAGACCGCGACCTAAAACTCATGGTGGACCGGCTGCAGTCTGTTGCCGGTTTTGACGTGCTTTTGTTTAATGCGACGATGGAACATGGCATTCCTAGCATTTGGGCGATGGCGAAAAATAGAAGGCCTGACGGAGTGAATCTTATTTGTGCGGCCGGAGCGCACCCCGATCCCGTACGGGCGGCAAAAGGGGCGGTTCACGAGCTGTCGGGGATGATGCTTACATTAAACCACAAATTAGAGTCGAACCGGGAGGATTATGTGCGGATGCTCAATAATCCTTCGCTGGTTCACGGCATGGAAGACCATTCCATGCTGTACAGCCTGCCGGAGGCGGAGCCGCGGCTGCGCTTTTTGCTGGAGGAAAACCGGCCGATGCGAGCATTCAAGCAAGAATTTGAGATCACTCCGAGGCGCCGCGATTTGACCGAAGACCTGAAGTCGATGATCGGTACGTTTCTCCGCTTGCATTTGGACGTTATTGTGGTTGACCAGACAACACCGGAGTTGAGACGTAACGGGCTACATTGCGTGAAAGTGCTGATACCTGGCATGCTGCCGATGACATTTGGCTACCGGTTTACGCGATTGGCGGGCTTGGAAAGGGCGCTTCGAGTGCCGAACGAGCTCGGTTACACAAAACGTCCTTTGCGTCCGGAGGAGCTCAATGCTCATCCGCATCCGTTCCCATAAATGAGCAGAGCCGATGTCGGCTCCTGCCAGCGAAGGTATCCTTTTAGGCGATTGGGGGAAGCCATGTGAGTCTGGAAGCGTTTATTCGCCAGCTTCATGCCGACGGCAACGTGGGCGGACAGTCCGGCCATGAGGTCGATTGGGACGATGCACCGCTTGCCTATAAGCTGTATCGCGGCCTGCCAACGCTTTCACTGTCTTCGGATATCCCGATGACGCTGAAGGCGCGGGCATCATCTGTTGAAGCTGTTGAACCAAGTTTGAAAACCATTGGCCATTTTTTCTGGTATGTCTACGGGCTGGCGCAAGTCAGCTATTCCCTTGCGGTTCCGATGCAGATGTATCGAAGATTCACCCCTTCCGGCGGGGGATTGTACCCGAATGAATTATACATCTATCTCCGCACGGAAGCAGGCGTTCCCGGATTATACCATTACGATGCCGCACACCATCGCTTGGTGCTGCTGCGTGAAGGCGAGTACGATTCGTACTTGGCCAGGGCTCTCGGCAACCACTGTGAGCTATCCTTATGCTTTGGCGTTGTGTTTGTATCGGCGATGGTCTGGAAAAATGCTTTCAAATACAACACCTTTGCCTATCGTTTGCAAGGTCTTGATTCAGGTGTGCTGCTAGGGCAACTGCAGGAAGCTGCAAAACGGTTCGGTTATGCATCAAGCGTGCATTTCCGATTTCTGGACCGAGCCGTGGGCCATCTGCTCGGGCTATCTGGCTCCGAAGAGAACGTTTATGCGGTCATCCCTCTTTCCGTGCAGCGCGACATTCCTTGGATCGACGATGCCCGCGATACACAGCTGCAAGTCGCATCAGATGAACTGTGCCGCGAGCTTTCGGGTATTCAGCATGAAGTTTACGTGCGATCGAAATCCGTCAAGGAGTTCCCGGAGCTGACGCAGATGAACGAAGCGGCGGCACTACATACGCTTTCGCCGTTTCGCCGGTTAAAGCCCGCAAATCGAGCGGAAAGCGGACTTCAGACGGTGTATTTACCACCTGTGAAGCGGCTGAGCATTGATCTGGCGGCGGCCAGCCGTGCGAGGCATTCGCCCGAAAGCGAATTCTTCTTGAGCCGTGTGACGGCGAAGCAGCTGGCCGTCCTGCTGCAGGAAGCTATGGCTTCCTTCTCGTATCGCAACGATTTGGACGGCGTGGGGGCAGGGACGGGGGCGTCGCCTCCGCTTCGTATCGCGTTATACGGGTGCTTTTATAACGTCGAAGGCGTACCGGATGGCGCCTATCGCTATGACGCAGCTGCCCACGCGCTCCGGCGCGAGCTTGCCGGTGATCATAGGCTCCGGCTGCAGCAGGGGATGACTCTGCATAATGTCAATTTGTTTCAAGTGCCGATCTGTCTGCATATAGCAGGTGACGATGATCACTTGATATCCCAATTGGGGTATCGAGGATACCGCATTCAGCAGATGGAAGCCGGCATGCTCCTGCAGCGCCTTTTGCTGGCTGCGTCTGCTCTCGGCATGGCCGGACGTCCGCTTCTTGCCTTTCAGACCAGATCGTGTGATGAGCTCTACAGAATGTCCATGCATAGACGTACCAGCCTCGTCCAAATTCCCATTGGTCCGTGCATTTCCCGTCCCCGGTTGGCGGGAGGGTTGCATGGCTAGTACAAAGAACCTAAAATAACGTTACTATATTTTCCTGTATGGTATACTCTAGATAGAATCTATCGAAC